>NZ_JBHSBI010000056.1:0-33476 GCF_042650645.1 Nonomuraea purpurea
AGCCCGTTGCCTGGAGACGGGCACGGCGGGTTCGGGAGGCGGCCCGAGGAAACCCACCGATGGCAACATCGGCAGGGCGTCTCGGGCCGACCTCACGTCACCGTGGGTGCGTGGGAGGTGCCGCCCGCATGGCGGGAACAGCTCGCGCACGGGGGGCGGCTGGTCGTCCCGCTGCGGATGCGGGGCGTCACCCGCTCAGTGGCGCTGGAATTCGACGGCGCCGTATGGCGAAGCGTGTCAATCAATGAATGCGGGTTCATGCCGATGCGGGGCCCGTCAGCGGTGGAGGAGATCAAGCTGGCGCTGGGCACCGACAGCGGCGTGTGGCTGCGCATCGACGACGGGCAGCCGGTCGACGCGGATGCGCTCGGCGCGGCGCTGACCGGTGCGCCGGCCCTGGCCTGGTCGGGGGTGGTGGTGCCGTGGACGGAGACGGCGATGACGCATCTGGATTTCTGGCTGGTCGGCGCGTCCGCGTCGATATGCCGGGTCCTGGTGGCGCGGGAGGCGGGCCTGGTCGACCCGATCTACCCGTGGGGCAGCATGGGCTGCTACACATCCGACAGTTTCGCGTACCTGGTCCGCCGTCCCGCGCCCAGCGACACCGCCCAGGAGATGATCGAGCTGGGGGCGTGCGCGTACGGGCCCGCTGGGGAGCGGCTGGCCGGTGAGGTCGCCGACCGCGTTCGGGCGTGGGGCGCGGCCCGGGCCCGCGATGAGCTGGCGGGTCTGCGGATCGAGGTCCATCCGGTGGGCGCCGAGGATGCCCCCACAGCCATGATCACGGCGGAGAAGAAGCACAGCAGGGTGTTCGTCACCACGGGTGGTTGACGGGCACCGCTCACTCGCACCGGGCAGCGATCAGCGTGGCCTACTCGCCTCAACCACCAGACCAACGTCTTACCGACACGCCCTCAAGCACTGCCCGAGGGCGACAGATCAACGCGGCTGCGCGCCGCCATCGAAGGTGAGCAGCCGCTACCGCCCCCCTACCGTCCGGTTTCGGGGGAAACATCCACAAGTGGAGGCCGTCATGGCGCTCAGAACCAGCACGCCGACGCTCGACCTGTTCGACCTGTTCGACCTGAGCCCACAGGCCGGGCCGGTACACGAACTCCCCGGCACCATGGCTTCCGGGGACTGCACCGACGACACCTGTACGAACACTTGCGCGACTAGCTGCGGCTGCGGCGACGATGACTGATAACAACGGCTAGACCGTGACACATCAGAGGGAGGAGTTGGGTATGCAGGTCTTCGTTCCGTTCCCCGCCCCGGCGCTGGCGCGGATCCCGCTCCTCCCCCTGACCTGTACGGCCGAGGCCGGCGGGGCCGGAGGAGCGGTGGATCCGCTGGTCCGCGAGGGGATGTTCCTGGCATCCAGGCAGACAGCCGCTCTCGCCGCCGCGTCCTCACCGGAAGGCCGCGGCCGTGAGACGGTGCGCAGCTACACGGTCCGAGCCCAGACCCGGCCCACCCCGCAGGGGGTGTTCGCCGGCGTCGCCGCCGCGTTCTTCTCCGGCTCCGGCGGCCACGGCTGGACCATGGGGAGCGAACATCGGGCCCGTAGCGTCCCCGATCCCGGATGGCTCGCCGCAGTAGCCGACCGTGTCCTGACCGCCCCGGATGTGCTGCCGCATCTCACCCTGTCCTCCAACAACCTGGCCGTCCGCCGCGGCGGACGGCTGGAACATGAGCGGGCGGCAGAACCCGGCACCACCGGCGTGCGGCGGGTCACCGTCCGCGCGACCGACGCCACCGCACTGATCATGCAGGTGTGCGCGCGAGGAGCCACAGGCAGTGAGGTACTCGACGCCGTCACCCGTGCCTGGCCCGGAGCGCCAGAAGCGCCGGTCCGCGACATGGTCCTGGAGCTCGTGCGGCAGGGCTTTCTGCTGACCGACCTCCTCGACAACGGTAGCGACGACCCGCTGAGGCACCTCCTGGCCAAACTCCCATCCGGCAGCGCTCTCCGGAAAGACCTGGCGCTGATCCGCCGGCACCTCGCCGATGCCGACACCCACCCGCCGGGCTCGCCGCAGCGGCTCACCATGCTGGCCACCGCGAGGGCCATCACCGACCGGATCGCCCACCGGGAACGGCCCGTCCGCGTGGACGTGGCCGTCGACGCCCACCTGATTCTGCCTGCCAGGCTCGCCCGCGAGGCGGCCGACGCCGCAGGGGTGCTGTGGCGGATCGGCAGCGACCCCGACCCTCTGGCCGGCTTCCACGACCGGTTCACTCACAGGTACGGGCGGCACCGGTTCGTGCCACTGCTCGACGCGCTCGACCCCGTGATCGGGGTGAGCCTGACGGAGACACCGCCCAACACACCGCCGGAGTCGACGCGCGTTCTCGCCTCGCTGATCGCGTCCGCTGAGCATAGCGCCGAGGTCGAGTTGGACGCCGGAACGGTCGAGGCGCTGGCCACGGCGAACGGAAGCGAGTCCGCGCCGCCGCCGCGGACCGCCGAAATCTATGTGCGAGTCTTTGCCGACACGCCGCAGGACGCGACTGCCGGGCGGCTGCGCTTGGCGGTGGCTCCCGGCGGCGGCACCCAGGAGGCGGGATCGTCGTCGGGGCGGTTCGCTTCGCTGCTGCCCGAATTGAAGGTGGACGATGCGGACGAGGACGCCGTAGTCGCGGAGTTGGTGGTCCGCGCCCGTACGCCATCCGGGGCGACGCTCGCGCCGCCGACAGGGTTCGCGGCGCATCGGATCCCGCTCGGCGTCCCGGTACGCCCCGGCGACCTGAACCTTGCTGATCTTCTGCTGGTGTCTGACGGGCGGCGGCTGCTGCTCTGGTCGGCCGGCCTGGGACGGCGCATCATCCCGGTGCTGTTCTCGCGCCTGTCGCCCCGCCTGCTCCCCCCGCTCGCCCGGTTCCTGCGGCTGCTCGGCCAGCACGGGTGCCGCCCCTGGCAGGCATGGTCGTGGGGGCCGCTGGCCGCTCTGCCGTTCCAACCGCGCGTCCGCTACCGGTCGACGATCCTCACCCCCGCCCGCTGGACTCTCCCGGCCACGGTGACCGGAGCCGCGCAAGCCGACTGGGACGCCGCCCTGGACACCTGGCGGACGACGACGGTTCCCGCGCCGCCGGACGTCGTCGTCGTCCGGGAGCATGACCGGGCGCTGCCGGTCGATCTGCGCCGGGCCGATGACCGGGCGCTGCTGCGCCGCTACGTCAAGCGAGGTGCTACCGCGGTGACCGAGCAGCCGGGCGGTCCCGGCGCCGTCCAGGGCATCATGGCGGGGCCGACCGGGGCGCACGCCCTGGAGCTCGTGGTGTCGCTCGCCCGAGCGCAGACGCCCCCACCCCTACCCCCGCTGCCCTCCGTGGCGGTGCGGCGGCCCGGTGAAGGGCTGTACCTGCCCGGCGGGCGCTGGCTTTCGCTCGTGATCCGCACCCCCGCGATCTGCCAGGACGAAGTCCTCGCCCGTCTGGCCGCCGTCTGTGACGGCGTCGACGGCCTGTGGTTCTGGCTGCGGTACGCCGACCACGCCGGCCCTCATCTGCGGGTCCGGTTCCATGGCGACCCCGAGTACCTGGGCGGCCGTGTCCTGTCCACGATGGGCGATCTCGTCGGCCAGCTCGTCCGTGACCGTCTAGCGAGCGGCCTGGCGGTCGAGCCGTACGAGCAGGAGGTCGAGCGGTACGGGGGCAGCCCGGAGGCGATGGCCGCGGCGGAGGAGGTGTTCGCGGCTGACTCCCGGCTGGTGCTGGCCACGGTGACCGCAACGCCGCACCCTGATCAGCGGACGGTCGTCGCGGCCTTGTCCGCCGCGGCGATCGCGCGCATCCTGGCCGACGGGGATCGCAGGGCGCTCGCCGGTCACCACGTCGATCGGGACGCACGCCGGAAGATGGCCGAATTGCGGCCCTTGACCCGGGCGGCGGCCGCGCTGCCGTCCACCAGCCCAGCGTGGGCAGCGCGGGATAAGGCCTTGGTCACTTACCGGGATATGCTCGACCCGGAGCAACGCATCTCGTGCGCATCGTCAGTGGTCCACATGCACGTCAACCGGATCCTCGGCGCGGCCATCCCGGAGCCGCTGGTTCGGGCGCTGGCGGTAGACCTGCTCTTCCTGGGCGCTGCTTGATGAGCGACACCCGGGCCCAGGCCGCCGGCCAGGCGCTCACGATCGCCGAACGTCTCCTGGACCCCAAGTCGATCGTGGCCGCCGCCCCCAAACGGCCAGGCGCGTGCCTGCAGAGCCTCGCCGGCACAGCGCTCCTACACGCCCGCCTGAGCCACACCGACCCCCGTTTCGAGAGGGCGGCCCACGCCCACTGGACGGCCGCCGCAACCCTCAGCCCGCGCCCGCGCACTGCGGCTCCCGGCGTTTTCGCAGCCCCCGGAGGCATGGCGACCTCGCTGATCCTCGCCGAGGGCTATCTCACCGACCCCGAACCACAACGGCACGCCGTGCAGCAAGCCGTCCGCTGGCTATCGCACCAGGCAACCGCCAAAGCCGACACCCACCACGAGCTCCTCCGTCGCGGCCCCGCCACACCGGCCTGGGAGCTATACGACGCCATCACCGGTCTTGCAGGGATCGGCCGGATCCTGCTTGCCGCCCTGACCAACGGACACGACCACGCCGAACCAGGGCTGAAGGCCGCACTGACCACCCTCACCACCATCATCAACACCCCTGGAGGCCGAACCCGGCCCGGCTGGTGGCTACCCGCCGACGGCCACCCCTCCACCACCGGCGTCCCACCCTCAGGGGTCGCCGAGACCGGGATGGCCCACGGCATCGCCGGACCCCTGGCCCTCCTGTCCATCGCCTCATCAGCCGGGTGGGAGGTCGACGGCCAAACCGCCGCGATCCGCGCCGCCGCACAGTGGCTCCTCACCTGGCAGACCCCCGGCACCACGACCTGGCCGCCCTACATCACCGGGCACGAACTCGACAACGGACCACCTGCCCCAACGCCGGCGGCCGGACGACGCGACGCCTGGTGCTACGGCGCCCCCGGCATCGGACGAGCCCTCACCCTCGCCGGCCACGCACTGCCAGACCCACACCTGGCCGAGGCCGGCGACACGGCCATCGCGTCCCTGGCCAGCCGCCCCGTCCACCTGTGGGACACCGAGGGACCCACCCTGTGCCATGGCAGCTCTGGAGTGCTGCAATGCGCTGCAACCCGCAAACCGGCCACCGCCGATCCTGCGGCGTCGTCGGTCGCATCGGCGTTCAACCCCGAACACCTCTTCGCCGTACAACACCTCGGGGCAGGAACCGCGTCCGACGATCCCGGGCTTCTGACCGGCGCAGCGGGCATCGCCCTCGCTCTCGCCGACCACGGCAACCTACCGGCCCCCGCGACCGCCACCCGATGGGATGCCGTCTTGCTTCTGTCCTGAACAGAGCGTGGATCGGCTCGGACATCTTTCAGAGCCCGGCCGCGCGAGGCGGCCGTCGCAAGAACCCATCGGTATTCCGATAGATCACCCCAAACTTCGTTATTGGTCTTCAACCCGGCGCCCTGATTAGCCTCTTGATGGTGATCCCGAGTGCCCCGTACCACGTCGGCTACGTCGTGCCGGACATCGAGCGCGCCATGCACGACCTCGGCCGCGCGGTGGGCGTCGAATGGAACCCGGTATGCGACGGTCGTCTGGGTGACTGGAGTTACCGCATCGTGTTCTCCCGCTCAGGCCCCCTCTACACCGAACTGATCGAAGGCCCGGCGGGCAGCCCGTGGGACCCCGGCGAGGGGCCCCGCTGCGACCACGTCGGGTTCTGGGCCGGCGGGATCGACGCCTGCTCACGGCGTTTGTTCGAGAAGGGCTTCCCACTGGATTTCGACGCCCGCTCGTACGGCCGCCCCTGGGCCTACCACCGCATGCCGGGCCTCGGGCTGCGCATCGAGCTCGTCGACATCTCGATCCAGCCGGAGTTCCTGCGGACCTGGAACCCCGGCGGGGCCACGATGCCACCCCTGAACTGCTAACCCTTGACGGCCCCCACGATGACGCCCTTGGTGAAGTGGCGCTGCACGAAGGGATAGATGACCAGGGCGGGGATCACCGCGATCACCACGATGGCCATCTTGATCGCCAGCGTCGGCGGCGCGTCGCCCGTCACCCCGGCCGTGGCCGCCGGCAGGGGGTTGGAGTCGACGACGTACTGCCGCAGGATCAGCGCCAGCGGCCACTTGCGCGTGTCGTCGATGTAGAGCATCGCGTTGAACCACGCGTTCCAGTACCCGACCGCGTAGAACATCGCCACCACCGCCGTGACCGCCTTCGACATGGGCAGCACGATCCGCCACAGGATCAGGAACTCCCCGGCCCCGTCGATGCGCGCGCTGTCCAGGACCTCGCCGGGGATGTTCATGAAGAACGAGCGCAGCACCACCACGTTGAAGGCCGACACGGCCGTCGGCAGGATCAGCGACCAGTAGCCGTCCTTCAGCCCCAGCCCGCTCACCATCAGGTAGACGGGGATGATGCCGGGGAAGAAGACGAACATCAGCAGCACGCTGAACAGCAGCGGCCGGTGCAGGAACGAGCCGGGCCGCGACAGCGAGTAGGCCCCCAGCACGCTCACGCCCGTGCTGAGCAGCGTCCCGGCGAGGGTCACCCCGGTGCTGACCAGCACGGCCCTGCTGACCACGGTGTCGGAGAAGATCTGCCGGTAGGCCTCGAACGTGATGCCGTCGGGCACCAGGACGAGCCCGCCCGCCCGGTTGACGGTGGCCGAGGAGCTCAGGCTGGTCAGCACGATCGTGTAGAGCGGGCCGAGCACGGCCACGACGATCAGCGTCACGAGCGTGCCCTTGCCGAACTGCCCGACCGGCGACGGCCGCTCCTCCCATGGCGCCAGCCGGGCGGGCTTCCTGGACGTCAGAGCTGTCATGATCTCGAATACACCCCTCGCTCGCCGAACGCGTGCGCCACCCGGTTGGCCGCGAGAATGAGCAGCAACCCGACCAGCCCCTTGAACAGCCCGGCCGCCGCCCCGTACCCGAGGTCGCCGGTACGCAGGCCAGACCAGTAGACGAACGTGTCGAACACCTCGGAAGCCGCGCTTCCGACCGCGCTGCGTTGCAGCATGAACTGCTCGAACCCGACGTTCAGCGCGTCACCGAGCCGCAGGATCAGCAGCAGCACGATCACCGGCCGCAGCCCCGGCAGGGTGATGTGCCACATGCGCCGCCATCGCCTGGCCCCGTCCACGGCGGCGGCCTCGTACAGGTTCGGGTCGATGGTGCTGAGGGCGGCCAGGAAGATGATCGCGCCCCAGCCCGCGTCCTTCCAGATCGTCTGGGAGGTGAGGAGCAGGATGAAGGTGTCGGAGTTGGTCATCCAGTCGACGGCCTCGCGGCCGTTCTCGCGCAGGATCTGGGCCAGCAGCCCTGCCCCGCCGAACATCTGCTGGAAGATGGCCACGACCAGCACCCAGGAGAAGAAGAACGGCATGTAGACGACGCCCTGCACGAACGCCCTCAGCTTGGCCGAGACGATGCTGTTCAGCAGCAGCGCCAGCATGATCGGCACGGGGAAGTAGAAGACGAGCTGGAAGGCCGTGATCGACAGGGTGTTGGTCACCGCGCGCAGGAACTGCGGATCTTCGAAGAGCAGCGCGAAGTTGGTGAACCCGATGATCGGGCTGCCGAGGATGCCGCCGTCGTAGGGGTTGTAATCCTGGAAGGCGATGACGTTGCCGAGCGCCGGAACCCACCAGAAGGCCACGACCACCAGCAGCATCGGCAGGTTCATCACCAGCAGCGGCCAGTCCCGGCGGAGCTTGGCCCGCCAGGTCGGGGCCTGCTGCTTCGTGGCGGCGACGGGGGCCGGGCGCTCGGCCGTCAGACTCACAGCCTGCCGTTCTCGCGCGCGACCTTCATGTAGAACTCGCGCGCCTCGTTCCCGCCCTGTTCCTGCCACTCTTTGAGGATCTTGGGCCACTCCGAGACCGGCCGCTTGCCGCGGAAGATCTCCTGCATCTTGTCCTGGGTGGGTGTCACCAGGCCGGCCATCTTGGAGGGCGTCTCCACGCGGATGCCCACGAACGGGTCCTTCTCCAGGAGCTTCGAGGCGGTGGTCGACCAGTCCCACAGGCTCTGCACCAGGCCCTTGTACTGGCTCTTCTCGTTGGCGTTCGGGCGGCCCGACAGGAACAGGTACGTGGGCGCGACCTCCTTGCGCCCGAGCGCGGTCTGCTTGACCTTGCCGTCCTCGACGTTGTAGTGCTTGCCCTCCACGCCGTTGTTGACCAGCTCGTATTCCTGGGTGCCGAACGGCGCCGAGGTCCAGTTGGACAGGGACAACAGCTCGCGCGTACGGGCGTCGCCGAGGCCCTTCTTGATGAAGACGAACATGCTGGCGGGCTCGTTGCGCCACACGATCGTCCTGCCCCCGGGCTGCGCCGGGTAGGGGGCGACGATCTGCATGTCGAACGCCGGGTTGTCGGGCTGGAAGCGGCCGAGGTTCTCGTGCCAGGCGCCGAGGCCGTCCCGGTATATGACCATCTGGCCGCTGCCGAAGATGCCCTTGTTGTCGGCGTCCTTGTTGGCCACGACGTCCGGGTGCACGTACCCGGCCTCGAAGAGCTTGACCATGAATTCGATCGCGGCGGCCCATTCGGCGGTCTCGTACTTGTACTCGAGCGTGCCGTCGCTCTTCTTGCGCCACTCGCGCGGAGCGCCGAAGGCGCGCTGGAGCTCCTCCTCCATACCGCCGCCGAACGCCCAGCGCTTCTTCTTGGGGTCGGTGATCGCCTTGCCGAGCGCGACCAGGTCCTGGGCGCTCTTGGGCTGCTCCAGGCCCAGCTCCTTGAGGATGTCCTGGCGGACGAAGGTGGCGACCGGGAAGGGGTCGTTCTGCCAGGGGATGCCCTGCAGAACGCCGCCGAAGACGCCGTACTGCCAGGCCGTGGTGTCGTAGTTGGCCAGCAGTGGGAACTCCTTGGCCTTGTCTCCGGCCAGGTAGGGGCCCAGGTCGGCGAAGAGCTTGTTGGCCGCCTCGGTGAAACGCGCGATCTTGATCAGCTCCCAGTTCGGGACCATGACCATGTCAGGGACGTCGCCGCTGGCCAGCAGCGTGCTCAGCTTCTCGCCGTAGGTGTTGCCGTCGGAGATGTTGAACCGGACGACGCCGCCCAGCCGCTCGTTCATGTACTCGTAGTAGGAGTTGTCGCCCAGGCCCGGCGGCACGGTTCCCCACAGCGGCGTCATCGCGGTCACCTCCTTACCGCTGGTCAGCGGCTTGGCGGTGACGGCCTGAACCATGCCGGCCGGGCGGGTCAGGAAGCCCGGCTGGACGAACTCGCTGCCGGGCAGGTCCGGCTTGAGCCCCGGGATCTCGAACGGGACCCGTGTCGGCACCAGGCTCTTGAGCTTGTCGGCGGCCACGGCCGTGCCCTTGGCCGGGCCCTTCTTCTCCGCGCACCCCGCCACCAGGACGCTCGCGCCGACCAGGCCGAGGAATCCGCGGCGAGTCGTGGGATTCGCCATCTCGCTCACCTTCTCTGAGTAGGGATGGCCTTTTACAATTAGTTGGTATTACGACCAAACAAATTAGTAGACTGTGACCGTGGCCACAAGAGCAGGTTGGTGGAGGGTGGCGGGGATGCTGCATGCTGGGGTCATCTCTTGGCGGGAACGGGGCTGATATTGATCACTTCTACGACCGGCCCTCAGCCGGCCGACTTCGCCGACGTGCGGGCCACCAACCTCGCGGTCGTGCTGCGCTTCGTCCGTGAGCACGCGCCGTGCTCGCGGGCCGACATCGCGGCCTCCACCGGGCTGAACAAGGCCACCGTGTCGAGCCTGGTCGCCGACCTCATCGACCGGCGGCTGGTGCGCGAGACCGGGCTGACGGAGAACCGCGTCGGCCGGCCTGCGACGATGCTGGTGCTCGACGGCTCGCCGTACGCCGCCATCGGGGTCGAGATCAACGTCGACCACGTCTCGGCCGTGGCCACGGGCCTGGCGGGGGAGCGGCTGCTGACCTGGCGGCGCGCGTTCACGGGCGGCGAATCGGTCAGTCAGGGCGTGGCCGGCGTCGGCGCCATCATCCGGCGCGTGGTCAACCGCATGGCCAAGGAGGAGCGCCAGGTGCTCGGCCTGGCCGTGGCCGTGCCAGGGCTGATCGACGTGCAGGGCACCGTGCGCATCGCGCCCAACCTCGGCTGGCGCGAGGCCGACCTCGGGGGCGACCTGGCCAAGGCGCTGCGCGACCCGGGCTTCCCCGTCCAGGTCGACAACGACGCCAACCTCGCCGCACTGGCCGAGCAGCGCTTCGGCGCCCACGCGGGCGCCTCCGACCTGGTTTATCTGACCGGCGAGATCGGCGTGGGCGCGGGCATCATCCTCGACGGACGGCTGCGCCGCGGCGGGCTCGGCTACAGCGGCGAGATCGGCCACGTCCAGCTCGACCCCGACGGCCCCGCGTGCCACTGCGGCCGGCGCGGCTGCCTGGAGGCGATGGCGGGGATCGGCGCGGTGCTGGGCAAGGACCCGTCCCCGGCGGAGATCCAGGTCGAGATCGAGGAGACGGTACGCCTGGCGCGCGCCGGCGACGCCGGCACCCTGGCCGCGATCGAGTCTGCCGGACGGAACCTGGGCAAGGGCGTGTCCATTCTGGTCAACCTGCTCAACCCCGAAGTCGTGATCCTCGGCGGCCACTACGTCGCGCTGGCGCCCTGGCTGCTGCCCCCGGTCCACGCCGAGCTCGGCCACCGCGTCATCGCCGCGCAGGCGGGTGGCTGCCAGGTCGTGGCCTCGACGCTGGGCCACGACGCGGCCGCTCTGGGCGGCGCGGCCCGGGTGCTCGACTCCATCGATTCGGGAAGATTGCCGGGAGGATTGCCGCGGATCCCTTGACCTTGGTCGCGGGGAAGTGCACCCTTCAGTCAACCCACCGAAACGTCCGCGTAACTTCCCCAGGCCGGTCGTCGAAGCGCTTCGACACTCTCAGAGGGATGATCATGCAAGAGCCCCCCTTCCGTGACCCAGCGGTTCCCCTTGCCGATCGAATCGACGACCTGATGCGCCGGCTCACCCTTGAGGAGAAGGTGGGCCTGCTCCACCAGTACCAGGCCCCGGTCGAGCGGCTGGGGCTGGGCGCCTTCCGCACCGGCACCGAGGCCCTGCACGGGCTGGCCTGGCTCGGCCCCGCCACCGTCTTCCCCCAGGCCGTCGGGCTGGCTTCGACGTGGGACCTCGACCTCGTCCGCCGCGTCGGCGAGGCGACCAGCGACGAGGTGCTGGCCTTCCATCACAAGGACCCGGCGGGGGCGGGGCTCAACGTGTGGGCCCCGGTGGTCAACCCGCTGCGCGACCCGCGCTGGGGGCGCAACGAGGAGGGCTACTCGGAAGACCCGTGGCTGACCGGCGTCATGGCCGCCGCGTACGCGCACGGCCTTCGTGGGAGCGCTCCCGAAGTTCTCAAGACCGCCCCCACACTCAAACACTTCCTCGCCTACAACAACGAGAGCGACCGCTGCACGACCTCCAGCAACCTGCCGCCGAGGGTGCTGCACGAGTACGAGCTGCCCGCCTACCGCCCCGCCATCGAACAGGGCGCCGCCGTGGCCGTCATGCCCTCCTACAACCTGGTCAACGGCCGCCCCGCCCACCTCAGCCCGCTGATCCGGCAGGTCCTGCGGGCCTGGGCCCCCGGCGACCTGCTGGTGGTCAGCGACGCCTACGCGCCGGGGAACCTGACCGCGCTGCAGGGCTACCACGACACGCCGCCCGAGGCGTACGCGCACGCGGTCAAGGCCGGGCTCGACAGCTTCACCCAGGACGACGACCGCTCAGAAGCCACGCTCGCCCACCTGCGCGCGGCCCTGTCGCAGGGATTGCTCGCCGAGCGGGACGTCGACGCGGCCGTACGGCACACGCTGTCGATCAGGTTCCGGCTCGGCGAGTTCGACCCGGCGACACCGTACGATGACATCACCGACAACGTGGTCAACTGCCCCGAGCACCAGCGGCTGGCCAGGGAGGCGGCGCGGCGCTCGTTCGTGCTGCTGCACAACGACGGACTGCTGCCGCTCACCGGCGTGACCAAGGTCGCGGTCATCGGACAACTCGGCGACGCGCTCATGGAGGACTGGTACAGCGGCACCCTGCCCTACGCCGTCACCGCCCGCGCCGGGCTGGCCGAGCGATGCCAGAGCGTGTTCTGCGAGGCCGTGGACCGGGTGACGCTGACCTCCGAGGCAGGGCCCGTGGTCGCCGACCCGGCCGGAGGGCCGCTACGCGTGGCGGCGGCGGAGCCGGGGGAGTTCGACCTGTTCGACTGGGGCGGCGGCGCGTACGCGCTGCGGGCGGTGGCGAGCGGACGATTCGTGTCAGTGGACGCCACCACGCTGGTCAACGACCAGCCGGGGCCGAACGGGTGGGAGGTGCGCCAGACGTTCCGCATGGAGGAACGCCCGCGCGGCACCCTCGCCCTGCGCCACATCTCGACCGGCTGCTACGTGGGCACGGCCGAGGACGGCGTGCTGCGCCTGGTCGACGACGCCGACCAGGCCGTCTGGCTGGCCATGGACGTCGTGCGCAGCGGCACCGAGCAGGCTGCCCGCCTGGCCGAGACCGCCGACGTGGCCGTCGTCGTCGTCGGAGACCACCCGCTGGTCAACGGCCGCGAGACCGAGGACCGCATGACGCTGGCCCTGGCCCCGGCCCAGGACGCCGTGGTCCAGGCCGTCCGCAAGGCGAACCCGCGTACCGTCATGGTCATCACCAGCGGCTACCCGCTCACCTGGACCGACGCGGACGTCCCCGCCGTGCTGTGGTCGGCCCACGGCGGCCAGGAGTACGGCCACGCGCTGGCCGAGATCCTCTTCGGCGACGCCGACCCGGAAGGCCGCCTCACCCAGACCTGGTACCGCTCAGAGCAGGAGCTGCCCGACCTGCTCGACTACGACATCATCGCCTCCGACGCCACCTATCTGTACTTCCGCGGCGTCCCGCTGCACCCCTTCGGCCACGGGCTCAGCTACACCACCTTCGAGTACGCCGACCTGCGCGTGGAGCTCGCCGACGACGTCGTCATCGCGCGGGCCACCGTCACGAACACCGGCGCCAGGCCCGGCGTCGAGGTCGTCCAGTTCTACACCCACCAGCAGCGCTCGCGCGTCAAGCAGCCGCTGCGCCGCCTGCGCGGCTTCGAGAAGGTGCGCCTGGAGCCCGGCGAGAGCCGCGCCGTCACGCTCCGCCTGCCCGTCGCGGAACTGGCCTTCTGGGACGTGACCAGGGACAGGCCCGTCGTGGAGAGCGCCACCCACCAGCTCATGGTCGGCCGCAGCGCCACCGACCTGCGGCTGAGCGCCCGCTTCGAAGTCGAGGGCGAGACCATCCCACCCCAGAAGGGGCCGCTGCGCGCCGCGGCCCACGACGAGTACGACGCGATCACGTTCGTGGACGAGACCAAGCAGGACGGCGACGCGGTCAGATCGGACGCGGAAGGCGCCTGGATCCTGTTCAGGCAGGTGAACCTCACCGGCGTCCGCACCTGCGTGGCCACAGCCGGCAGCACAGAAGGCGGCATGATCACCATCCGCCGCGGCGACCCCCTCTACGGCCAGGTCCTGGCCGCCTTCCCCGTGCCCAGAACCCAGCGTTACGGCTATCACGCCATCACGGCGGCTCTTGCGGACGTGGACGGGGTGCACGATCTTTATGTGGTGTTCGAGAACGATGGCGTGACGCTGACACGCCTTGACTTCGGAGCAGGGGCTTGAGCGAGCGCACGGTCACGATCTCCGAGGTCGCCAAGCACGCCGGCGTGGCCGTCAGCACGGTCTCCTACGTGCTCAGCGGCAAACGGACGATCTCGGCCGACACCAGGCGGCGGGTCCTCGACAGCATCAGCGCGCTCGGCTACCACCCCAACGCCGGCGCCAGAGCCCTGGCCAGCAAACGCTCCAACGTCATCGCCCTGGTGCTGCCGTTGCGGGCCGGCATGCACGTGCCCGTCCTGATGCGCTTCGCCAGCGCCGTGGTCACCGCCGCGCGCCGCTTCGACCACGACGTCCTGCTCCTGACCGCCGACGAGGGCACGGCCGGCATCCGCCGCGTGGCAGCCAGCGCGCTCGTGGACGCCCTCGTCCTGATGGACGTCGAACTCGACGACCGGCGGGTGCCGCTGCTGCGCGAACTGGCCGAGCCGAGCGTCCTCATCGGCTTCCCCGCCTCGCCCGCCGGCCTGACCTGCGTCGACCTCGACTTCGCCGCCGCGGGCGCGCGCTGCGTCGAACACCTCGCCGAACGCGGCCACGTCGAGATCGCTCTGCTCGGGGCGCCGTCCGTGGTGTACGAACGCGGCACGGGCTTCGCCGGGCGGACCCGCGAAGGCTTCGTCGAGGCGGTGGCCGCCCACGGGCTCCAAGGGGTGGCGCTGCCGTGCGAGGAGACGTTCGACGAGGTCTACGAGACCGTCCGCGACCTCCTCCTCGACCATCCGGGGCTGTCGGGGCTGGTCGTGCACAACGAGGCCGCCGTCGGACACGTTCTGGCCGCGCTGCGCCAACTCGACCGGCGGGTGCCGCACGACGTCGCGGTGGTGGCGATCTGCCCGGACGACGTGGCCGAACGCGCCAGCCCGCCGCTCACCTCCGTGCTGATCCCGGCCGAGGAGGTGGGGCGGGAGGCGGTGCGACTGGTCATGGACAAACTCGAAGGGCGCCCGGTCCCCGACTCCACCCTCCTCACCCCCCTCCTCGCCATCCGCTCCAGCACCTGACCACTCCGCATGGTGGGCCGGGCAAGGGGGGTTGGGGGTTTGACGGGGTGCTTTACGCGATCTTTCGCGGGCCGTTGGTTGAGTGGGCGCGCACGTCGTTGATCGAAAGCTGTGTTGATCGGAGTTGCTCAAGTGACGGCAAGCAATCCCCTCGACCTTCGTGTGTCCCGCAGAACGGCCCTGGTCGGCGCCCTCGGAGCGGCGGTGGTCGCCGCCGTACCGGGTCAGGCCCACGCCGCAGAGGAGGTCGCCCCCGCGGACCCCCTCCCGCAGGGCTACATCATCCCCGGCGACCGGGCCTTCCCCACCGGCATGTGTCTCGACCCCCGCACCGGCCACTTCTACGTGGGCAGCGCCGAGGACGGCACCATCTACCGAGGCCACCTGAGCCGCCCGACCGCCGAACCCTGGCTGCCCAAGGGCCAGGACGGCCGCACGGTCACCTCGGGCACGGCCGTGGACCGCATGGGCCGGCTGTACATCGCGGGCGCGGACACCCACGCCCTGCGCATTTACGACACCCGCACCAAGCGCCTGCTGGCCGGCCTGACGGGGGCGGACGGCGGGTTCCTCAACGAGATCGCCATCGCCGACGACGACCTGGCCTATGCGACGGACTCGTACGTCCCCGTGATCTACCGGGTGTCGCGCCGAGGCGGAGACTGGCGCCTCGAACACTGGCTGGACGTGTCGTCCACGGGCATCGACTGGGTTTCCGGGTCGGTCAACCTCAACGGCATCCTCGCCGCCGGTCCTTACCTGCTCACCGTCAACAGCACCACCGGCGGGCTCTGGCGCGTCGACAGGAACACCTCCCAGGCCGTCAAGGTCGACCTGGACGGCTACCTGCTGCGCAACGGCGACGGCATGGTCCTGCGCGGCAACCGCCTGTACGTGGTGCAGGGCAGCCTCTACGAGGGCGCCAGGCCGCAGGTCACCGTGCTCGACATGGCGAGCGACCTGACGCGGGGCCGCTACGTCGCCAGGTACGACCCGCCGGGCGGCTTCCTGCACCCCAGCGCCATCGCGCTGACGGCCCGCCACGCCCTGGTCGTCAACAGCCAGTACAACCGCTGGCGTGAGGAGCAACCCCCGGTGACCCCGTTCACCATCGCCACGGTGGCCCTGTCGAGCGCCCTGCCGCCGGTCACCGAGGGCAGGCAGTGACCCTCAACGGGCACTGCGGCGTTCACCGCCGGTACGGGCTAACCCCCCTCCGACAGGGCGCGTCCCAGCGCCAGGCATCACGGTTCCAGTCCACCCTGGTAGGGATACGCGTGCCCGTCGAGAAGCGCGTCGCCGAGCCAGGTGCGCTGGTGGATCTGCTGGGCCCCGTGCCGCGCGGTCGCGACCAGTCCGGCGCTGCGCAGGGCATGGAGGTGACGGCTGACCGTCGAGGGCGCCACGTTCAGTCGTGCGGCCAGGGCGCCCGTGGCGTGGCGGGAGGTCAGCAGGCGCAACAGTGTGGCGCGGGTCGTCCCCATGAGGTTCTCGACATGGTCGTCTTCCCCGGACTCGGAGCGCCAGAGCGGTGGATGCTCGACAGGGTAGACCAGCACCGGCGGCAATGACCTGTCGGCCAGGAGCACGGGGCCGTGGACGCCGAAGAAGCTGGGGATCAGCAGCAGCCCGCGCCCTTCCAGATGCAGGTCTCCGTCCTCGGGATAGCGTAACCGCAGGACGGGCGAGGACCAGATCGCCCAAGGACGCAGGCCGCGTAGCAGGGCCTGTACCCCGCCGCCGGCCAACTGCTTGACGCGGCGGGCCAGGTCGGCCTGGGTGGTGGTCATGATGGCGGTCCGGTGCCGGGAGATCGTCGTCTGGTGGTAACGGCGTAGCGCGGAGCCGAGGTGACGCAGGGAGCGTGCGTCCCCCGCCGACAAGTCGTTCAGCCACGGCGAGGGTTTGCCGGAGGTGGCGGCGAGCCGGACGAGCTCGCGGCGCAACCGGGTCCTGGGCGTGGCGAGCACGGTCTCGATGCCGTGCTCGATGTCACCGATGTGGCCGGCGGGGGTCAGAAAGTCGGGCCAGTAGTCGGCGGCGGGCATCAGTGTGCCCAGGGCGCGAGCCGTCATGTCGAGTCGGGCCCCGGTCAGGGCGGTGACCGAGCGGCGCCGCCAAGGCATGAAATAGGGGGTGTGCTGGGCGGGGAAGACGAGTTGGTGGATGCTTAGCACCAGTTCCCACATGGCGTCGGGGCCAGGCGCCAGCCGTACTTTGGCGAGATCGTCCGTGGTGAAGTGAATCCGCAACATCGTCCTCTCCATCGTGAGACGTAAGCCGCCCTATAAAGATCGACTTTAGGTGTCGCGGGTTGCGCTTCTATCGGCGTTCGTTCGGCGAACTGTCACAAACGATCGGCCCGTAGCACGCGCCAAGGGCGATCCGCCACCATCGTGCACCACCGCGCAAAGGATTCCGGTGGGTGCTTCATGCCGGGCAGGATCGGTCAGGCGAGACAAAGCCGGAGGGTGACACCGCCGGCGAGTGCACCATCTTGATCTCCTGATCACACGTCAACGAAAGGGTCTGGCATGCGTATCAAAGGCTTTTCCGCGGCGGCAGCGGCGCTCGCGCTGATCACGGTCGCGTTCACGCCGTCCGCCGCGGTGGCGGAGAGTTGCCCGCGCGGCTTCATCTGCTTCTACCTCGACTACAACCAGAAGGGCGAGATGTCGTTCAAGATCGACAGGGATTGGGACGGCCGCGTGTACGCTCGCTCGTACTTCAACAACGCCTATCAGCAGACCGGATTCGACCATGTCGACCTCACAGTCCAGACCTACGAGGACAAGATCTGCGCCCATTATGGCGACCCGGAGGGCAAGGGCAACATCGCCGCCCCTCCCGTATCCATTCTCGCCGTGACCAAGGTGAAGTGGCGTGGCGAATGCTGATTACCTCGTGAGGCGACGCCGCCCGACCATGAGCGCGGTCACTAGGGCACCATCCTTATTGCGGGGCCCACGTAGGGACTCGGCGGGAGCCGGGGTGACGGTCTAGTTCGGTCGCCGCTTGACGGCCTTCATGACACCACCGCCTCCGGTTCTCGCGAGGCTTCGGACCGGCAACAGGGAGATGCGCCGCAGAGCGCCGGTTAGTGACCGCTCGGGAGCAGGCCTCGTCGCCGCCGAGCCGCCGTCGCTGCCACCCCTTGGAGTCAAGTTGTCTCTCACGCTGTCCCCCGCGCAGTTCTTCGCCGGTCTGGACTGGGCCCCGTAACTCGGTCCTTAACCCCGGGCTGCACCCTCGGGCCAGACGATCGTCACGGGTAGGCCGCGCTCTCGGGCGTCGGCCACCACCTCGGCCGTTCCTCCCGTACCGGTGCCGGGCTGTCCATCCCAGACCGCCACCAGTTCGTCGATCGAGTCCAGTACGGCAGTGTTGGCGGCCTCGTACGCTTCGCGGTTGGCGTGGTCGAAGTCCATGAGCCGGACGGTCGTCGCCGCCGCCATGAGCCGGTCGAACTGTTCGGCGTGGTCCGGCTTGACCTTGGCCTGCCGGTAGTCCCTCGACGGCAGAACGACCTCCAAGTCCCCGTCGGTCGCGAGCACGGCATCCGCGAACAGACTGTCCGCACCGCGAGCTATGCAGGACACGCCCACGATGTCGCCGTCCAACGAGGCGAGGTGCCCGCGCAGCGCCTCGGAGACGAGGCGGGCCGCCTCGGGAGTGAGGTTCATGTGGCCGGTCACGCCGATACGCATCATCGAACCCTTCCTGTCATGTCGGAGTTCTAGCGTGCCAGCGTTTCTCGGATGCGCTGCTGCAAGGGCGCGACGACGGGGTCTTTCCGAGTTTCGATCTCCATATAGAACTCTCGGAGCTGGACGCGGACCCGGTCGGACTGGACTTGCCCGGCGGTGCTGGCCGCCGCGTTGCCCACGGCCACAGCCTCGTCGATGTCGCCGTTGATCAGGTGCGCGTAAGCGAGTCCCACCTGATCGAGCGCGAGACTGCGCAAACTGCAACGCTGCCGTAGTTCCACCGCTCGCCGAATGTGGTTGAGGGCATCGCTCGCGAACCTGCTGTCCTGGTGGGAAAGCTCCAGATACCGGCCACCGGTCACGCCGGCCAGTTCGGCAGCATCGAAGTACGTGATCCAATCGGGGTCGGGGTCGCCAGAGCTGATCTCGGTGAATGCATCCTCGGCATCGCCCGTAGCCCTCTTGAAGGACTCGGGCCGCCCCATCGCAGCGTACGACCACGCCTCACGGGTGTGCAGCATCGCGCGGAGTCGGGGGGTGGCCGTTGACCTGACTCCATCGAGGGCGAGCCGGGTCAGCTCCAGCGCGTCCTGGGGCTGGTCGAGGTACAGGAGTTGACGGGCCATGGACGCGAGGACACTCGCGCCGAACGGCTTGTCGCCGGCGGGCTTGGACGCCTGCAGGGACAGGGCGTAATACTTCTGCGCTGCGGTCTGCATGCCACAGTCCCAGGACATCGTGGCGGCGATCTTCGCGAGCTGCGCCATCACGTGGAACAGGCGGGCTCGGATCTCGTGCGGGTGGCTGTCCCGGACGAGGTCGGCCATCTCGTTCAATTGCCCGATCACGGCCTTACGGGCGAGCCCGCCCCCGTGCTGGTCGTCCCACGTCCGGAACACGTTCGCGGTCGCTTCGAGCTGAGCGACCTCGTCCAGCCCGATCCGCCCGGCCTGCACGGTCGCTGAAGGCTCCGGCGCTGTCTTCACGAGCCAGCGCTGTACCGGATCGACGAGCGGGAGCCCGGCCGTGATGACGAGCGCCTTTACCGCTTGGCGACGGTCGAGCATGAGGTCACTCTTGGTGATGTCGTAGATGGCATCGGCTGTCGGTACTGCTTCCCAGATCCAAGGAAGGGCGGGCGAGGTGACCGTGTTTGCGGCGTCGTCTGCGCTGTCGCCGGCCTTGACCTCCGGCAACGCCGGAGCCTCGAACAGCTTAGTCTCTGGGATCTCGAATGCGCGGCAGTACAGAAGGGGATACGGGTCACGCGGACGACCTTTGCCCGCTTCGTGGTCTTTAACCCTTCGCAAGACTGATTCGAACTCGGCCATCGTGATCTCGTCACCGGCGGCTTTGAGCAGGTGGACGGTCACTTGCTTCTGAGACCAGCCGCGTTGTCGGCGCTCGTGTCGGATGCGTTCGGCATATGCCGGGAGGGCTTTATCCCGGCCGGTCTCGTTTGTCATGCCGTTGCACCTCATCGCGCGGATGGTGACACGCTCGTGTCCCCCAGTGTCACCTAACCGCACCTGTCCGCGCTGCGTTACTGAGCGTTGTGATGGACCCATGCACTGGGAATCGGACAAGCATCCCGCGACCGGCTTCGATGCGCGCCAGCTCGCTGAGGCACGGGTCCTGCGGTATCACCGACGAACCCGATCGAGCCTCGATGCGACTCAACGATGCGCTCGACGCCCTGGCACCCGGAGTAAACGGTTCGGTCCGCCTGGTCCGCCTCAACCGTCACGCTCGTCGGCCGTCCTACGTCCACGGCAAAGTGCTGCTGCGCATCCGCCGCGACCTGACGACCGGCGTGATCGTCCCAGAGTATGAATGCGAGGCGGATCAGCGATGATCGACGATGAGAAGCCTCGCTGCTTCAGCGCTCACCCCATGCCCGCGGCCGAAGACTGCGAAGAACTCAATTGGATCGTTCCACGACAAGAGGAGCGACTGGTTCGCGTCATCGCATGGACGTGCGACTGCGCGGCGATCTTCTACGAGCTGTGCCAGACGGGTGGCCTGCGGTTCATCCGTCGCAACCACAACAAGCAGGGAACATGGACGATCGCCGAGAGTGATCGCTGGCCCGCCCGGCAGGCGGCCGCGCAGTGGACCGCCCTGCTGTTGGGTCACCTCAGATGAGTGGCCGAACAGACAGGCAGCTTCCCTCGGACATGCATTTCGCACCCAGTTAGATGGAGGAATCCATGCAAGCGAGCCCCGACATTCACGCTGGCCAGCCCGGGACAGGAACGACGGGAGGCCACCCCGCAAGTGGGCCTCGCCCATGGGGGCTGTCACGGCTGGCACCCTTCCCCAATCATGGAGACGGTTCCTGCCCTCCGTACCGCGTCATCCTGGACCCCGAGATCCAGACGGGTGTCCGCATCGACATCATCACCAATCAACCCATCGAAGTGAAGCACGGCAGCAACGTGGAGAAGCCGACCGCGACCAAGCCGCAGACCAGCGACGGCAACGGTGGTAACCCGCCCAACGGAGGGTCGGACTCGACGACGGACTGGGTATCTGACTGATGCCGGATCCAGCACCTGTCCTGGTGATCACCTGCCTGGATGACCCAACTGCCGACCTGGTGCTGACCGAACTGCACGGCCGGGGCGTCCCGGTCGTGCGGTTCGACCCGGGCGTCGACTTTCCTGGCGAGATCACGCTGGACGCCTTCTTCGACGGCACGGGGCTTAAGGGCTCGATCGACACACCCTCCCGTCACCTGAACCTGGCCAACGTTGGTGCCGTGTACTGGCGCCAGCCCACGCTCTACAGGCCATCGCCTGAGCTCGATCAGCACGCCGCGTCGTGGGTGGCAGATCAGTCTCGGTTCGGTCTGGGTGGTGTCCTGGCCTCTCTTCCCAGCACCTTCTATCTGAATCACCCCTTCCGCAATCGCGATGCCGAACACAAGCCGCTCCAGCTCGCCACGGCGGCTGCCTGTGGGCTGACCGTTCCGCACACCCTGGTCACGAACCGGCTCGACAGCGCCCGTACGTTCGCCTCGCAGATCAACGAGACGGTGTTCAAGCCCCTGTGGTCCACTCCATACCAGGCTGACGACGGCGAGGCGCTGACCATCTGGGCGCACGTCATCGACCCCGACGCATTGGACGAGGGCATCGCGGCGGCCGCCCACCTGTTCCAGGAGAAGGTGGACAAGGTCGCCGACGTCCGGGTGACCATGGTGGGCGAGCGCGCCTTCCCGGTCCGCATCGACGGCGCTCCAGCGCTGGACTGGCGGCTGGACTATCGCTCACTGTCGTACCAGCCCATCGAGGCGCCCACAGCGATCGTCAAGGGCATGCATACCTACCTAGACACCCTCGGTCTAGTCTTCGGCGCGTTCGACTTCTGCCTGACCGGTGCCGGGGAGTTCGTATTCCTGGAATGCAATCCCAATGGTCAGTGGGCCTGGTTCGATGAACCCATCACCAAGCAGATCGCCGGCGCCATCGCTGATGAGCTGACATGCGCGAAAGGACTGTCATGAGCACCACGGCTGAGCGCCTCCGTCGGGAGTTGGCTACCGCGTTGACAGCCACAGGCGCCCTGAACGACCCCTCGTGGCGCAGGGCGGTCGAGACGGTACCGCGTGAGTTGTTCCTGGGAGCGGCGGTGTACCGCGGTCCGGGATGGACACCGGTTCTGCGCGACCGGACGCCCGGGGAGAAGTGGCTGGAGATGGCCTATACGGATGAGACCTGGGTCACGCAGGTGAACGGCATCCCAGCCGAAGTCGCCACCAAGCCCGTCCTCGGAGACCCCACGTCCTCCTCCACCATGCCGAGCCTGGTCGTCAAGATGCTGGAGAGGGCAGGAATCGGACACGGTGACACGGTCCTGGAGATCGGCACGGGCACCGGCTACTCGACCGCGCTCATGTGTGAGCGCTTGGGCGACGACAAGGTCACCAGCGTCGAGTACGACGAACACGCGGCAGCTCGTGCGCGCGAGGCGCTGCGGTTCGCCGGGTATGCTCCCACGCTCGTCGTCGGTGACGGGCTCGCTGGCTACCAGAAGAACGCAGAGTACGACCGCCTCATCGCCACCTGCTCTGTGCGCTACATCCCCGCCGCCTGGATGTTCCAAGTACGCGAGGGAGGCACCATCACCGCTCCCCTCTCCGGCTGGATGACCGGCAGCGCTCTGGCCCACCTCACCCTGTTCGACGACGGTACCGCCGGCGGCCGGTTCCTGGCCGATGACGTGTCGTTCATGTTCGCTCGCCCACATGCTCGGCCGCCCCGGTCGTCGTACCTGATAGGGGTGGGTGAAGAACGCGACAGCGCGATTGACCCGGGGCTCCTGGACGACTGGACCGGGTTGTTCGTCGCCCAACTCGGAGCGCCGTCGGCCGAGAAGCTGGAGGTTGGTGACGACGTCGTCCTGCTCGACGTGGCCACCGGCTCGCAGGCGACCACCCGGCGCTCGCCTGGCGGTGGCTGGACCGTGCGCCAGCACGGCCCGCTGAGGCTGTGGGACGCCGTCGAGAACGCGATCCTGACGTGGCAGGAGGCGGGCTGTCCACACCAGTCGGGCTTCGGGCTCACCGTCACCCGGGAGGCCCAGCGGGTGTGGCTCGGCGATTCCGATGGCCCGTCTTGGAACCTTCCTGCCTGATCCTCGGCTCCACCGGATCAGGTGCCCCTTGCGCTGCCCGTCCCGTTCCCGTCGCGTGGGACGGGAGTTCATGGCAGGGCACGGCTTGGCCGGGAGAATGTCCGGTGTGATGTACCTTGCCCAAGGGGCGCGGGTGGCCATTCGCCATATCTGCCATCAGGACTTCGAGGAGTTGTCGGCTCTGAACCGGGAGAGCGCTGAGCTGCACGCCCGGTGGATGCCCGGCACGCCCATCGTCACCTTCGAGGAGTTCACGCGCTATATGGCCCGATTCGACGGGCTGCTCCATGAAGGGTTCCTGATCTGCCTGCGTGACACCGGCGCGATCGTCGGCCGGGTGAACGTCAACAACATCATCCGGGGTACCCACCAGAGCGCGACCATCGGCTATTCGGCGTACACGTCCACAACCGGCCGCGGTTACATGACCGACGGTCTGAGACTGCTCGTCGGGCATGCCTTCGGCGCGATGGAGCTGCACCGCCTGGAGGCCAACATCCAGCCGGCGAACACCTCCTCGCTCAACCTGATCGAACGCGTCGGTTTCCGGCGCGAGGGGTATTCGCCCAATTTCCAGTACATCGACGGGGCCTGGCGAGATCACGAGCGCTGGGCGATCATCGCCGAGATGACACGATCGGAGACAGTGTGAACGAGACGATTTCGCGGTCGACGGCCCGCGTGCTGGTGGTCGACCGGCTCGGTCGGATCCTGCTCTATCGCGGCCTGGTCCTGCAGGTGGAGGAGCGGCCGTACGCGTGGTTCACGCCGGGCGGAGGCATCGACCCGGGGGAGAGCCCGCGGCAGGCGGCCGCCAGGGAGCTTCGGGAAGAGCTCGGGCACGTCGTGGCCCCCGAGGCGCTCGGGCCGGTGGTGGCGACGAGTTCGGGTACCTGGTCCCTGGGTGGGCAGCGGTTCTTTTCGCACGACTCCTACTTCCTGCTGCGCGTGTCCGCGTTGGAGGTGGACACCTCCGGCATGGACGAGGAAGAGCGTGCGGTGACCGACCGCTTCCACTGGTGGACGCCGTCGGAGTTGGCCGCCGCGACCGAGGAGATCGTGCCGAGGGAACTCGACACGTTGATGGACCGCCTGTCCGGCGACGATGTCCCGGCCGAGCCGGTCGTCCTGCCGTGGCACCTGCTGGACAGCCGGCGCCCCTGACGTGCTCACCTGATCGGCGTGCAGGCTGAGCGTGTCGGCACCGCTGAAAGAGTGATGAGAAACCGGAGTCGCACAGGGGGTCAGCCCAACATATTCAGCTCCGCCTCCAACTCCCTCCAGTAGGTGTCCTGGAGCTTCCCGTCCTGCTGCCAGCTCACTGCCGGGCTGGAATCGACGCCTCCGCCGGACAGGCTACCCAGCTCGTCGGGGAGCATCTCGTAAGCGACGGCGATCGACCTGTTCACCTCGCGGAGGTAATCGCGGGCCCGGTCGTGGGCCCCGCCCCCCGAGGGCCAGATCCAGTCGGGCAGGTCGTCGTCGATCTCCAGGTCGCCGAGTTTGACGGTGTTCTCGAACTCCGCCTGGTACTGCTGCAGCATGCCGGAGAGCCAGGTCAAGGCCTGGCCGGTCTTTCCGCAGGCGTAGGCGAGGACACGCGCGTCCGCATGCGTCGAACGCAGGTATGCGTGCGCGTACTGCGACGTTCGTCCCGGCCAGGCGTCTGAGAACTGTCGGGCGCGGTCCTCGACGGTCTGCTGGAAGTCGACGAACAGGGTGGCGAGCTCGAAGCAGAGCGCACCTCGCTCGCCCATCGCAATCCAGTTGCCACTGTTCAGGTAGAACTTGACAGCCGGCGCGTCATGCCGCGAGACGTCCTCGTCGACCCAGGGTTCCTTTTCGAAGATACCTGCGGGCCTCTCGTCCTGCCGGTCGATGAGCCGATCCGCCGTCGGGCTGTAGGAGTCGAAGAGCCCTTCCGCTCTGTCGTAGTTGACACCGCAGGCATAGGCAAGGGAACCGATGTTGGAGTAGTTGCGGTAGAGGACAACGGCTGTGTCCCTGATCGCCTCTCCCAAACGCCAGAGGTTGAAGTTCAGCTGTCCCAAAGATTCCCACGCCAAGAAGTTCGCGGTGTTTTGGACGAGGCCGTGGTCCATCGTGTAGTCCCCGGGCACCCAGTTGACCAGGTTCTGCACCGCCTCGAACTGCTCTGGGAGGATGACGGGCAGCGTCCAGCCGCCGCGGACCTGTTCGCCGTGCAGGACCTCCTCCGGCTTCAGGGTCATGCCGCCGTCTTCCAGCATCTCCAGGCCGATCTTCTTCAGCCTTGTGCGGTCGACTGCGACGTCGTGGACGGACGGCCACGACGGGGACGGCTCCGGATCTCCTGACCAACCTGACCAAGGATCGGAGCGGACAGGTTCGTATGCCATGCTGCGCCACTTTCGCTTGAAGGGCCGGGTAAGACGATCAAGATGGTAAAGCTCGGCATCGTGCGCTGAAGCCAGAAGTCGATCTCCCGTCCTCCGCGTGGAAAACGTTTACGTCCTGTACCCGTGGGAGCCGGGAGCGAGACTCCCCTCGGCCACCCGACGGTCACCGAGCCGGCGGCTCCGCTCTTGCACGTCCGCAGGGCGTGTACACACAACAGCGGTCCCTGACGCTCACATGATCGGACGGTAGGGGCCCGAGTGGCGCATGGCCCAGACGGTGCCGCGCAGGATGGCCTCCTTGAAGGCCGCCGAGGGCCGCCCGGTCATGACGGTTTCGAGCGAGGTGTCGTCGGGGCGGGTGAACTGGGTGACGGCGTCGTGGCGGCCCAGGCTGATGTTCTGCCAGACGTACCGGAACAGGGCTCGGCGCGGCTCGCGTCCGGTCAGCAGGTCGGCCACGGCCTCTCCGGCGTACATGCCCATGGGCAGGCCGGTCTGGCAGGCCATGCGGGTCGGCCGGCCGCTGCGGTCCGCGGCTGCGGCGTCGCCGGCGGCGAAGACGTCCGGATGCGACACCGATCGCAGCGCCCGGTCCACGAGCATGCGGCCGTGCCGGTCGGTGGCCAGCCCGGCCTGCGCGGCCAGCTCGGGAACGCGGAATCCGGCCGCCCACACCACCGTGTCGGCACGCAGTTCGTCGCCGCTCTCCAGGAGTGCGCCGTCAGGGTCGATCTTGGCGACCTGGGTGTGCTCGCGCACGTCGATGCCCATGCGGGCGAAGGCCCGGTGGATGTGGCGGCGGGCGCGTACGGACAGGCCCTCGCCGACGAGCCCGGCCGAGAGCAGTTCGACGCGCAGCCCCGGACGGGTGAAGGCGAACTCCGTCGCGGCCTCGATGCCCGTCAGCCCGCCGCCCACCACGGTCACCCTCTGCGCCCGCGCGACGCGCCGCCCCAGGCGGACGGCCTCGTCCGCCGTCGTGAGCGAGTACGCGTGCTCGCGCGCCCCCGGCACGGCGGCCGGCTCCGCGCCGCTCCCGAGGGCGTAGACCAGGACGTCGTAGTGGAGGGTGTACGGGGGCGTGTCCAGGCGTACCGTCCTGGCCTCCGGGTCGATCCCGGTCACCCGGGCCACCACCAGCTCGACGCCGGTGCCTTCGAGGAGGGTGGCCAGGGGCAGGTCGGGCAGCCGCTGACCGGCGGCGAGCTGGTGGAGCCGTACCCGCTCCACGAACCTGTCGGAGGCGTTGACCAGCGTCATCCGGGCGCCGGTGCCCCGCAGCCGGCGCGCGGCGCGCTTGGCGGCGCCCAGCCCGGCGTATCCGGCTCCCAGCACCACGATGCGGTCCTTCATGGCTCCTCCTTCTGATCGAGTCGCCACTTGAACCGATGGGGCCGTCGATCCGTGACAGCTCGTCCACGTGATCGTGGTCACACAGGTCAGAGGAGTTGGGAACCGGCGAAGGTGAGTTTGGCCGGGTTCACCGTGGTGCGGACCGCTGTAACCCGCCCGTCCTCGATCTCCATGGCCATGGCCGCCAGCAGCCCGCCCTCCCCGTCGAGGATGAGCACCCCGGCATCGCCGTTGATCTCCGTGGCGTGGATCGTCACGCCTACGGCCTCCGGGCGTCCGGTGAGCCCGAGCAGGTAGCGCAGGACCTTCGCGCGCCCATGCACGGGCCGGCGCGCCGCGGTCGTGCCGCCGCCGTCGGCCCAGGCCACGACGTCGTCGGCGAGCAGCCGTTCGAGCGCGGCCACGTCGCCGTCGAGCGTGGCCCGCATGAAGCCGCGCACGATGCGCCGATGCTGCTCGCGATCGCTGTCGAACCGCTTGCGCGGTTCCCCCACGTGCACCCTGGCCCGGCGGTGGAGCTGGCGGGAGTACGTCTCCTCGATGCCCAGGATGTCGCCGATCTCCGCATGACTGTGCCCGAACGCCTCCCTCAGCACGAACACCGCCCGCTCCACCGGGCTCAGCCGTTCCAGCAGGATCAGCACGCCCAGTGACACGGACTCGCGCTGTTCGACGGTTTCCAGCGGCCCGAGGGCGCCGTCGCCGGTGAGGACCGGTTCGGGCAGCCACGGCCCCAGGTAGCTCTCGCGCTGTACCCGCGCCGAGCCGAGCTGGTTGAGGCAGAGGTTGGTGATCACCTTGGTCAGCCAGGCGGCGGGCACGTTGACGGACCCGGCCTGGCTCCAGCGCAGGTACGTCTCCTGCACCATGTCCTCGGCCTCGGCGGCGGAGCCCAGCAGCCGGTACGCCAGCCCGAACAGCCGCGGCCGCTGCCTCTCGAACACCTCCAGAGGCCCTGCCGCACCAAGGGAATCCACCCAACCGATGCTAAATCACCAAGGAGCGGGGTTGACCTCAACTATGGTTGAGGTGTCATGGTGGAGGTATGTCGAAGAACACAGTGATCATTTACGAGGAGTCCGGCGCGGACCCGTCCGTTGACGTCATGGCCATCGAGAACACGCACGGCCGCACCCGCGTGCGCGCCGTCGCCGAACCCGCCCAGATGCTGGAGCTCGTCACCCGGTTGACCACGGAAGGGGTCGACCAGGTCGAGCTGTGCGGCGGGTTCGGCCCGGTGTGGCACGCCCAGGCGCGCAGGGCCGCCGGTGACGGGGTGACGGTCGGCGCGATCTACTACGGGTTCGAGTCGCTGACCAGCGTGGCCTCGTACAAGGCGCGCTTCGAGGCCGGAGAGGCGCTGTCGGAGGCGTTCATCGTGGTGCACGAAGGGGCCGATCCCGGCACCGACCGCGTCGTGTTCGACAAGCCCGAGGGCGGGCGGACCACCTTCGTGGGGGTGCCCGACGACGCGGCCGCCGCCGAAGTGGCCGGGAAACTGGCCGGTGAGCTGCAGCTCATCGAGCTGTACGGTGCTCAGGGCCCCGAATCGGCCGCGCCCGTCGTCGAGGCCGTGAACGCCGAGGTGCCCGTAGGGGTCACCGCATACCGGCGGTGATCACCTCCCTCTAGTGCCGCATCATCTTGGGTTTGCCCCGTTTCGTAAGGGTGCTGGGACAGCAGGCGCCGAACCACCTCACCGTCGATCCGCCCGGCCTCGCTCACGCCTGCCGCCTCCACTCACTCGGGCTGGTACGCGCTCAAGCTTCGGCGCGGTGTTCGCTTGCATTTCCGACGTCTCCAATCAGGCTGAGGGCACGGTCGAAAACGGACCGTTAACGAGATTGTCATCAGACATACACGTTGGCGTCCGCCGTCTTCCCGGCGATGATCGACGGGCTGTCGCGCACGCGAAGTGCGAGGTCAGGGCTTTGCTGTCGGCATCGGCCTGACAAGGTCACCGGCGTTCGAAGCCGCCCTGGTCGATCTTCCGTCATCTTGGGACACTACGATGCATTTTCGTTTGATCCTTTCTCAGGAGTCCCCGATGACTTTCATACGTTCACGCCGCACGCCGTTGCTCGCAGCGGCGGTGGCGCTCACCCTCATGGGCCCGCTTGTGACCAGCGCCTCGGCCGGGTCCGGGTTCGCCAGTGCGCAGCCCGAATTCACAATGACGATCTTGCACAACAACGATGGCGAGTCCCACCTGATCAGTGCCCCCGACCAGCCGAACTATGGCGGCGTGGCCCGGTTCACCACCTTGATGAAGCAGCTGGAACGGAGCGCGACCAGCGGCAAGCCGAACCCCTGGATCGCCGAGAAACGTGGTGCGCTCCTGCTGTCCTCCGGGGACAACTACCTCGCCGGTCCCGAGTTCGCCGCGAGCCTGAAGAAAGGCGTGCCGTACTACGACGCGCTGGCGCTGAAGGAAGTCGGCTACGACGCCACGGCGATCGGCAACCACGAGTTCGACCTCGGCCCCGATGTGCTCGCGAACTTCATCAAGAGCTTCGGCAAGGACGCCCCGCCCTTCGTCTCGGCCAACCTCGACTTCAAAGCGGAGAAGAACCTCCAGGCGCTGGTCAAGAAGGGCACGATCGTCTCCAGCACCACGGCCAAGGAGCGCGGCGAGCAAATCGGCATCGTGGGCGTGACCACGCCGTTGCTGCCGGCGATCGCCAGCCCGCGCAAGGTGAAGGTGCTGCAGAACGTCGCCCCTCTGGTGCAGGCCGAGGTCGACGCGCTCACCAAGCGCGGCATCGACAAGATCGTGCTCATCGGCCATCTGCAGGGCCTGTCCGCGGACCGTGCGCTCGTGCCGATGCTCAAGAACGTGGACGTGGTCATCGCCGGCGGCGGCAACGAACTGCTCGCCAACGACGACACGCCGCTCGTACCGGGCGACGAGATCAGCACCGACCCCAAGACGGGCGAGAAGCTGCGCTACCCGCTGTACGTCAAGGACAAGGACGGCGCCGACGTGCCGATCGCCACGACGGCGGGTGACTACAAGTACGTCGGGCGCATGATCGTCAACTTCGACGGCGACGGCAAGGTCATCAACGTCGACTCCACGAGCGGGCTGGTGCGCGTCTCAGGCGTGGGCGCCGACGCCGTCAAGCCCGACAACCAGGTCCAGAAGACGGTGGTCAAGCCGGTCCAGAAGCACCTGGACGCCCTTGAGGACCGCGTGATCGCCAAGTCGGAGGTAGCCCTCGAAGGCCGCCGGGACCCGGGCGTGCGGACCAAGGAGACCAACCTCGGCGACCTCCTGGCCGACGCGCTTCTGGCCGCGGGCAAGAAGCGCGCCGCCAACTACGGTGTCACCGCGCCGGACGTGGCCCTGCAGAACGGCGGAGGCATCCGCAACAACAGCCTCATCCCCGCGGGTAACGTCAGCGAGCTCGACACCTACACGGTCGCCCCGTTCAGCAACTTCGTGGCCGTGGTGCCCAACGTGCCGCGCAAGCAGTTCAAGGAGATCATGGAGAACTCGGTCTCCGGCCTCCCTGCCGCCGACGGCCGCTTCGCCCAGGTCGCTGGGTTCACATTCGTCTACGACCCCAAGGGCACGGCCCAGAAGGTCACCGACGACGGCACCGTGACCGCTCCCGGCACGCGCATCAAGTCGATCAAGCTGGACGACGGCACCGAGATCGTCAAGAACGGCAAGGTCATTGCGGGCGGCACCATCTCCCTGGCCACCAACGACTTCACCGCCCGCGGCGGCGACCAGTACCCCTTCCGCGGCCTCGACCTCACCTCGGTCGGCATCACCTACCAGCAGGCGCTGGCAACCTTCATCACCGATGACCTGAAGGGCAAGATCACTAAGGCGGCCTACCCCGTGTCCGGCACGGGCCGCATCACCACCACTTCGTAGCACCTGCGCGGATCCCCAGGGCCAGTGCGGCGATCGCCGCACTGGCCCTTCGTGATCTCAGGGCCGGCATGCTGCCGCGGATCCGCCCTGGCACTCCCGACAGGGCGCGGCCCGGCCCATGGCCAGTCTCGACCAGCCGGAGGCCGTCGTTCGTCAGATGGCGCGCACCCCTTGCGCGAGGTCAATCACATCGTGATCTTAGGGTCCGGGAAAGACGTCGGCTCGCCCTCCGATCGTTCCGGAGGACGAGCCGTTTGGTTCTATGACCGGTGCAGGCCCGTGGCGGGCCTGCACACCTGGGTGACTACCAGTCGCCTCCGCCGAAGTCGCCCCCGCCGAAGTCGCCTCCGCCACCGCCGCCGAAGTCGCCGAAGCCACCACCGCCGCCGAAGTCGCCTCCGCCGCCGTCGGCGTAACCCTCGGCGTAGCCGGCGCCGTAGCCCCCGCCGCCGAAGCCGAAGCCGCCGCTGAGCATGCTGCCCATCATGGTGCCGATGAACATACCGGTCATGATGTCGCCGAAGCCGCCGTAGTAACCGGAGGCGTAGGGCTGGTAGGCGGGGCCGGCGTCGTAGTAGGGCCGGCGCTCGCCGTCGACCATGACCTCGCGCATCTGCGGGTCGAAGCCGCGCTCCACGGCCTCGGCGTCCATCTTGCAGGCGGGCACGTCGCGGACGGCGCCACCGGGCGGCGCCCAGCGCACGTCACGGGCCGACGGGCCGTGCTGCGGGTTGAAGAAGCAGGGGGCGCGTCGCTCGGGCACCGGGTCGTTGTTGACCTTGGCCTTCACCACGGCCAGCGCGTAGCGGCCGTCCTCGAGGGTCTGGGTGACCTCGCGAACCTGGTCGGCCTTCTCGACCGCGGCGAGCTGGTTCTTGGCCTTCTCGTAGGAGTCGAGCGCGGTCTGCCACTCCTGGATGTGCTTGCCACCCTCGCCGGCGAGCGCCACGTCGGTGTCGAGGGCGGTGATCTCCTCGCCGAGCTTGGTGACGTCCTCGTCCACGGTCTGCTTGACGGCGGCCAGGTCCTTGGCGTCCTGGATGGCCTGCTTCTTCTTCTTGTTGCTGGAGTAGAGGAAGTAGCCTCCGCCGCCGGCCAGGACGAGAACGCCCAGGGCGATCAGCGCGCCACCGCCACCGCCGCCGGAGTCGGCCAGGCTGTCGGTCTTGAGGGCCTCCTTCGACTTGCCCGCGACGGCGGCGTCGACGCGCTTGGTGAAGTCCTGCATGCCGGCCACGATGTCACCCGAGTTGGCGGTGACCGACAGGTCGGCCAGCTGGCCCGCGACGCCGGCGCGGGCACGGATGGAGCTCGAGGCCGCGAACAGCTTGGTGCCGTCGAGCACCGCGATCGTGGCGCTGGGCCGGCCTGCGGCGCTCAGCGCGGAGTTGAGGCTGTTCATGTAGGACGCAATGGTGGACTGGTCAACGGTGCCGCTGGGGAGCGCCACAGCGTAGATTTTGCTGTCGGCCCCCTTCAGCGCATCATTGATCTCGCTCTGCTGATCGGAGTTCAGCGCGGTGCCGGAAACCGCATAGAGCGGGTCGTTTTTCCAGTTGGACACCACTGAATTCGCATCAGGGGGAGCAGCCGCCGCGTTGGCGGCAGGGGACAGCGCAAGAACGACGATTAGACCGGCGATCAGAGCCGCGATCGCGGCCCCTGCTCGGCGCAGCGAATGGGTCATTGGCAGCAAGCCTCCTTCGCCCATGACGACGAACGGGCGGTCGGCAAAGTTCCTCATAGGGAACGTTACCTGTCCGGGGCCGCGCGGGTGCGCACTGTGATCGAACCGCGAGGCTCGGATCAGGTGTCCTTGATCTCGCAGATCGTGGCCCCCGACGTGACCGTCTGCCCCACGGCCGCCGTCAGCCCGGTGATCGTGCCGGCCTTGTGCGCCGTGAGCGGCTGCTCCATCTTCATGGCCTCCAGCACCACGACGGTGTCGCCCTCGCTCACCGCGTCGCCGTCGGTGGCCACGACCTTGACGATCGTGCCCTGCATGGGGCTGACCAGCGCGTCGCTGCCCGCCGACGACTTCTTGGCGCTGCCCCCGCCGCGCCTGGGGGCCTTGTTCGCGCCGGGCGCTGGGGCGGCGGCGCCGAACCCGGCCGGCAGGACCACCTCCAGCCGCTTGCCCCCGACCTCGACGGTGACCGCCTCGCGTTCGGGCGCGGCCCCCGCGGCGATCTCCCCCTCGTACGGCGGCACCGGGTTGTCCCACTCGGTCTCGATCCACCGCGTGTGCACGGAGAACGGCGCGGACGCGAACGCCGGGTCGGACACGACCGCCCGATGGAAGGGCAGCACGGTCGGCATGCCGGAGATCTCGAACTCCGCCAGCGCCCGCCGCGACCGTTCCAGCGCCTCCTGCCGGGTCCGCCCGGTCACGATCAGCTTGGCCACCAGCGAGTCGAACGTCTGCGGCACCGTCATCTCCGCCTCATAACCGGCGTCGAGCCGCACGCCGGGCCCGGTCGGCGGGCGCATGACGGTCAGTGTGCCGGGCGCGGGCAGGAAGTCGCGCCCGGCGTCCTCGGCGTTGATCCGGAACTCGATGGAGTGCCCGCGCAGCACCGGGTCGTCGTAGCCGAGCGCCTCGCCGTCGGCGATGCGGAACATCTCGCGGACGAGGTCGACGCCGGCGACCTCTTCGGTGACCGGGTGCTCGACCTGCAGGCGGGTGTTGACCTCGAGGAAGGAGATGGTGCCGTCCTGGCCGACGAGGAACTCGCACGTGCCGGCCCCGACGTATCCGGCCTCGCGCAGGATGGCCTTCGAGCTGTCGCGCAGCAGCGCCTCCT
>NZ_JBHSBI010000057.1:0-31457 GCF_042650645.1 Nonomuraea purpurea
GGATCTCGTCGACGGCGGCGAACTGCCCGGTGAGGCTGATGGACTCCCGCACGTCCGCCGCCTGCGTGGCGACGTCGAAGCCGTTCACGCGGGCCGTGCCCGCGTCGGCCTTGAGCAGCGTGGACAGGATCTTCACCGCCGTGGTCTTGCCCGCGCCGTTCGAGCCGAGCAGGGCGAAGATGCTGCCCTGCGCCACGGCGAAGTCCACGCCGCGCAGCACGTGCAGATCCTTGTAGGACTTCTCCAGGGCTTGCACCTGGATCGCCTGGGCTTGCTGTGTCGTCATCAGTCCGTCCTGTCTTGTCGTCCGGTGTCTTCGCCGGCGGCGCGCGCGACGGCGCTGGTGAAGCGGTTACGCTCGCGGGTCCTGTACTGGCCGAGGGGGTAGTTGGCCATGAACGTCTCGACGAACTCCACGGGGTCTTCGCCGAAGAGGTCGCGGATGGGGGTTCCGTCAGCCGCGCTCTGTTCGAACAGCTCGGCCAGGTCTTCGTACATCGTCATCGCGCCGGCGCCGTCCGCCGGCCCGAAGTGCATCAGGTACCGTTCCAGCGCTTCGACTGCCGTGCGATAGTTCTCGGGAAGCTGCTTGATGCGCGCCTTGTACTGCCAGTAGCGCCGCTTGTCCTCAAGCGAGCCTGTGATCAGCTCCAGGTACCGCAGGTAGCGGCTCTTCGGCTCATTCGACCCTGTGGCCATGTCTACTTACCTCTCTCGCGGAGCTGTTCGAGCCTCTCGGCAAGGAAGCTCCAGGTCTTCCAGAACTCTTCGAGGTACTCCCGTCCCTGAGCGTTGAGGGAGTACACCTTGCGTGGCGGCCCCTTCTCGGACGGGACCTTCTCCACGTCGACCAGGCCGCGCTGCTCGATCCGGACCAGCAGCGCGTAAATGGTGCCTTCTGCGATATCGGAGAAGCCCTGATCCCGCAGCCACGCCGTGATCTCGTAGCCGTAGGCGGGCCGGGCGGACAGAATCGCCAGGACGATGCCTTCCAGCGTCCCCTTGAGCATCTCCGTCACCTGCTTGCCCATGGAACACGTCCTTCTCGGTACTCGGTGACGCTGACTACCGGTACAAAGTAACACTGACTACCGGTATTTAGCAACACCGAGTAGCTGGGGCTGTTCATGGCGTCCACCATCGCCGACCTCGGGCCGTTGCCGTGCTGACACCACACCGCGGCAGACCTGATCTCCGACGGCCTGGGACGTGGCGGTGCGCAGCTGACTTCTTCAGACCCCTGCACGTGGATCGCGGGGCCCGTCGTCACGGCTCGTGACGCGATCGAAAGCGTTGGTCAGCCGTTCCCGCTTACGGCTGGTGGTTCGGCGCGCTCAACGGTGTACGGGCCTCTGAAGGGCGACACTGTGCCCCGCCAGCCAAAGAAGACCCTGGATAGGGCGTAGTCGGGACAGGGTCGGAGTTTTGTTGTCGTGGTCGGCCTACCGGCCCCGGGGCTTGGGTGGCCGGGGTGATCTGGTCGGCGTTGGGCCCAGTATGGGCGTCGGCCAGGCCCGCAGGAGGCCGGCCAGGTGGTTAGCCACCAGCATTGCGGGCTGGAGAACCATCGTGACCTCCGTCCGCTTGGCCGGGGTCGGCGCAGAGTTGGGAGGTCAAGGCGGTGCGGGCCCACTCTTCCCACGTTTCAGGTGACCAGTCGCGGTCGCGGACGAAGATCAGGTAGAGCTCCGGGCTGAGCAGGCCGAACAACAGGTCCGCCGCCATCTCGACGGAGAGGCCGGGACGGGCGTCGGGCTTGCCGGCCAGGGCCTCGGCGTGAGCGCTCGGATCGCTTGTCCGGCCGCTTGACTCGATCCATGATGCGAGTATATCTCTAGAGACTGTCACTAGAGTTCAACTCTATTGGAGGAGACGATGAACCAGCCCAGCACCACCCAGCATCCGGAACCGGACCTGACCGCAACGCAGCGAGACCAGGAGGAGGAGTCCGTCCACCGCGCACTGGAGGGCTATTACCGCGCCGGCAAGCCGCCGTGGGACACCGGCGTGACACCGTCCGAGCTGGTCGCCCTGGTCGAGGGGCACAGCGCGCTGCCGCCCGGCCGCGCCCTCGAACTCGGCTGCGGCACGGGGACCAACGCCATCTACCTCGCACGGCACGGCTGGGAGGTGACGGCCGTCGACCTGATCGACCGCGCCGTCGACCAGGCCAGGGAGAAGGCCGAGGCGGCGGGAGCGGCGGTACGGCTGCTGCACGGAGACGCCACCCGCCTCGACGAACTGGACGCGCCGGGCCCCTTCGACCTGTTCTTCGACCTGAGCTGCTACTGCGGGGTCCCGCTGCATCGCCGCGACGCCTACGCCGCCGGGCTCACCCACCGCGCCGCTCCCGGAGCACGGCTGCTGATGTTCGGGTACGGCCCCGAGCCGCTCGGCAATCCGATGCCCGAGGTCACGTCGTGGGCGGCGGGCGTCACAGCCGACGAGCTCCGCGCCAGGTTCGCCGGCTGGGAACTACTCGACGTCACACCGGGCACCAACTCGGTGCCGACCTTCTGGTTCACGCTGCGCCGCGACGCCTAGCAATCTCCCGTAGCGGGTTTCTGTAGGTTTGTGGCAGGTTTCACGCCGCCCGAGCAAGTCGAGCTTGGGCGGCGTAGCGGTCAACGTGCCGGGTGATGGCTCTGAGCGCCGCTCGTAGTCCGGGTGGCGTTTGAGACTGATCGGTCGCGGTGAGTGCGGCCGGGGCTCCGGCGGCTGAACGGTGAGACCTTCGCCGCCTCAGCGGTGCTCGGCCTGGAGGGCTTCTCCCCTCTATGACACACTGGTAAATGCTCATTCAGGTTACATTAAGGATGATATCCTTCAATTCATCCAGAGTTTCGATTCGATGGCTGGCCTGTGAAAAGTCATGTGCTTTTGTAAAGTCGTTATAGACAACGACACAGTCAATACCGGCCGCCACGGCCGAGTTTAGCCCTCTGGATGAATCCTCTACAACCAGCGTCTCTTCTTTGGTGGCCCCGAGGCGCTTCAGGCCGGCCAGGTACGGTTCTGGGTGCGGCTTGCTGAGCTTGTAGTCTTCGCGAACAAGGACGAAATCCATGAACTGTCTGATTTGGCGCTTTTCATGGATAATTTCAAAATCCGCACGTTTTGCAGTCGTCACGATGGCCATGCGGACGTATTTTGACAGTTCGGCAAGAGCTTCAACGACGCCTTCAATCTCAATGGCTTCTGTTCTAAGATATTCCTGATAATAATCGTTGCGGACCTCACGCTGCCTGCTGATGGTCTGCTCATCAATGCCTGCCGCCCTGGCCTGGGCCCAAGTGCCCAATCCCTGGTTCATGTCCCGGAGGTACTGATCCTTGTCCAAAGTCAAACCAATGTCCGCCAGGGCGCGTTCTCCAGCTTTGTAATACCAGAATTCGGTATCCACCAGGACGCCATCATGATCGAAGAGTATGTACTTTTTCACTGTCTTGATTTTTTCCGATAGGGGGCTGCGGATTTGCCCAACGATACGGGGTCCCGGTAGCTCGTGCCGAAAAAACAACGCCGGCCCGCTTATTCCGTAATCCGGTGGCACCCGTAGAGCGCGCGCCGAGGCGTGGCCGTCCTTAATCGAGGTCGGACATGTCGAGCACGAAACGGTAGCGGACGTCGTTGCGGCGGAGGCGGTCGAGGGCCTCGTTCACCCGCGCGGAGGGGAGCAGTTCGATCTCGGCGGTGATGCCCTTGTCGGCGCAGAATTCCAGCATGGCGGCGGTCGCAGGACGGCCGCCGCTGCCTGCGGAGCTGAGCTTCTTGCGCCCCACGAGCAGGTCCATGGTTTCCACGGTGACCGATCCGAGATGTCCAAGGTGGCTGAGGGTGCCGTCCATGGCGACCAGTCGCAGATACGGGCCGAGGTCGTGCGGGGTGGAGATGGTGTCGATGACGACGTCGAACCCGTCTCGGGCCTTGGCCATCTGTTCCGGATCCGTGGACACGATGAACCCGTGAGCGCCGAAGCGGCGCGCGTCGTCGGCCTTGTCAGGTGAGCGGCTGATGACCGATGTCGTGGCGCCGAGAGCCACGGCCATCTTGACCGCGAGATGCCCCAGGCCGCCCATGCCTGCCACGGCGACACGGCTGCCGGGGCCCACCCCCAGAGTGTGCAGGGGTTCCCAGACGGTGATGCCGGCGCAGAGCAGCGGGGCGGCGCCGGCCGGGTCCAGTCCGTCGGGCAGCGGGTAGACGAACTGGTCGCGGACGACGTACTCGCGGGAGTACCCGCCCAGGGTGGTCGATCCGTCCTGCCGGTCGCTGCCGCCGTAGGTCAGGGTGGGGAAGGCATGACAGAAGTTCTCCTGGCCGGCCCGGCACATGGCGCACTGCCCGCATGAATCGATGATGTTGCCGACAGCGACCCGGTCTCCGGCGGAGAAGCGGGTGACCTCGGGCCCGGTCTCGGTTACCACGCCGGTGAACTCGTGCCCCGGCACCAAGGGATGCCCGGCTTTGCCGTCGTGGTCGCGAAGCGCGTGCATGTCACTGTGGCAGACGCCGCAGTAGTCGATCTGGACGGCGAGATCGTCGGGACGCAGGTCGCGACGCTGCAACAGTGCGCGCCGCAGAATCGCCGTCGCGCCTTCCGCCTGCCATCCGGTCGTGGTTCGCACGACGATTCTCCTTAAAACAGACTGTTCGGTTTATTGGATTGTAGGCACGGCGCCCCTGCTAGGCAAACCAACTGTTCTGTTTGATAGTGTCGTCGGCATGGCGGACCAGCCCCCGACCTCGCGCGGAGCCGCGACCTACCAGCGCATTCTTGATGCGGCGACCCGGGAATTCGCTCAGTACGGCATCGCCGGGGCGCGTATCGAGCGGATCGTGTCCGCTGCGAGCACCAACAAGGCCCAGCTCTACGCCTACTTCGGCAACAAGGACAAACTCTTCGACGCGATCTTCTTCGGCTCGCTGGAGCGGATCGTGAATGTCGTCCCGATCGAGGCCGCCGACCTCGCAGACTGGGCCGTACGCCTCTACGACGAGTACCTCCGCCGTCCCGACCTCATTCGGTTGGCCACCTGGGCGCGCTTGGAACGCCGGCCGAGCGGCCACCTCGTGGAGAACCGCGACCGGCTCGACGATCACAAGCTGCGCGCCATCGCCGAGGCCCAAGCCGCCGGGCGAGTGCGCCAGGGAGACCCGTTCGACGTGATGGCCATGGTCATCGCCATGTCCATGGCCTGGTCACCGGTCAGCAACGTCTATGCGGCGACTGCCGAGGAGCCCTCCGACGTCCACGAACAGCGCCGCGCCCTGCTCCGCGAATGTGTCCGGCACGCTGTCGCGGCCGATTGAGACTCCCGGAGCGGACGCGGACCAGCTTCATGGGGGAGTCTTGCAGGTCAGCCGGGCGCGATCAATGACCAGGCTTTCGCACAAGCAGCCTTGGTCTCGTGCCTGATGACAGACGGTCATCAGGTGCGTGGATCACCATCATTCGAGTCGGCGTGTGGCTGTCCGACACTGCGTGCGATCCGGCGTCGGCTGGTTGGCCAACAGGGGAAGGATCACGCGACGCAACTCGCTGATCATCTGCTCCAGCTCGCCACGGGTGAGCCAGATGGCGTGCCGCCGGTAGCCGACGAGGTCCGCTATCGGGTCGGCGTTCTCGCGGTCGAGGTAGGCGTTGAACTCGGCGACCAGGACGGCCATCGAAGTAGCGAAGACGCGCCGGTGGTCGTCGGGCGACAGGGCTGCGAGCGCGTCAGTGTCGACGACGGTGCGGTCGTGGCGGAGCCGGTAGCGGCGTTCCACTGGAAGTGCCGGTGGGGTGGAGTCAACGTCAAAAGTCCGTCCATCATCCAGGGCGCGGGCCCTACCAGGGGGACCGCGCCGTCATCGGCGAGTGCCCGAGCATGATCGAGGTCGTCTCATGCCGGTCAGTTCATTCGAGCCGCCACGCTCGCCGTCCACGGCCGGAGCTTGTCGGGGTTGCGTACCGCCCAGATGTGCTTGATCCGGTCGCCCGTGACCTCGAACGCGTACACCGACACGGTGACGCCGTCCTGCTGAGCGATCAGGCCGGGCCGGCCGTTGACCGTACACTCCAGGATCGTCAGGTTGCGGATCGTGCCCTCGAGCTGGACCAACGAGCGCACGATCCGCTCAGCGCCTTCGACCGGGCGCAGCGAGGTGCTGACCAGGCCGCCGCCGTCGCTGGTCACCGTGGCGTCGGGGGCCAGCAGGTCGATGAGGGCCTCAATGTCCTTGGCTTCCCACGCCTGCTTGAAGCCTCTGACGATCCGGGCCTGCCGGGATGCCGGCGTCGCGGGAGCCTGCGCGGCGCGGATGCGGCGGCGGGCCGATGAGGCCAGTTGGCGGCAGGCGGCCGGGGTGCGGCCGACGATGTCGGCCACTTCGGCGAAGGGGTAGCGGAAGACGTCGTGCAGGATGAACGCGACCCGCTCGGGCGGGGTCATCGATTCGAGCACGACGAGGAAGGCCATGTTGACCGACTCGTCGAGCGTGACGCGGTCCGCCAGGTCGGCCGGCCGGCTGCTGACCCACTCCGTGGGTTCGGGCAGCGGCTCGGGGATCCATTCGCCCACGTAGGTCTCTCGCCGGGCGCGTGCCGAGGAGAGCAGGTTGAGGCAGAGGCGGCCGGCGACCTTGGTCAACCAGGCGCCGGGGGATGCGATGGCGTCCTGCTGCTGCCGGGACATGCCGTACCAGCGGACGTGGGTCTCCTGCACGACATCTTCGGCGTCGGCCAGGGAGCCGATACGCCAGATTGATCAGCTGACGCCGCTCGCTCGTGATCGCGGTCAGGGTCGGATCGAGCCGGCCGCCTTCTGGCTCGGACTGGATGGTCATGGCGTCGTCGGCTCCCCTGGTCGCATATCACTTACCTGTTCGACAAGACAGCGCGGTGAAGTGTGAGGTCGGCACGTCCGCCTCACATTCCGGGGTGCTGTGTTGTCGAACTGGTGAGGCCAAACCCCCCTGCTGACATCGAGAAGGGAAATTTCGCCATGCCCATGCCCGAACGCCACACATCCCACAAGGTCGTCGTCATCGGCGGCGGTTACGCCGGCACGCTCGCGGCCAACCATCTGCGGATGCGCGACGACGTCGACATCACTTTGGTCAATCCCCGCCCGGAGTTCGTCGAACGAGTCCGGCTGCACCAGTTCGTGGCCGGCACCGGCGAGGCCACGGTGGACTACGGCACGCTGCTCGGTGAAGGCATCCAGTTAGTCGTCGACAATGCCACGCGCATCGACACCGCCACCCGCACGGTGCGGATGGCGTCGGGCCGCGCGCTGGACTACGACTATGTCATCTACGCGGTCGGCAGCACCGGCCCGGTGCCGTCGTCGGTGCCCGGCGCGGCCGAGTTCGCTGTCTCCATCGCTGAGTTCGAGTCCGCGCGGCGGCTGCGCGCCAGGCTGGACGAATTGCCTTCCGATGCTCCGGTGACCGTGGTCGGCGCCGGCTTGACCGGCATCGAGACGGCCGCCGAACTGGCCGAACAAGGACGCAGGGTCACGCTGGTGTGTGGCGGAATCCTGGCGCCGTCCGTGAGCGCGCCGGGTCGCCGATACGTCGCCAAGTGGCTGTCCCGGCACGGTGTCGCCGTGCTCGAGGCCAATGTGGTGACCGAGGTCCGGCCGGACGCGGTCGTCCTTGCCGACGGTGCGGTACGTGCGAGCGCACTGACCATCTGGGCGGCAGGTTTCGGTGTGCCGGAGTTGGCGTCCGCGAGCGGGCTGCGTACCGACGAGCTCGGCCGGCTGCTCACCGACGAGACGCTGACCAGCGTCGACGACGACCGCATCGTCGCGGCCGGAGACGCCGCCGCACCGTCGGGCCGGCCGCTGCGGATGAGCTGCTACGCCGCCGGGCCGTTGGGGGCGCAGGCCGCGAACACCGTGCTGAGCCGCATCGCGGGAACCGAACCGGTGGTGATCAGCGTGGCCTTCTCGGGGGCGTGTGTCAGCCTCGGCCGGCGCGCTGCCATGCGACAACTCGCCCGCAAGGACGACACCGCGGTGAACGTCTACGTCGGCGGACGCATCAGCGCGGCGTACAAGGAGCTGACGTGCAAGCTCGGGGTGTCGAAGATCCGCCGCGAGGCTCGCAAGCCGGGTTCCCTGCTCTGGCTCAAGGGCGGTCCACGTCCTGAGCAGCCGGCCTCCGCCCCGCCGGCGGTCACGTCGCCGTGACCGCCTAGCTGCGGGGCGCCCCCGTGTCGTCGTAGTGTCGCCGGGCCTGCTCGACGTGCTCGAGGTTGGTGGTGGCCCATTCGGCGAGGTGGGCGAAGAGGGGGGCGAGGCTGCGGCCGAGCTCGCTGATCTCGTATTCGACGCGCGGCGGCACCTCAGGATGGTAGGTGCGCACGACCAGGCCGTCGCGCTCCAGTTGACGCAGGCGCTGGGTGAGCACCTTGGGGGTGATTCCCTTGATGCGCCGCTCCAGCTCGACGAACCGCTGACGGCCGAAGGTGTGGAGCGACCAGAGGATGGGCGTGGTCCACCGGCTGAACACGATGTCCACGACCGGGGAGATCGGGCAGGCCAGTTCGGGGTCGCTCATGGCGTCGGCCGCCGGCCTCCTCGTCTCGGTTGCCATGGGTTTATCCCTCTGAGGTAGTTACTTTCCTGTAGGTACCTACTATACCGAGGCTGTTAGCGTCGCCGTCATCACGAGAACCACAGGAAAGACACGGGAGTCAATCATGATCGTGGTAACGGGTGCGACAGGGAACGTCGGTCGGTCGCTGGTGCAGGCCATGGCGGAGGCCGGGGAGCAGGTGACGGCGGTGTCGCGGGGGATAGCCCCGGTGGACCTGCCGAGCGGAACCAGACACGTGCGGGCCGACCTTGCCGCGCCGGAGACCTTGCGACCCGCCCTCGACGGCGCCGAGGCTTTGTTCCTGCACGACGGCGGCGCGGGCGGCCACGGACTCGACCCGAGAGCCATCCTGGACGTGACCAGGGCCGCCGGGGTCCGGCGCGTGGTGCTGCTCTCCTCGCAAGGCGTGGTGACCAGGCAGGAGTCGCCCTCGCACGGAGGCGTCATGCGGGCGATCGAGGAAGCGGTGCGCGAGTCGGGCCTGGCCTGGACGATCCTGCGGCCCGGCGGCTTCGCGTCCAACGCCTACGCCTGGGCGGAGTCGGTACGCGCCGAGCGGACCGTCGCCGCGCCGTTCGGTGACGTCGGGATCCCGGTGATCGATCCGGCGGACATCGCGGCGGTCGCGGCCGTGGCTCTGCGCAAGGACGAACACGCGGGTCATGCCTACGAGTTGAACGGGCCGGCTGCCATCACGCCCCGGCAGCAGGCCGAGGCGATCGGCGCGGCCCTCGGCGAGCCCGTGCGGTTCGTGGAGCTGACCCGGGCCGAAGCGCACGCGCGGATGTCCGCGTTCATGCCGGAGCCGGTCGTGGAGACCACGCTGGCCGTCCTGGGCACGCCCAGCGCTGCCGAGCTGCGGCTCAGCCCGGACGTCGAGCGCGTCCTGGGCCGCACGCCCCGCCCCTTCGCCGAGTGGGCCCGCCGCAACGTCGAAGCCTTCCGTTGAACACGCCTTCGGCGCCCCGGTCACGGGGCGGCCGGAGGCAGCGAGCTCGCTCCTCAGCCCTCCATCGGACAATCGGCAACATCTCGCTAAGTTCGACCCTGTTCTGGTCATGCGGGTCCTTTAGGATCTTTACCGAGCATGACCGCAAGAGCAAGGAGCAGGAATGACCGAGCAGGAGCGGGCTCCCGCGGGGATCGACCCGACCGTGCCGAGCGTGGCTCGGATGTATGACTATTTGCTGGGCGGCAAGGACAACTTCGCCGCCGACCGCCAGGCCGCGGCGCAGATCATGCAACTCTCGCCCAACGCGAAGGAGGTCGCGCAGGCCAACAGGGCGTTCTTGGGCCGTGCCGTACGCGCGGTGGCCGAGAGCGGGATCGGCCAGTTCCTCGACATAGGCACCGGCCTGCCGACCCAGGAGAACGTCCACCAGGTGGCACGGCGTTTCTCTCCCAGTTCCCGGGTGGTCTACGTCGACAATGATCCGATCGTTCTGGTGCACGCCCGCGCTCTGCTGGCGGAGAACGCGGACACCGTCGTGGTGGAGGGCGACATGCGCGAGCCCAAATCCGTCCTCAGCCACCCGGAGATCATGCGACACCTCGACTTCGAGCAGCCCCTGGCGGTGTTCCTGGTGGCGGTGTTGCACTTCATCCCCGATGACGACCAAGCTCAGAGCATCGTCCGCACCATTCGCGAAGCTCTGCCCTCCGGAAGCCACTTGATCATCTCCCACGTGACCGTGGGCGAACTCGACAGTGACGTGGTCGGCGAGGGCCGCGAGGTCTACCGCAGGACCAGCGCGGGTAACGTGGCCCCCCGCACTCGCGAGCAGATCGCCGGCTTCTTCGAGGGCCTGGAGATGATGGAGCCGGGCCTGGTGTCGACGACCGACTGGCGCACCGAAACCGCTCTTGATCCCTCGCTTGCCGGCCCGGGTGGAGTTGACATCCTCTGCGGCATCGGCCGGGTTCCCTGACGAGTGCTCAAACAACTTGACCCTGATTCAGTTGATCTTGTTCGATCGCGCTGTTAGAAAGCGGGAGGAGGACAAAACCAACCACAAGGTGAGGTGTCTCATGAAAGTGCGGACACGACTGACAGTGCTCGCTCTGACTGCGGCCATGAGCGCGGGGCTGTCCGGCTTAGCCGCGACCGTTGCCAACGCCTCGGCGGCCCAGCCCTGCGGTTACCAGGACGTCAACTACGTCCCCTTCTACTTCAACTGCAAGAACGAGCCCCGCGAGATCTTGATCTCTGAAACGATCAACGGGGAATCGACGACCCGCACCCTGTGTGTGCCGGCCAACTCGAGAACCCAGCTCAATTTGACCGTGTACTGGACGATCTGGGCCGTGGACAACGGCAAGACCTGCGAGCTGTGACGCGCCAAGCGTAACGTCGCGGCGACACTGAGCGCAGAACGAAAGCTGACCTGATCGGCGGGGCGCAGCAGGACGTTGCGCCCCGCCGCTGTGCTGAAGCGGGCGGAGATCGTCGCGGGCGCCGGGCACGGCCTGCCCCAGGAACAGCCGGAGCTGACCGTCGCAGATCCCGCGTCCCGTTCTGATGACCAGCCGGGACGACCTGCTCGGCCCCGCCCGCGCCCCCGTTGCGGGCGAGGCGGGCCCAGCTCTGGATGTCCCGCGCAGCGGCAGAACCAGGGCACCCGGTCCGGCAGTGCATGGTCGGAGCGTATTCGGGCGGGGCGGGACCCCTCCCGGGCTGACCGGACGCGGGCAGCCGACGCCAGTGAACCGTGGGAAGCCGAACTACTCCGCCCTGCCGCGGGTGCCGGAATACGGTGGAAACGGGCCGCGGGACGGCATAACCGCAGTTCAGCGTTGAGCCGGCGCTTCGTACGCAGTGGAGCGACCGATCTTGAGCGTGCGGGCGGCCTCAGTGACCGAGTCACCGTCGGCGCCTAAGGGGCTGGGGAACCTGCGGACAGCGGTTACCCCTGAAGATGATCTTGGTCGTGGGTATGGGTGATCCGTCGGTTCATCGCCCGGCGGTTCAGCGTCGTTGGGCGGCGCGGATCTCGGCGTCGGCGACCTTGTCGTCCAGCAGCGCGTACATCTGGCTGGTTTCGATGGAGGCGTGGCTGAGACGGCGGCGGACGGCCTCGATGGAAACGCCGGCGTTGATGAGTTCGGTGGCGTGGGCGTGGCGCAGCTTGTCGATCTGCCGTGGATGAACCAAGAACAACCATGCCCAAGACGTTCTGTTCGGCTCCATCATCTTCCGCCTCGTCAGTGGCCACACCCCCCTCACGCCCACCGAGGCGGAGGCCATCGCGAAGGCCTCCTCACCAGCCGGCTGGCGACACTGGCAGGCTCCGTGGATTGAGTGGGGGTCTGAACACGTCGCGGGATTCGGACCTTGCGGTCAGGTCCCGTTCCCCGTCTCGGCGCCCTCGGATTCGGGAAGGCCGGGGATCTGCCTGAGCGTGCGCATGCCTTGGGTAGGGCCGGAGGAGGCGATGGCGTAGCGGCCCAGGCAGTTGAGGTGGGCGTGGGCGCCCCACGGCGAGGCGCTGGAGCCGTACCGCCGCTTCGGTTACCGCCGCGGTGAGGCCAAGGCGCTCGCCGGCCTGGCCGCCGTCGCGCTGGCGCTCGGCGAGTTCGACCAGGCCGAGCAGCTGTATGGCGCGGCCCTCGAGGTGGCGGTCGAGGTGGGCGACCGCGCAGAGCAGTCACCCGCCCGCGCCGGACTGGATCAGGCGAGCAACCGGTCGACCAACCCGTCGAGGTAGTCAGGGGTGAGCGGGCCCGCGTCGAACAGGACGCGCATGTAGATCGGCGCCAGGAGATGGTCCAGCACCTCCAGTGCGTCGGGCGGGTCCTCGCCGCGGTCGCGGGCGCGGTCGAGCATGGCCCGCAACTGCCTGGTGCGGTCGGCCAGGAGCTCGTCGCGCGCCTGAAGGCCCTGCTGACCCTCTCCTGACAGCGCGATGGCCAGCCGCACCACCGCCAGGCCGTCGGGTCCGGTGACCTCGCGGGCCACGTTGGCGGCGTAGGTGCGCAGGTCGCCGGCCAAGTTGCCGGTGTCAGGCATCGGCGCCTGCGCGTTGAGCCGGGTCAGCAGCACATCGCTGAGCAGGGCTTGGAGGTTGCCCCACCGGCGGTAGAGGCTGGTGTCGGCCACGCCCGCGCGGGACGCGATTTCGCCGACGGTGAAGTTTCCGTATCCGCGCTCGCTGACCAGGTCGGTAACGGCCTGATGCACTGCCGCGCGGACCCGGGCGCTGCGCCCGCCGGGCCGCCTGGCCCGCCCCTGCTCATCCATACCTCCACCTTAACGCAGTCGAGACTTGCGTTAGAGTCTCTCTAAACGCAGTCACTAACTGCTTTTAGGAGGGATGTGCGTGAAAGCGTTGCTCACCCTGACCTGCGCAGGTCAGTTCATGGTGCTGCTCGACAACACGATCGTCGGCGCCGCCCTGCCCGACATGCAGCAGCGGCTCCACACCGGGCTGACCGGCCTGCAGTGGATCGTCGACGCCTACGTGCTCCTTGTGGCCATGCTGCTGCTGTCGGGCGGCGTCTTCGCCGACCGGTTCGGCCGCAGGCGGGTGTTCCTGGCCGGGGTGGTGGTGTTCACGGCCGCGTCGGTGGTGTGTTCGCTCGCGCCCTCGATCGGCTGGCTGATCGCCGGGCGGGTGCTGCAGGGCGTCGGGGCCGCGGCGCTGAGCCCCGCCTCGCTGGCGCTGCTCGCCGCCGCGTATCCCGCCCCGAGGGAGCGCGTCAGAGCGATCGGGTTGTGGGCCGGGTTCAGCGGCATCGGCCTGGCCGCCGGACCGCTGGCGGGCGGGATCCTGGTGGAGGCCTTCGGCTGGCCCGCCATCTTCCTGGTCAACGTGCCCATCGGGGCGGCCCTGCTGCTGGCCGGGCAGCGCGTGCTGGAGGAGTCCCGCAACCCGAGCGCACCGCCGATCGACGTCCCCGGCACGGTCCTGTCCATCGCGGGCGTGGGCGCTGTGACCTACGGCCTGATCGAGGGCGGTTCCCGAGGCTGGACCTCGCCGGTGATCCTGGGCAGCTTCGCCGCCGGACTGGTGCTCCTGGCCGCGTTCGTCGTGGTCGAGGGTCGTGTGTCGACGCCGATGCTGCCGTTGCGGCTGTTCCGTCAGCGGCTGTTCACGGTGTCCAACACGGCGATGGTCGTGGTCGGGTTCGCGCTGATGGGGTCGTCGTTCTTCTTCTCCCAGTTCTTCGTCTACGTCCAGGGCACTTCGATCCTGGTCGCCGGGCTGCGGACCCTGCCCGTCTCGCTGGCCATGGTGATCGTCAGCCCGTACGCGGGCCGGTTCGCGGCCAGGTACGGCTTCCGCATTGTCGTCAGCATCGGCCTGGCGCTGGCCGGGCTGGGCCTGATGGCGCTGGGCTTCGTCCACGCCGATACCGGCTACGGGAACGTGTGGTGGCGGCTGGCGGTCGTCGGCATCGGGTTCGCTCTCACCATGTCGCCGCTGACCGGGGCCGCCATCCAGGCGGTCAGCCCGCAGGAGAGCGGCCTCGCCTCGGGCGTCAGCAGCGCCACCCGGCAGATCGGCGCGGTGCTCGGCGTGGCGGTGCTCGGGGCGATCGTCCACACCCGGGAGTCCGGCGGCGCCTCCTTCGAATCCGGCCTCAACAGCACCTTCCTCGCGGCGGGTGCCGTGACGCTGGCCTGCGCCGTATTCACCGGCCTGTGGCTGACCGCGGCCCGGACGCCGAGGGGCGTCCGGGCCGAACAGTCAGGAGGCCAAGCAGTCAGTGAGCCGCCGCTGACAGCTCCTCCCAGTCGGCCCACGTCTTGAGCCGCTCAACGTAGGCCTGCTGGGTCATCGGCAGCCCTTCGTGCCGAAGAACACCCGCAGCGGCGAGCGAGCCGCCGGTTATGGGGGCGAAGAGGACTTGGGACTCGAGATCGAGTCGGGTGGTGGGGTTGGCTGCAGCCGGTTCTCCCGGATCGAGATCGCGGTACGGAGTAGGTCCGTCCAGTGGGCCTCGATGAGAGGTCAATCGATCACCTCATCGCCGAACAGCGAATCGATGTGCTGGTACCGGGTGCCCGGGATGGGCCGGTAGAAGATCAGGGCGTGCCAGTTGCGGATACGGGGCAGCAGGTCGAAGCCCCCCGAAACCATCACTGACCAGCGTGAAGTCAGGAGTTCAACGACCGGCGATCAAGAGCGCGGCCTGTTTCCGCCGTATTCCGGTGACACCCGTGCCGCAGTCTCACCATGTGTGGGAGGAGAGTCGGCTGAGACAGGCGTGAAGAAAAACGGCTGAGCGGCGAACACTGAGCGATAGTTCCCTTCGAAAGGAAGCCATGACTGCACCACCTGACGCCAATGACGTGATGGAAGACGTCATCGTGGTCGAGCGGTCGATGGACAATCCTGACCTTTTCGCCCTCCTGTACGACCGGTACTTCAAGGAGGTCTACCGCTATCTGGCCGCCCGGCTCGGCAGCGAGCAGGTCGAAGACCTGGTCGCGGACGCCTTCCTGATCGCGTTCAACAGCAGAGGCGGCTTCGACTCCGAAAGAGGCACCGTGCGGTCGTGGTTATACGGCATCGCCACGAATGTCGTGGCGCGGCACCGTCGCAGAGAAGGCCGTCGGCTGAACGCGCTGAGCAAGGTCCCGGCAGAGGCATCCGCCGACGGGCACGAGGACCGGGTGACCACGCGACTGGCGGCGCAGGCCAGCAGGCCGGAGCTCGTACGGGGGCTGAAAGGGCTCGCGAAGGGCGATCGCGACGTGGTGTTCCTGCTCGTGTTCGGCGAACTGGGCTACGAGGAGATCGCTACCGCGCTGGACATACCCGTGGGGACCGTCGGGTCCCGGATCAACAGGGCGAGGAAGAAGTTGCGCAGCGCCCTGGGTGACGTCAACCCGATGGGGGAGTGGTGATGGACGAGCTGAAGCTGATCGAGGCCGCGTTCGCGGAGCCGGAGCCCACGCCGCAGGCGGCCGCGACGGGGCGTGCCCGTTTTCTCCGGCTGGCTCACGAGGCACAAGCGTCCAGGCCGGCCCGTCCGCGCCGAGGGTGGGCCGCCGCGCTGCCGATCCGGCGCGTCGCCCTGGTCGGCGCCATGGCGGTGATGCTCACCGGCGGCATCATCGTCACCCAGGTGAGCCTGGGTGGCTCCGATCCGCATACCCCCGGCTACCTGATCGCTGCCCCTCCGGCCGACGCCAAGGCGCTGCTCACCCTGGCCGCGCGGGCCGCCGCCGGCCAGCGTGACACGGTGCCGTCGCGCGGCCAGTACGTCTACACCAAGGTGCTGGCCCAGCGCAGCCTGTACACCAAGGACGAGTCGGGCGCGACGCAGTACACCAAGGTGCTGGCCAGCGAGGAGCGCTGGGAGGCCGGCGACGTGGGCAAGCCCTGGCTGAGCCGCGAGCAGAGCCTGTCAGCCACGGGACCGGCGCCCCGCAAGTACTGGGACCGCGGCATCGTGGACATCGTCCACGAGTCGTCGCGGTGCCCCGGTAAGCCCGTGCACACGCGGCTGGGCGCCTGGCCGACGGACCCCGTCCAGGTGCGCGCGAAGATCGTGGCCGACACGGGCGAGGAGCCGTTGCGCATCTGGCGTACCCTCCAGAGCCTGGTCCGCGAGTCCGTGGTGCGGCCCAGTCTGGGCGCCGCGCTGTACGAGGTGGCCGCCGGGCTGGACGGCATCGTGCTCATCGGCGACGCGGTGGACGTCGCCGGTCGCCCCGGGCTGGCCGTCGCCATGGACGAGGGCAACGGCACTCGATCCGAGCTGATCTTCGATCGGACGACCTACCGCTACCTGGGCGAGCGCACGGTGAACATCAGGGACAGCCAGGTGGAATTGCCCTCCGGCGGCGAGTACACCCAGAAGAAGGGCACGGTGACCGGCACCGCCGTGCTCGCCGCCGATCTCGCCCCTGGCCTGCCCGAGGTGTCGCCGAAGGCGTCCCGCATGAAGATCCCCTGCTGAGACTTTCCCCCTATCCGGCCTTTCGGCTGGAAGTTCTGTTTCGTATGCCCACATTCACATGAAGGAGAACATTCATGTTCATCGCCAAGGCCGTCGCGGCCACTTCGCATCTACCGGAAGGCCATCTGATCGTCGTCCCGCGGACAGGCGGGGTGCCCGCCCGCGTAGCCTCCGGGGGATCAGCCGCTCCGGCCGATCATGTCGAGCAGAAGCTTCGCGGCCTGCTCCGCCCCGTCGGTGCGGACCGTCTCGGCCACGGCGGCCGCGCGGGCGCCGGTCTCGGGGGCCAGGGCGATCCTGAGTGCGGACGACAGGGAATCGGCGGCCGGTGTCGGACCGTCGTGTCCTGTGCCGATGCCCAGCTCGGTTACCCGGCCCGCCCAGTACGGCTGGTCCGCGACCTGGGGCACGATCACCTGCGGCGCTCCGGCACGGGCCGCCGTCGTCGTGGTGCCCGCGCCGCCGTGGTGCACGACCGCGGCCACCCGGCGGAACAGCGCCTGCTGGTTGACCTCGCCGACGACGAAGCAGTCGTCCCGGTCGTCGATCAGGGCCAGGTCGGCCCAGCCGCTCCCGAGCAGGACGCGGCGACCCTGCGTCCGGACCGCTTCGATGACGGCCCGGGAGACCTCCTGCGCGTTCGCGCCCCGAATCCGCATGCTGCCGAAGCCCACGTACACCGGCTCTGCTCCGGCGGCCAGGAACGCCTCCAGGTCGGCCGGGAGCGGGCGCCCGTCCGGCCGGATCCATGCGCCGGTCTGTGCCACGTCGAGCTCGGACGTCTCCTGCCACGGGCCCAGGACCGGGTCGGCCGCCAGGAACGGGTGGTCGGTGAAGACATGGTCGCGGATGCCGTCCACCGGCGGCAGGCCGATCGAGGTCCTGTGGGTGTTGATCGTCTCGCCGAGCTGCGCGTTCATGTGTTCGGCGTGGAGGTCCCACAGCCCCCGGTTGCCGGTCACCCCGGCGGGGATCACCTGGCCCGGCCGGGGGAGAGGCGGGTGATGCGGGGACGGCAGGTAGCACGGGGAGAAGGACGCGAACACATAGGGCACGCCCAGCTTCTCGGCGGCCGCCCGCGCACCGGCCACGGCCGGGAACGAGCCGGTGGCCACCACCGCGGCGCAGCCCTCGGCCACCCCGGCGACCGCCTCGTAGGCCATGGCGGTCAGCTCGGCGGCGATGTCGGACAGGCCCGCCTGCTCCTTGCCGGGGACCGCCCCCGTCGCCAGTGCGCGAATCGGCCAGCCGACGGGAGTCAGTGCCACGCCGGCACTGTCCAGCAGCTCCGCGAAGTCCGGTGGCGCGCACAGCCGCACCTCGGCGCCGAGAGCCTGTAGCCGCGGGGCCAGCCCCGTCATCGGCTCGACGTCCCCGCGCGACCCGTAGGTCACCAGCACAACACGCATTCCACAGCCCCCGCTTTCCGTACGTTCCGGTGTCGAAGGGTGATTGTGCGGTATGACCGGGGTCTTGTGGCAAGGCCCCCCATGCGCTATATCTTGGTAGTGGCAAGGAGGGATATCCCCCTTGCTCTTTTTTATTGCTTCGCCCCGAGCGGAGGGCCTTCTGAGGGCGTGCGGCGGCCGGCGGGCCTCAGCGCCCAGGACAGCGCGGTCAGGGCGGTCAGGATGGTCAGCAACCACACCTCGCCGAGCGCGTACCCGGTGATCAGGTGGGAGACGACGGCCCCGGTGTAGGTGAAGAAGGCGCCCGCGTAGGCCCATTCCTTGACCAGCGCGCGCCCGGGGGCGAGCAGGGCGATCGCACCCAGCACCTTCCAGGTTCCCAGCAGCACCAGGAAGTAGGACGGGTAGCCCAGATGTGTCACCAGGTCGCGGACGTAGGGAAGCCGTGCGATGTCCCAGATGCCGCCGACTGCCAGCTCGCTCGCCACCGCCGCGGTGGCCAGCCAATAGACCGCCGCTCGCGCACGTACAGGTCCGTAGCGCTTGGCCGTGTCCGAAACCATGAGATGCTCCTTGTCACATCCGAACGGGGTACCGGTTCATCGCCATGAACCCCCCGGGCGGAAGGATGTGACAGATGGACGAGGCTGGGCTGGCGGCGCGCTTCGAGGAGCAGCGGCCCCATCTGCGGGCGGTCGCCTATCGGATGCTGGGCTCGCACGCGGAAGCGGACGACGCGGTGCAGAACTCATGGCTGCGTCTCAGCGGCGCCGACACCGCCGAGGTGGGCAACCTCGCCGGATGGCTGACCACCGTCGTATCCCGGGAGTGCCTCAAGATGTTGCGCACCCGCCGGACTCGTCGTGAGGAGCCCTTCGGTGACACCGAGGCCGAGCCCCCCGCCGGAGGCCACGACGTCAGCGATCCCGAAGCCGAAGTCCTGCTGGCCGACTCGGTCGGTCCCGCGCTGATGGTCGTGATCGACAACCTCGCCCCCGCCGAGCGGCTCGCCCTCGTTCTGCACGACATCTTCGCCGTGCCCTTCGACGAGATCGCCGCCATCCTTGAACGCTCCCCGGCCGCCACCCGTCAGCTCACCAGCCGCGCCCGCAGACGGGTTCTGAGCGCGACCCCGTCCACGCAGGTCGACATCAACCGTCAACGACAGGTCGTCCAGGTCTTCCTCGCCGCGTTGCGAGAGGGTGACTTCGACGGGCTCCTGGCCATACTCGATCCCGATGTCCTCCTCCGGGACGGCAACGCCGAACTCCTTTCTGGCGGCGCGGCGCTGATGCGAGGTTCGCGGGCCGTGGGCGCCCACGCGCTCACCTTCTCGCGGGGCGCCCGTTTCGTACGGCCAGCGCTGGTGAACGGAGCCGTGGGTCTCGCGATCGTCCCGGAAGGACACCTCATCGGCGCACTCGGCCTGACCTTCAAACACGACAAGATCGCCGTCATCGAGATGATCGCCGATCCCGAACGCCTACGGCACGTCGACCTGGCGGCGCTCGGCCCTTGATCGCCATCAGTCCCAGGTGAGAGGAAGGGCGTGGACGCCGTAGATGAGCATGTCGTCGCGCATCGGGACCTGTTCCGGCGGTACGGCCAGGCGGAGCGAGGGGAAGCGCCGCAGCAGGGCGGGGAAGGCGATGTGCATCTCGACACGGGCCAGTTGCTGACCCAGGCACTGGTGGACGCCGTGTCCGAACGAGACGTGCTGGGACGGCTCGCGGGTCAGGTCGAGCTCGTCGGGGTGGGCGAAGTGCTCGGGGTCGCGGTTGGCGGCGGCCAGGGCCAGCACGACGGTCTGTCCTGCGCGGATGCGCCGGCCGCCGATCTCGACGTCCTGGCGGGCGACCCTGACGGGGCCGAATTGCAGGATGGTCAGGTAGCGCAGGAGTTCCTCGACAGCGCGTTCGACGTCCTCGGGGTGCTCGCGCAGGGCATGCGCCTGGTCGGGATGGCGCAGCAGGACGTAGGTGCCCAGGGCCAGCATGTTGGCGGTCGTCTCGTGTCCGGCGACCAGCAGCAGCACGCCGAGGCCGGCCAGTTCCTCGTCGGTCAGCGCCGTCTGCGGGTCTTGCGCCGCCTGGACCAGGGCGGTGAGCAGGGCGTCGTCAGGATGCCGGCGTTTGGCGGCGACCAGGTCGCGCATGTACTGGCGTAGCGCCTGACGGGCTTGCCGCGACTCCTGTTCGGGGGTGTCGAGCTTGAGGAGAGTGGCGGTGAGCTGCTGGAAGCTATCACGGTCGGCGTACGGCACGCCGAGAAGTTCGCAGATGACCAGCGAGGGGATCGGCCGGGCGAAGGCCGGCACGAGATCGACGGGAGGGCCGGCCGCGCACATCGCGTCGAGGTGCTCGGTGACGATCTGCTCGATCCTCGGGGCCAGGGCGCGCATCCGGCGCACGGTGAAGTGGCGGGTGAGCATGCGCCGGTAGTGGGTGTGCTGCGGAGGGTCCATGTTCAGCAGCAGCCCGGGGCTGTCCTCGGGGCGGAACGTGATGCGGCGTATCGGAGAGGAAGCCTTTGCCCGGTCGGAGCTGAACCGGTCGTCGGCCAGCACCGCGCGGACGTCCTCGTGCCGGGTCAGCAGCCAGCCCACGGTGCCGTCGGGGAAGGCGAGCGGGGCGATCGGCTGCTGTTGCCGCAGGCTCTGATACTGCGAGGGCGGATCGAACGGGCAGTCGCGCTGGGTGGGCAGGGTCACGGCGAGGGACTGGGATGCGTTCATGGGACGGCGGCCCCCTTCATCCGGAGATGGTGCTCACATCCCCCATGGTACGCCTCCGTACTATACGCACAATGCTGACATGGTTACTGACCGTGTTCGCTTAATGGTGTGCCGAGCAGGGGAGCCAGCCCCCGGTCCACGACCCGGTCGACGAGCGCGCGGTCGGGCTGCTCGCCCTCGATCAGCACGTGCATCAGCACCACCGACAACGGCATCTCCACCAGCAGGTCCGCATCCACGCCGTCCGGGATCTGCCCGCGCTGACGCGCTCGGGCCAATATCGCCTGGGCGGCCTGGCGGAGTGGGCGGTGCAGCCGCTCGCGGCGCAGCCGGGCGAGCTCGGCGTCGGTTCTGCTGCCTTCCAGCAGCGCGATCGCCAGTCCGCGGTCGAGGCTCGTCCAGCCGGCCAGCCACGAGACGAGCAGATGGCGCAGGTCCTCGACGAGACAACCGGTGTCATGGTCGGTGATCAGAGGCCGGTGCTGTTCCAGGGCGGCCACCGCCAGGCGCGCCTTGGACGGCCAGCGCTGATAGAGCGTGGCCTTGCTGGCCCGGGCACGCTGCGCGACCATGTCCATGGTCAACCGTTCGTAGCCCACCTCGGACAGCAGTTCCAGGACGGCATCCAGAACCTCACGGCGCCGATCGGGATTGCTCAGTGGGACCTTGCGCGGCCCGCGTGTTTCCCGAACCGCGGAAGCCGCATCACCGCTCGACGTCACGCCCGTCCCTCCTGCTCGGCCTTCTATGCACCGTAGCCTTTCGCCTTGCGCCAAGTCACGGTTGTTTAAAAGGGACGCCTGTCCGAGGGTCGCGGTCTGAGCCCGTCACAGGCGATCGAAATCATGCGCTGCCGTGCGGCCTCGTCGAGGCCGTCGCGTTCGCGGGCCAGGCAGCCGAGGACCAGTGCCTTGACGTCGGCGGTGTCGACGTCAAGGCGCACCGCGCCCGCTTGCTGGGCCCTGGCGAGCAGGCCGCGCAGGGCGTTCCCGAAGTCCAGGTCCGCGGTCGACGCGGCGGCTTGAATGTCGAAGCCCGCGCTGCTGAGCGCGTCGCCGACGGAGTGGTCGGCGGCGCCCTCCTCCACCAGAACGGCGAAGAAGGCGAAGAACGCGGTGGCCGGGTCGTGGTCGTCGGCGAGTTCGTCGGCGCGCTCGACGAGCCGCCCGATGCGGTTGAGGACGACCGCCCTGAACAGCTCCTCTTTCGTCGGGAAGTGCCTGCTGAAGGTGCCGGTGCTGACACCCGCCCGCCGTGCGATCTCACGCACGGAAACCGAGGCGCCGTGTTCGGCGAAGGCGGAGAAGGCGGCCTCGAGGAGCCGCGCCTGGTTGCGGCGGCCGTCGGCACGCTGCCGTCTGGCCGGGCCGGTCGCGGCTCGGTCGTCTGTCGCGCCGGGTTCGGGCTCGCCTGAGTGTCGTTCCTGTGCCATCGATGCCGATCATAGACAGCGGTTCCGCCGGTCGCAGCATCCGCTGTTGACGGGCGGAGACTGTCACATCTGGAAGGGCTGGGAGCTGCTGATCTCGTACTTCGCGATCTCCCTGCCGAGCACGGCCGGGGCGGGCTGCGCCGGTGGTGCCATGGCGGCTAGGTGGGCTTCGAGGTGCTCCTTGGACTCCCACCGCTCGTACACGTTGATCCGGCCGGGCTCGACCGGATCAGCGGCCACCACGTAGTCAAGGCATCCGGGTTCGGCTCGCGTGTGTCGCACAGACGCTTCCAGTCCGGCGAGGAACGTTTGGCGCTGCTCCGGATCGACGTAGCCCTTGCCGGCGACGATCAACATGTTCGACCTCCGTTGTGCGTGGTGTTCCACGGCAAGATAGCACTCAAGCGGGACGTTTGTCCCGCATAGTTGACCGCGTATTGGGGTTCCGGTAGCAACGAAGAAATTTCCCACGAAGTAGAGCCTGACCTGCGACAACGGAGCGTCGTCCGGCTGATGTCTCGGTTCGATTACGGTAGAGGGCGCACTCGGAACGGCAAGGCAGCGCCTGTGCAGGGCACAGCGTCGGTCGAGCGGGCCGAAACTGTCGGCAACTCGTGGAACGCTGCTGTGATGTCGGGATTCACGCGCGACACCAAGCGCTACGGCGACAAGCTCGTGTACGAGGCGCTGGGCTCGAAGTGGCGCACGACGCCCACTGCAGGTGCGGCCTGAACTGGGTCACCGAGCATGCTGAGCCGGCGATCGCGCAGCGACCGGTGCTGGCGGTGCCCCCATGCTGCCGGCGGGACGGCGCGGAGTTCATGGTCCACACCCGGCCGTGCCGCGCCTGGATGTCGTAGCGGTAGAAGGGGTCCACCTCGTTCAACGCGGCGGCCAGGCTGCGCTGTCGGGCTACGGCGGCCTCCAGCAGGTCCTCGCCTGGTGCTCCTTGTGGTACGTCGCGTCCGCCCTGCAGGGCGTCGGCCATGAGCCGGTGCAGGCGCTGGCCGCCGTCGCCGAAGTAGTACTCCACCAGGGCCGGGTTGTCGGCGGCCATCCCGTCGAGGGTGATGCCGCCCATCCAGTGGGTGCGGATGCCATGGCCGGCGGTGAGCTCCTCCAGCCAGTCCAGAGTCCAGGATCGTACCGGCAGCACCGGCAGCGTCTCGGCGGTGAAGGTGTTCCAGGAGGCTTCCACGCTGGTGGCCTGGTTGGCCGTCAGCGGCCGGGTATAACGCTTGACCTGGTAGATGTCGTAGCCGTCGGCGTTCCAGACCCGCACGTCGACGCCGCGATCGCCCCTGGAGGGCGTGATCCGGTTGCCGTGCGGGTGCTTGAGCAGCAGCAGCGCCGCGACGAACTCCTCGACCCTCTCCCCGGGTTCGCGTTCCCCGTTCACCGTGGTCATGCGGCATAGCCAACCAGCTCAGGCCGACACTTCTCCGCCGGATTCCTACGCTCAGCGGGTGGATTGAGCGGCGGCCATCACGCCGTGCACGGCCGCTGCGATGCGGTCGGCGGCCTGGTCGGCGTCGGGCTGGCCGGCGTCCAGCCAGGCGATGACGGCATCCAGGGTGAAGGCGGGGATGAGGTTGGCCGCCCAGTCCAGCCACGGGCCCGCCGGGATGCGGCGGGCGAGGTTGCGGTGGGCGACGTCGCGGGAGGCGGCGGTGATGGAGTCGATCAGCTCGCGGAAGTCGGGTTCGCGGGCGGCGTGGCGAAACAGCAACCGGAAGCCGTCGGGGTCGGCGGCGGCGGCATTGAGCAGGGCGGGGATGGCGTGTTCGTCGAAGTCGTCGGCTCCGGTGGCCTCGGCCAGGCGGGTGCAGGCGCGGTCGAGGACGGCCCGGTACAGGTCGGCTTTGGACTCGAAGTGCCGATACAGCATGGCCCGGGTGAGCTCGGCCTCGGCGGCGATGTCGTCCAGGCCGGTGGCGGCGTATCCGGCGCGGGCGAAGGCGCGGGTGGCCGCATCCAGGATCTGCTCGCGGCGTTCGGCGCGGCGCATCCGCCGCACGGGCGCCGCCTGGGTTTGGGTGGTGCTGCCGGCCTGGCTGGTGGTCACCGCGCCCCCTCCCTCTTGTATACGCGAGAGTCTATAAGTAGCTTAGTAGACGTTCGAGTATATAAACCTACGTCTACTAAGGAGGGGTATGCAGCTGCCGTTCGAGCAGAGCGACCCGATGCGTCCCGCCCCCGGCCTGCGCAGCCTTCAGCTGCAGGGGCCGATCCACGCCATCCGCACCGCGATCGGCGACCCGGCCTGGCTGGTGACCGGCTATGAGCAGGTGCGTGCCCTGCTCGACGACGAGCGGCTCGGACGCTCCCACCCCGCGCCCGAAACCGCCGCGCGTAGCGGCGAGTCGGCGATCTTCGGCGGGCCGCTGGGCGACTTCGCCACCGAGCGGGCCGATCACCGGCGGATGCGCTCGCTCCTGCAGCCGCATTTCTCACCCAGGCGGATGCGCGCGCTGCGCGGCCGCGTCGAGCAGCTCAGCAAGGATCTGCTGGACGGGCTCGAAGCGGCTGGGCCCCCGGCGGACCTGCACGCGGCGCTGGCGCTGCCGCTGCCGATCGCGGTCATCTGTGAGCTGCTCGGCGTGCCGTACGAGGATCGGGCGCAGTTCCGGGCCTGGACGCAGGCGGCCGCCGACGTCACCGACCGGGCCCGCTCCGAGCAGGGGTTGGGCGAGTTGTTCGGCTACGGTCAGACCCTGGTTGCCCGCAAACGCGAACAGGGCCTCATCGGAGAGACGGAGGACGACAGTGATGTGATCTCAGCGCTGGCGGCCATCGACGGCGTCAGCGATGACGAGGCCGCCGCGATGGGCATGGTGCTGCTGTTCGCCGGTCACGAGACCACGGTCGCCGCGATCGGCGAGGGCGCGCTGTGTCTGCTGGCCACCCCCGGCCAGTGGCAGGCGCTGGTCGACGACCCGTCCCGGATCGACGCCGCGGTGGAGGAGATCCTGCGCGCCCCCGGCTTGGGCGGCGGCGGCATCCCCCGCTACGCTCGCACCGACCTTGAGATCGCCGGAGTGCAGGTCCGCACCGGTGATCTGGTACTGCTGGACATTGGCGCGGCCAACCACGACAACGCGGTGTTCGCCGACCCGGATCGTTTCGACGCGGGTCGGCCGGCCGTGCCGCATCTGAGCTTCGGCCACGGCGCCCGCTACTGCATCGGCGCGCCCTTGGCGCGCATCGAGCTGCAGGTGGTCTTCTCCCAGTTGGCCGTTCGCTTGCCCACGCTGAAGCTGGGCTGCGCGCCCGAGGAGCTGACCTTCAACTCCCATGTGCTGACCGGCGGCTTGGCCGCGCTGCCGGTCATCTGGTGAGCACGAAGGGGGCGAAGGCGTCGCGGCGGCCGCCCTTCGGCCGGTGGACGCAGGCGGTATGGCCGTGCGCCGTGCGCGACCTGCTGGCGGAGCTGTCCGGAGAACGTCACGCCGATCGGCGCCGTCCCCGAGCTCCGCGAACTGTGGCGGCTAGGGAGTGTCCTCGGGGTGCCCGTAGACGGTGGAGCGGGGCACCCCGAACAGGTCGGCGATCTGCTGGACCGTCTTCTCCCGCGCGTTGTAGAGCTCCTGCGCCAACGGCAGCCTGGTCGCGGTGGTGTGTGCCGACGGGTTCGGACTCGGTGGTCCGGTTGTGCTCGTCGAGCCAGATGATCGCGGACGCGGTCGTGGTCCCGTCCGGGGCTTGCACCAGGATGTGAAGGTCGGAACGGTAGGGCCAGGTTCCGCGAACGCCCTCCGTAGGGTCAGCGAAGCGCGTTCAGCTCTTCGAGGGCGCGATGGCCGCGCGTGACCACCCCTGGAACGACATCGTGGCGCCCATGACGGATGGGGACCTCGAGCATGAGGAGGATCTGTGCCGCTGCGAGCACCGCCGCCCCCTCCCAGCCGACCAGGTCGACGATTCTCGCCCACAGCCGTCTTCGGACGCCGTCCAGCAGCGGATCCCGGAAGGTGTACCACACGAGGGCGGTGAGATCACTCGCCCGCGTGCCGCTGCCTGCGTTCCCGATATCCACGACCGCCACCACCGTTCCGTCACGGACCAGGACATTGCCGGGGGTTGAGAGATCGGCATGGACCATGTCAGGTGCCTGTCGTGGTGGTGGGACGCCTGCACACACGAGTCGCAGGCGCTCGACCAAGACCGACACTACGGAGGAATACCCCGAGAGCCTGGCCACGGACTGGCGAAGACGCGCCTGCTCCGGCGTCTCGTTGAAATCCAGCCCGGCGACAGCCGAATCCTGACCGGTGGCGACCCGCCAGGCGTACGACCAGTGGTCGTAGGGCTCGGAGGCTTGGCCGGCCTGGAGTTCGATGATCTCCATCAGCTGCTCAACGAGGGACGGGGTCAGCTCTGGCGCGGGAGCCGCGTCAACGAAGTCCATCAGATGCCATACATGAGTGGCTGTGGCCCCCACTCCGAGCCAGGCCGGGGTGGGATAGCCGCGCCTACGCATGTGCTCGACCACTCTCTGGGCCCGCAACGTCTCATCCAGGTGGTTGGGATGGGCCCGGGGCACTGCTTTGAGCACTGCATGTGCCCTTCCGGCCAACTGGACGCGCATGGCACCCCCATTGACGCCTCCGGGAAGGCGACTGAGAAGAGTGACCTCTGCCCCGACCACGCTGGCCACGTCGTCCAGGACCTCGGCCGGCAGCTCTTCGGGATGGGTGCCCTGATTCATCGACTCGACCTCGAAATTTCAGCGCATGGACAGAGAGCTAGTTGGAGCAGCATGCCCAGCCGGTCGACCGGCCCCCGCCCCTTCCCCGGATCGACGAAGGCCACATCCGCCGCCGTTGGCGTGAAATACCGGATCAACTCATCGCTGCTGATCTCGGGAACGAGCGCAACTGCTCCAACTGCTCCTTGGAGAACATCTTCTCGGACAAGCGCACCACCTCTACCTGACGTACCGGACGAAACCGGAACGAACGTAGCGGCAGTGATCACCAACCCGTCAAATGCGAACGTTATCGCAGGTCAGAGGCTACATTGCTACTGGGGATCCTATCTCGGGGAGCGTCGTGCAGGTCGGGGACGTTGCGGGCAAGGCGCTCGGGCGTTCATGATCTGTAAAGCGAATGATCGCTTTTGACCTGCTCACCGCGAAGGACCACGTGATGCCCATCCGCTGTGTGTCGATCGTCGCCGTCCTCGCCCTTGTCGCATCCTTCGCCGCGCTGCTTCCCGCCCACGCCCGGGCGGCCGCCGCGGTGTCCTCGGGCGTCCCCTTACCTGGGGGATATATCCCGGCCAATCCCGCTATGAGAGCGCCGGCTATTACCAATATGCGCCGTCCATCATGCAGACCTCCGAAACCCAAAGAATCATCTACTACTGCGCCAACACGGTCGAGTACCGCTCAAGCAGCGGCAACGCGCTCGACGCCACCCACGATCACGTCCTCTTCAACGTCGGCACCCGGCAGCCGGACGGCTCCTACACCTGGGGCCTGACCCAGACAGCACTGCGGCCACGTCTGCAGCCGGGCGACCCGAACTACCATCCGGCGACACCGAACTGGGCGGCGTACCACATCTGCGACCCGGATGTCGTCAAGGGAAACTTCACCTACACCACACCCCAGACCGGTGAGAAGACCTACACCTGGGCGATGTTCTTCACCGGCGCGGACAACGACGACCATGGAGCCGACGGCCGGTTCAACGTCGTCGGTGTCGCCCTCGCCACCTCACCCCTGGGGCCGTGGACCATCGTCGCCTCACCCGCAAGGTCGTTCGTCACCACCGCCGGGCTGACACCGGAGCCGTTCCTGCCTGACTCGGGACGGTTCTTGCACAATGCGTCCTGGGCATACGACCCCAGCCGGCAGTCCTTCGTCATTTCCCGCGATACCGGACCGCTCGACGGCAACGAAATACAAACCGACGTCGAAGTCGGCCGGATAGCGGGATCGAGCATCTGGACGGGCGGCGGCGCCTGGTCCGTCGTCGGCCGCATCACCGGCGCCCAGACCGGCTACAAGTGGAACCACAATTCCGGCCTGGTCCGCGACCCCTACGGTGGTCTGGCTTTTCAGGGCCCTCTGGACTACTCCGGTGCCGACGTTTACTTCGCCACCGAACCCGGCTCAGGAAACACCGCGCCGCCCTGGGACGGTTATTTCAAATACCGCATGCAGCACAGCACCTTTCCGCTCTCCGGACTTCGCGGGGCATGACGTTTGGCCAATCGTGTCGTGAGGTTCGCCGGAGCGGAGGCGTATCGCGCCACTCTTACGTTGTCGCTTTTCACTAAGCTCAGCGGGTTACGGCGGTCTCCCGCTCCACACGCGACAACTTCTCGGGATTACGCACATGGTAGGCGCCGCTGACGTAGCCGTTCTCCACGCGCACCGCCACGACTCCGTCGATCTCCCCGTCGACCCGTATGAGTAGCCCGGGGCCGCCGTTGATCTGAACCAGCTCGACCGACCGTTCCGCGTCGCGTTTCCACCAGCCGGCGGCCAGCAGGCGAGCCACGTTGTCGATCCCCACGACGGGCCGCAGCAGGGCGTGCCTGACTCCGCCGCCGTCGCTCAGGGCGACGACGTCCGGCGCGAGGACGTCGAGCAGGCTCTGCAGTTCGCCGGTTTCGACCGCTCGCTGGAACGCTTGGAGCGCGGCTCGGGTCTCGGCCGGGGAGGCGCTGCCGCGGGGGCGGCGGGCGGCGACATGTGCCCGCGCCCGGTAGGCGATCTGGCGTACCGCGCTCGGGCTCTTGTCGACGGCTTCGGCGATCTCGTCGTAGCCGAGATCGAACACCTCGCGTAGCACGAACACCGCCCGCTCGGTCGGCTGAAGCGTCTCCAGCACCAGCAGCATCGCCATCGAGACGCTCTCGGCGAGCTCGACGTCCTCGGCCACGTCGGGCGCGGTGAGCAACGGTTCGGGCAGCCAGGGGCCGACGTAGGACTCCTTGCGCCGGCCGAGCGCGCGTAGCCGGTCCAGCGCCTGCCGGGTGACGATCCGCACCAGGTAGGCGCGCTCCTCTCGCACGGTGCCGAGATCGACGTTCACCCATCGCAGCCAGGTCTCCTGCAGGACGTCCTCGGCGTCGGCGGCCGAGCCGAGCATCTCGTAGGCGACGGTGAACAGCAGGTTGCGGTGGGCGACGAACGCCTGGGTGGCGGAGTCCACGGAGTCGACGTGGTCGGCCGGGTCCGCACTTCGTTGGCTCCGCTCGGTCATGCCCCGCTCCTGCCTGTTCGTCCTCAGCACTGCCACACGCACAAGACGTGGGTCCCCACCGCTTTGTAACACCCACGGGAGGTGGCCTATATCACATGGCCGCGCTGTTACAGGGATCGGGGAGCCGGCGTCTCGTGGTCGTCAGGACGCCGCGCGAACGATCCGTACGGCACTACGACGAGTTGAGAGTGAGAAGGGACGTCTTCCCCATGTCCACACTCACGACGACCGACCAGCGGTCGCGCATGCCCAACCCCCTCCCCTTCCTCCCCGAGATGGGCGATGTGGTCGCTCATCATGGCGATCGCCCACATCGGCTTCTTCACTCCTGCCGCTCTCATCGCCAAGCCGATCCCCGGCATGCCCCCCGGCCAGAACTACAGCGCGTAAGAAAGGCACCAGCATGAACATCACCACGTTCGCGGTGGCGGGAGCGACCGGGCGGCTGGGCCGCCACGTCGTCGACGTCCTGACCGAGCGGGGACACCAGGTCGTGCCGATGTCCCGAGCCACCGGCGTGGACGTCATCACCGGTGAGGGCCTCGCCGAAGCCCTCACCGGGGCCGAGGTCATCATCGACGTCGCCTCCTGGCACTCCTCCGACCAGGACGCCGCGACGGAGTTCTTCCGTACGTCGGCCCGCAATCTGCACGAGGCCGGCCAGAAGGCGGGGGTCGCCCAGATCACCATGGCGTCCATCATCGGCGCCGACAAGGCCACCGCCGGTTTCCTCGCCGCCAAGAAAGTGCACGAGGAACTTCTCCTGTCCGGCCCGCTCCCCGTCCGCATCCTGCGGGCCGCGCAGTTCCACGAGTTCGTCGGCCAGCTCCTGGACTGGCAGCAGGGCGACGTCGCCTACCTCCCGGCCCTGCCCACCCAGCTCGTGGCCTGCCGCACCGTGGCCGAGGAACTGGTCGACCTGGCCACCGCCCCCGCCGCCCCAGGAACACCGATCCCCGAGATCGCCGGACCCCGCAAGGAGACCATGGCGGAGGCGGCCCAGCTTCTCGGCGCCCGCCGAGGCATCAAGGTCGTCGGCGTCGACGGGTCCGGCATGCCCGATGCCGAGATCGCCGCCAACGGCGCCCTCCTGCCCGGTCCGCACGCCAAGCTCGCCGGACCCACCTTCCAGGAGTGGCTCGACACCCAGCCCTGAGCCGACCTTGCCCTTGTTCTCGGAACTCCACCACCCGGGGCCCGAGAACAAGGGTTCCCCCCGAGCCTCGGAGACTCATTGGCTGCCTCCTCGGACGACATCCTCAGAAAGGGGCTCACTCATGCCCGTCACCACGATCGATACAACGACCGCACTCGTTCTCATCGATCTGCAGAACCTCGTCGTCGGCCTCCCCACCACCCCCTACGCCGGCTCTTAGGTGGTGGCCCGTGCGGTCGAACTGGCTGACGCCTTTCACCACCACGGTGCTCCGGTTGTCCTGGTCCGGCTCACGGCCAGGGCGGACGGATCAGATGCTGCTCCAGGACGCACCGAGATCCCGCGCCCGCCTGGCCCTCTGCCGGCGGGCTGGGACGCCATAGCCGATCGGGATGCGGAGTCGCATCGCCACAGCATGGAACGGATCTTCCCGCTCCTCGGCGAGCGCGGCTGCACCGCCGAGATCATCGGCCTGCTGACCAAGACCCGCGCCTGACGGTCCCACACGATCACTGAATGAATGGACAGATGATGACAAAAGCGCTGGAATTGCCGCTGCACATGCGGCGGAACGGGCTCAACCCGGTCGAGGAGCTGGCCCGGGCTCGCGACAGCGAGGGTGTGGCGCGGGTGAAGACGCCGTTCGGCGCGCCCGCGTACGTGATCTGCCGCTATGAGGACGTTCGCCAGGTGCTCGCGGATCCGGCCCGGTTCAGCAGCGCCCTGACACCGTTCCCGGGATCCGGGCAGATGAACGCCGACGAGCTGGCCAAGATGCAGGCCGGGCAGCTGATCGGATTCGACCCGCCCGAGCACACGCGGTTGCGCCGGATGCTCACCCCGGAGTTCACCGTACGGCGGATGCGCAGGCTCGAGCCGCGGATCACCGAGATCGTCCAGACAGCTCTGGATGATCTGGAGCGGGCCGGCAAGCCGGCCGACCTGGTGGAGCACTTCGCGCTGCCGGTGCCGTCGCTGGTGATCTGCGAGCTGCTGGGCGTGCCGCAGA
>NZ_JBHSBI010000058.1:0-21174 GCF_042650645.1 Nonomuraea purpurea
AGCAGGGACGGCACGAGCCGGATGACGGGAGACTGTCATGTCCGGATCTGTGAGGGCCGGGGGCTGCGATGCCCCCGGCTACTCGGCCAGGCGCAGTGTCTGGTACGTGATCATGGGCACATGCTTGCTATCGGTGGCAGCGGGTGGCACACCCGGAACGCAGAAGGACCTGCGTTTCCGCAGGTCCTGGCGCATCTTACGATGTAGATCTCGAGTGCCCCCTGTAGGATTCGAACCTACGCACCCGGCTCCGGAGGCCGGTGCTCTATCCCCTGAGCTAAGGGGGCTCGACGAGTGATAAGGCTATCAGCTTCCCGGTACCACTCGGCACCGGATAACGCTCCACGAACGCTTCCTGCGAAAACCGCCCGTGACAACCCCGCTACAGGTTAACTTTGCGCCCGTGGGCGAGGTTCTTGGCAAAGTACTGGTCGTGGACGATGACGAGGTCATCCGTCAGCTTATTGCGGTCAACCTGAACCTGGAGGGGTTCGAGGTCGCGACCGCCACCGATGGGCAGGACTGCCTTGATCAGGTGCTCGACGTCATGCCGGATGTCATCACGTTGGATGTGATGATGCCGTGTCTGGACGGGTGGACTACGGCGGAGAGGCTGCGGACGGATGAGGCCACCAGTCATATCAAGGTGGTGCTGATCACGGCGCGGGCTCAGGATGATGACAAGCGGCGGGGGCGGGGGATCGGGGTTGATGCCTATCTGACCAAGCCGTTCGATCCGGCGGAGCTCATCCAGGTGGTCAGGGAGCTGGCTTTGGGAGAGCAGGCGTGATGCGTCCTGGTGTTGGCGGGGTTCGGGTTCAGGGCTGCGACGTTTGGCGAGGTACGGGCGAGTGGGGCGAAAGGGGTTTTGGGGTCGATTGAGGATGCGCGTGCCCAGGTGTAGTTCCGTACGCTGGCGGCACCAGCCTCTCGCGATCGGAAGTGAAACGTGCGCAGCTCGATCTTCGGCAACCTCGACCCCAAGCAGGTGGCCGGCGGGTTCACCCTGGAGAACCCCAAGATGCTCAGGGTGCAGCTGCCCCAGGAGGTGCTCGCCAAGCAGGGCTCGATGGTGGCCTTCCAGGGGCAGATGGACTTCGACTACGAGGGTTCGGGCGGCCTGGGGAAACTGTTCAAGAAGGCCATGACCGGTGAGGGTGCGTCGCTGATGCGCGTACGCGGTGACGGGCTGCTCTATCTGGCGGACAACGCCGATGACATCCACCTGTTCTATCTGGAGAACGAGGGCATCACGGTCAACGGGCGTAATCTGCTGGCGTTCCAGCCGCAGCTCACCTGGGACATCCAGCGTGTGCAGGGGGCCGGGATCGCGGCGGGCGGGCTGTTCAACACGACCGTCACCGGGACGGGGTGGGTGGCGGTGACCACGCACGGCACGCCGGTGCTGCTCGATGTCGCGCGTATGCCGACTTATGCTGACGGGCAGTCGGCGGTGTGCTGGAGTACCGGGCTGCAGGTGGGGGTCAACCGGACGATGAAGGTGGGGGCCTTGATCGGGCGGGGGAGCGGGGAGGCCATGCAGTTGTCGTTCAGGGGGCAGGGGTTCGTGCTGGTGCAGGCCAGTGAAGGGGCGCCGGTGGTGACCTCCTCCTCATGAGCCCTCGATTCGACAAGAGAATTAGCTAATTGCCATAATGGCTAAGTGCTGGACGTAGATCTGTTCAAGGCGCTGGCCAACGACAAGCGGTTGCTGATTCTGGAGTGGTTGCGTGATCCCGAGCGGCACTTCCCGCCGCAACGCGACGGCGATCTCGTACGCGACGGCGTCTGCTCGCTGTTCATCGCCGAGAAGCTCGGCGTGAGCCAGCCCACCTGCGGCGAACATCTCAAGGTGCTGGCCAAGGCCCGGCTCATCCGCGGCAAGAAGATCAAGCAGTGGGTGTTCTACCAGCGCGACGAGGACAGGATCGCCGAGGCGAAGGGACTGCTGAGCAGTGACTGGTAATGAGGGCGCGTACGGGCGGCTCATCGCCGACCTGGACGCCGGCGGGGCGCGTTACCGGTTGATCGACCACGCGCCCGAAGGGCAGACCGACCTGGTCAGCGCCCTGCGCGGGCATGATGTCCGTCAGGCGGCCAAATGCCTGATCGTGATGGTGAAGATCGGCAAGAAGCAGAAGCGGCACGTGCTGGCCGTGGTACCCGGTGACGCCCGGCTCGATCTGCCGGCGGTCAAGGCGCTTTTGGACGGTACCTACGTCGCCTTCGCCGACAAGGAGAAGGCCGAGGAACTGGCCGGGAGCGTGAGCGGCACCGTGCTGCCGTTCAGTTACGACCCCCGGCTCGAGCTGGTCGCCGATCCGTCACTGCTGGACCAGCCCGAGCTGTATTTCAACGCCGCCAGGCTCGATCGCTCGGTCGCGCTGGCCACCGATGACTACGTGCGGCTGGCCTCGCCCCGGCTGGCCCCGATAGTCAGCGGTTGACGGAGGTCAGGCGCAGGTCGGGGTCGGGGCGGTGTTGGTGCCGTTCCAGGAGGCCAGGAAGCCGAACGTGGTCGACGCCCCGGGCGCGAGCGTCCCGTTCCAGCCCACGTTCCGCACCGTCACCGCGCCGCCGTTGGCGCTCAGCGTCCCGCCCCAGATCTGGGTGATCTGCTGCCCGTTGGCGAACGTCCACCCGACCGTCCAGCCGTTCATGGCGTTGGTGCCGGTGTTCTTGACGGTGACCTCACCCTGGAAGCCGCCCTGCCACTGACTGGTGTTCTTGTACGTTGCCGTGCAGGCCCCCACAGGAGGCGTCGGGGTGGGGGTGGGGGTCTGGGGCGGGTTGCTGCCGGACAGGGCGGACGCCAACGGCGTGTACCACTTGTCGGACATCTTCTGGTCGCCGGCGGCGTTCGGGTGCACCCCGTCGTAGGTGTCGGTGGCGGTGTTGAAGCCCGTCCACTGGTCCACGACCGTGATCGGCGACTGCGGTGTGGTCGTGGCGGCGGCCCAGGCGGGGATGGCGTTGTTGAAGGTGACGGCGCGCTGGCCGCAGTCGCCGCAGTTGGACGGGTTCATAGGGATGATCTTGGCGACGAGGATCTTCATGGCGGGGTTGCTCGCCCGCATCTGGTTGACCAGCGTGGTGAACGAGCTGAGGATCGTCGCCGGCGCGATGTTGCTCCACACGTCGTTGGTGCCCAGGTGCACCAGGACGATGTCGGGCCTGGTCGCGGAGAGCCAGCCGGGCAGCAGGTTCTGGCTCGCGATGTTGGTGGCCAGGTAGCCCCCGTGGCCCTCGTTGTCCCCGTCGTGGGCGACCCCGCAGCCCTGCGTCGGGAGGGTGCCGACGAAGTCGATGTTGGTGTGTCCGCTGCTTTGGAGGCGGTTCCAGAGCAGGGCCCGCCAGCAGCCGGGGGATCCGGTGATCGAGTCGCCCAAGGGCATGATCCTGATGGGGGCGGCGCTGGCGTTCGTGGTGGTCGCGAACAACACCGCCGCGACGAGTGCCACCGTCGCCGCCAGCAGGGCGCTGATCCTGCGCATCGTTTGCTCTCCCGTCCGTCGTCTGCGCAGATCGTAAGGACGGCCTGCCGAGCGCGGGAAGCAGGTGCGCCGGGGTGGATCGATGACCTGCGCGGACGCCGGGAGCGGCGTGTAACTTTCAGAAACGCCGGATTACGGCGAGAGGGCCGGGGGCGTGGTGCAGCATGGCGTGGCTGATCGAGCCGATGAGCATCCCCGCGAGCTGCCCGTGCCCGCGCGAGCCGATCACCAGCAGGCCGGCCCGCGCCGCAGCCTCCTTCAGCACTTCGACGGGGTGCCCGTGGACGACTTCGACCACCGCGTCCACCCGGGGATGCCGCTCGCGGTAGGGGGCGAGCAACTCTTGGAGCGTCCGCAGCGTGTTCTGTTCGCGGTCGGGGTCGGCCGGCTCGAAGCCGCCGGGGTGCGGCCATGCCCAGGCGTGTACGGCACGCAGCCGGACGCCACGCAGCTCGGCTTCGGCGAAGGCGAACTCGAGCGCCCGCATGGCCCCGGGGGAGCCGTCGACTCCGATGACCACCTCCTCGCGCGGCGCCGGGAGCGGGTCGCGGACCAGGACGACGTCGGTGGTGGAGTGCGTGGCGACCCCGTACGCGACGGAGCCGACCAGCAGCCCGCGCAGGCCGCCGATCCCGTGGCTGCCCACGACCAGCAGTTCGGCCTCTTGGGCCGCCTTGATCAGGGCCGAGCGGGGGTCGCCCGGCAGCAGGACGGTCTCGATGGTGACGCCGGGCTGCTCACGGTGGGCGCGGTCCTGGGCGGCGGCGAGGACGGTGTTGGCGCCTTGGCGCATCCACTGGCCGACCTCGGCGTAGTGGCCGCCGGTCGTCTGCTCGCACACCCATTTGGGTACGGCGTGCGCCACGATCAGCGTGGTCTGGCGCAGCGCCGCTTCGTCGGCCGCCCAGGCGACGGCGTCGAGCCCGGCGCGCGAGCCGTCGACCCCCGCGATGATCAAGATCCCAGCTCCTCAGGCCAGCGCGTAGCACTCCACCTCGGCCCGGCGGAAGGAGATGCCGTGCTCGGTGGAGTTTCGTGTGCACGCACGCTGGGTCTTGCTGAGCGTCAGCGTGCCGCAGACGGAGATGCCGGAGTACGTCCGGCAGTCGAGTGAAGGGTCGGCTTTGCCGATGCGGTACGTCTCCCTGACCGTCGCGCGGCACTTGGCCTTCCCCAGGGCGGAGTAGCGGCACTGGGCGATCAGGATGTCGAACTGGTCCTGGCTGACTTCGTGCTTGTGCATCCCGTCCCCGTAGGCGGCGGTCACGCCGAACGTGGCCATCACCACGAGTCCTGCGACAGCGGTGATCCTCTTCATAGTCCCCCTGACCTGCTCCGTACCGCCAGGGGCGATCGTCAAACCTGAGCGGGGGTTTCGCGCCGGGTGCGGGGTGGGTACGATCACCGCCGTCCAACGCGGGAGCCCGGTGTGGACCGGGCTGAGAGGACGGCTGACAGCCGCCGACCGCCAGAACCTGCTCCGGGTAATGCCGGCGAAGGGAGTTTGCGCGATGACGGATGCGCGCTTTTCCAAGATCTACATCGGTGACCTGCGCGTGCCGATGCGTCAGGTGCGGCTGTCCGACGGCTCTGCGGTGACGCTGTACGACACGTCGGGCCCGTACACGGATCCCGCCGTCGAGACCGACGTCAACCAGGGCCTGCCGCGCCTGCGTGAGCAGTGGGTGGGCGACCGCCGCGCCGCGGGGCAGCCGGTCACGCAGGTCGCCTGCGCCAGGAGGGGGCTGGTCACCAAGGAGATGGAGTTCGTGGCGGTGCGCGAGGGGCTGGACGCCGAGTTCGTCCGGCAGGAGGTGGCGGCGGGCCGGGCCATCATCCCCGCGAACGTCAACCACCCCGAGTCGGAGCCGATGATCATCGGCCGCGACTTCCTCGTGAAGATCAACGCCAATATCGGCAACTCGGCCGTGACGTCCTCCATCGAGGAGGAGGTCGAGAAGATGACCTGGGCGACGCGCTGGGGCGCTGACACGATCATGGACCTGTCCACGGGCCCCGACATCCACGAGACCCGCGAGTGGATCATCCGCAACTCGCCGGTGCCGGTCGGGACCGTGCCCATCTACCAGGCGCTGGAGAAGGTCAAGGGCCGTCCGGAGTCCCTGTCGTGGGAGGTCTACCGCGACACCCTGATCGAGCAGTGCGAGCAGGGCGTCGACTACGTGACCGTGCACGCCGGGGTGCGGCTGGCGTACGTGCCGCTCACCGCCGGGCGCAAGACCGGCATCGTCTCGCGCGGGGGCTCGATCATGGCCGCCTGGTGCCTGGCGCACCACCGCGAAAGCTTCCTGTATGAGAACTTCGCCGAGATGTGCGAGATCCTGGCCCGCTACGACGTGTCGTTCTCGCTCGGCGACGGTCTGCGTCCCGGCTCGATCGCCGACGCCAACGACGAGGCCCAGTTCGCGGAGTTGCGCACGCTCGGCGAGCTGACCGCGATCGCGCGCGACCACGACGTCCAGGTGATGATCGAGGGTCCTGGCCACGTGCCCATGCACAAGATCAAGGAGAACGTCGACCTGCAGCGCGAGCTCTGCGACGACGCCCCGTTCTACACGCTGGGGCCGCTGGTCACGGACATCGCCCCCGGATACGACCACATCACCTCGGGCATCGGCGCCGCCATGATCGGCTGGTACGGCACGGCCATGCTCTGCTACGTCACCCCCAAGGAGCACCTCGGCCTGCCGAACAGGGACGACGTCAAGACCGGCGTGATCACGTACAAGATCGCGGCGCATGCGGCCGACCTGGCCAAGGGTCACCCTCGGGCGCAGGAGCGGGACGACGCGCTGTCGGAGGCCCGGTTCGAGTTCCGCTGGGAGGACCAGTTCGACCTGTCGCTCGACCCCGACACCGCCCGCGCCTTCCACGACGAGACCCTGCCGGCCGCGCCCGCCAAGACCGCCCACTTCTGCTCGATGTGCGGGCCCAAGTTCTGCTCCATGCGGATCAGCCACGACATCAGGAAGGAGGCGGTCGAGGCAGGGCTGGCGGAGAAGGCGGCCGAGTTCAGGCGGCTCGGCGGCACCGTCTACGTCGACTGACCCGGCCGTCGTTTCGAGATCTTTCGAAGTGAGCCGATCGTGTGGCGGCCGGTGACTAGTGTCGCCATCCCCTGAGCCGGGCCGCCGGCGCGTTCGGGGGCCCGGCCGGGACCCAGCTGCGGGGGCCCGGCCGGGCGTTGCCATCAGACAGTCAGCGCACGAAGCCCTGCGACCTCAGCCAGTCGCGGGCGACGAGGACCGGCATGCCGCCGTCCACGTCCACCTTGGCGTTCAGATCGCGGATCACCTCGTCGGTGAGCTTGGCGCTGATGGGCGCGAAGATCCGCGCGATCTCCGGATGCGCCTCGGCGAGCTGGCGCCGCATCGTCACCGTCGCGTTGTAGATGGGGAAGAACTGCTTGTCGTCCTCCAGGAGCACCAGGTCGAGCGCCTTGACCCGGCCGTCGGTCTTGGTCAGGAAGCCCATGGTGCACTGGCCGCCGGTGAGCGCGCTGTAGAGGACGCCGACCGCCATCCGCTTCGCATTCGCCTGGGGCACGTCGGTACCCCACTTGAGCCCGTAGCCCTTCAGCATGCCCATGAAGCCGTCGTCGCGGCCGAAGGCCTCGTGGTCGACGCAGTACGTACGCTCCGCCACCGGGATCTTCTTCATGTCCGAGAGCGTCTTCAGCCCGTACTTCTCGGCCGTGGCACGGGTCACGCCCATCGCGTAGGTGTTGTTCAGCGGCGCGGGCGGCAGCCAGGAGATGCCGTTGCGGCTCAGGTCGAGATCGCGTACGGCCTCGTACTGCTGCTTGGCGTCCGGGATCGGCTTCTCGTTGCCCAGGTAGGTGATCCAGCCGGTGCCGGTGTACTCCCACATCAGGTTGGCGTCGCCGCGGGTCATGGAGGCGCGGGCGTTCACGCTGCCCTGGACGTTCGTCTGGTCGACCACGTCGGCTCCGGCCGCTGCGAGGGCCAGTACCGCGATCTTGCCGAGCACGAGCTGCTCGGTGAACTCCTTCGAGGTCACCCGCACCTGCGTCCCCTCCAGGGAGGGCACCGGCTGAATGGAGCCCGACTCTACTGGCGGCACGAAGGACGACGCGGGCCGCAACCCGCATCCGGTCACCACCGCCACCATCAGCGACACGGCAATGAGGACTCTCAAGACAACCCCTTGGGCGCCAGGAACCGCTGCGCGAGCCCTCCCAGCCAGTCGATGAGCAAGGCCAGTACGGCGATCAGCACGCACCCGGTGACCAGCACCAGGTTGCGCTGCGTGCTCACGCCCGTGGTGATCAGGTCGCCGAGGCCGCCCGCTCCGATGAACGCCGCGATGCTGGCCGAGCCCACGTTCAGCACCAGGGTCGTCCTGATGCCCGACAGGATCACCGGCGCGGCCATCGGCAGCTCCACCTTGAACAGCACTCCGGCGGCGGACAGGCCGATGCCGCGCCCGGCGTCCACCAGCCGTGGGTCCACCTGTTGGAGCCCCACCATCGTGTTGCGCAGCGTGGGCAGCAGACTGTAGGCGAACAGGGCCGCGACCGAGGTCCAGAACCCGATCTGGAACAGCACCGCCAGCAGCACGACCAGCCCCACCGCCGGGGTGGCCTGGCCCAGGTTCACCACGGCCAGCACGAGCGGCGTCGCCCGGCGCAGGGTGCCCCTGGTCAGCATGATGCCCAGCGGCAGCGCCACCACCAGCACCAGGACGGTCGAGAAGAACACCAGCTCCACGTGCTCCCACGTGCGCCGCAGGATGAACGGCAGGTCGAGTGAGCCGCGTTCGAGGCCGTCCAGCGTGGTGTTCTGCGTGTAGACGACCATCGCGACGGCGATCGCGATGTAGGCGAGCGGAGGCAGCAGCATGCGCCAGGAGCGCCCGATGCCCGCCTCCGGCGTCGTGGCCTGCTGGGCGGCGGCGGCTTCGACGCTCATGCGAGATTCCGCCTCGTCCGGCGTTCGCGCTCCCTGGCCTTGATCGACTGGATCGCGGACTGCAGCGTGCTCAGCGACAGCGCGCCCGCGTAGGCGCGGCGCCTGCCCACCACGGGGACGTTGTCGTTGTCGGCGTTGAGCAGCGCCTCCATGGCGTCCTGCAGCGTCATTCGATGGCTGATCGTGCCGCCCACCGGGTCGCCCGCCTCCCCGACGGGGCCTTGCCGCCCTTCGAGGTCGCTCTGCGTCACCCACCGCAGCGGTCTGCGCATGCCGTCCAGGACGAGCGCGTAGCCTCGGCCGTCCCGCTCGATCTCCTTCAGCACCCCCGGCGCGTCGGCGTCCTCGGTGGTGTACGGCACCTGGTCCAGGTCGATGTCGCCGACCTTGGTCAGGCGCAGCAGGCGCATCGAGGAGCCGCCGCCCAGGAACTGCTCGACGTAGTCGTCGGCGGGGTTGGTGAGGATCTCGGCCGGGGTGGCGTACTGCACGATGTGCCCGGGACGCTGCATGACCGCGATGTGGTCGCCCAGCTTGAGCGCCTCGTCCACGTCGTGGGTGACGAAGACGATGGTCTTGGCCAGGTCGTCCTGGAGCCCGAGGAGTTCGTCCTGCAGGCGTTCGCGGGTGATGGGGTCGAGCGCGCCGAACGGCTCGTCCATGAGCAGCACCGGCGGGTCGGCGGCCAGCGCCCTGGCCACGCCGACGCGCTGCTGCTGTCCGCCGGAGAGCTTCCTGGGGTAGCTGTCGCGGAACGTGGCCGGCTCCAGGCCCACCAGCGTGAGCAGTTCGTCCACGCGGTCGGAGATCCGCTGTTTGTCCCAGCCGAGCAGCTTGGGCACCTGGGCGATGTTCGCGGCCACGGTCATGTGGGGGAACAGGCCCGCCTGCTGGATCACGTACCCGATGTGCCGCCTCAGGCGGTCGGGGTCGATGTCGCGGGAGTTCTCCCCGCCGATCATGATGTCGCCCGAGGTGGGCTCGATCAGCCGGTTGATCATGCGCATGGTGGTCGTCTTGCCGCACCCGGACGGGCCGAGCAGCACGACGATCTCACCGGCCGCGATGTTCAGGTCCAGCTCCCGCACGGCCGGCGCGCCCGTTCCCGGGAACGCCTTGGTCACCTTGCGCAGCTCGATCGGCACCCCGTGCTGGGGTTCTTCAGCCACGTACGCCTCCTGGAATCGTGAGCCGCCCGAGCAGCACGAAGAAACCGTCGAAGATCAGGGCCAGGATCGCGATCCCGAGTGTCCCTGTCAGTGTCGCGTTGACCGCGTTCGCGCCGCCCAGCCTGGCCAGTCCCGAGAAGATCTGCTCGCCCAGCCCGGGACCGGAGACGTAGGCGGCCACGGCTCCGATGCCCATGGCGAGCTGTGTGGCCACGCGGATCCCCGTGAGGATCACCGGCCAGGCCAGCGGCAGTTCGATCCTGGTCAGCGACCTGGTCCGGCCCATGCCGATCCCTTTGGCCGCGTCCACCAGCATCGGGTCGACGCCGCGCAGGCCCACGACGGTGTTACGGATGATCGGGAGCAGGGCGTACAGGACGAGGGCCGTCACGCTCGGGGCCACGCCGAGGCCGAACGGCGGGATGAGCAGGCCCAGCATGGCCAGCGACGGGATCGTGAACAGCACGCCGGCTCCGGCCGTGGCCAGGGTCGCCGATTTCGGGTGGCGGTAGGTGGCTACTCCGATGAGGACTCCGAGCAGCGCGGCCACCAGGACGCATTGCGCGACCATGCTGGCATGCTGCACCGCCTCGAAGACGATGAGATCCCACCGATCCTCGATGTACTCCCACAGACTCATCCCTTGGGTCATAACCGTGATTTCACGCCCCAAACGCCACATCTGTCACTTCTATCCCAGGTGTTTGGGCTGGGGCGGTCGTTTCCTTCCGTTTTGTTGGTCCTTGAGACTAGCGTCCCAAATGACTGCTCGTGGCAAAGTCCGGGTTTTCATCGGTGCAGGTCGTGCCCAACGAAGGTGCCGAATCGCCAGCGTCAGCGCAAGAAACGGCGCTTTCGTGGGACGGCGAAATTGACCCGCCCACGGCCTGCCGCGAACCGCGAAATACCGCCCTTTACCGTGATCAACCCGGCGATGTCAAACGCCCCTGGGATCGAGTAAACCGTGCGCGAAGCCATGATCAGATGAGAGGTTTCTCATCGGGGCTTCAGCGTGGTCTCCTCGAAGGGAGCCAAGGTCAACCACATGAAACAGCGGGCAGCGATGGTCCTCGTGGTGCTGGGGATCGGGGTGGGCGGCTACCTGTCGATCGGGCTGGTGCGGGCGGCCGCGGACGAGCCCGATTTGGGGAAGGCTGTTGTGGTTTCGCCGACGGCGTCCCCCTCCTCGTCACCGGCGCGGAGCGGCGACCACGCGTCCGCGGCGCCGGCGAAGTCCGACCCCGGCGAGAGCTCGCGCGGACAGAGCGCCGAGCCGCGCAAGACGAAGGCCGAGCCGGTGAAACCGCCGTCGCCCAGACCGGGCGGCGACGATGACGACGACTTCGACGACGACTATGACGACGATGACGGTGACGATGACTGATCAGGTGACCGCATGCGGGTGAGCGCCCGCGCCCGGATCGTGGGGTGGATGCTCGCCGTCGTCGGCCTCGCCCTGTCCGTCTCGATCTTCGCGACCTGGACGGTCCTGCTCGCCCGGCTCGACGACCGGGTGAACCTCGAACTCAGCAACGAGGCGGAGAAACTGCGGCTGTACTCCCGCGAGCGCGCCCGCGACCCGGTGTCCGACGTCGACGACCTGCTCACCGGATACCTGGCGCTCAACTCGCCCGACCGCTGGGAGACCTTCTTCAGCATCGTCGGCGGCAAGGCCCACAGGGTCACGGCGGTCCCGCCGCCCGTCCGCATCGACACCGACGAGGCGCTGGTCACGCGGATGGCCGGGGCCAGGCAACCCTATGACGGCACGGTCGAGAGCAGCCGGGGAACGGTCCGGTACGCGGTCATCCCCGTCACCGTGTCGGGCGACCCGCGCCCCGGCCACTTCGTCGTCGCCGTCTTCTACGACCAGCACCGCGACGAGATCGTGGACGCCGTGCGGGTGCTCGGGCTCTCGGCGCTGGCGGCGATGGCGCTGGCGGGAGCGGCCGGCTGGTTCGTGGCCGGGCGGGTGCTCGCGCCGGTCCGGCTGGTCAGCCAGACCGCGGAGCAGATCAGCGACTCCACCGATCTCACCCGCAGACTCGACGTGCCGGGCGACGACGACGTGGCCGCGCTCGCCGCGACGTTCAACCACATGCTCGACCGGCTGGAACGGGCCTTCGTCGTCCAACGGCACTTCGTGGACGACGCCGGACACGAGCTGCGCACGCCGATCACCGTCATCCGCGGCCACCTGGAACTCATGGGCGACGATCCCGCCGACCGCGCCGAGACCCTCGCCCTGGTCACCGACGAGCTCGACCGGATGAACCGCATCGTCGACGACCTCCTCACCCTGGCCAAGGCCGAACAGCCGGGGTTCCTCGCCCTGGACAACGTCGAGCTGGCCGACCTCACCGTGAGCGTGGTCGCCAAGGCCCGCGCGCTGGGCGAGCGCCGATGGCGGGTGGACGAGGTCGCCGAGGCGCGCCTGCCGGCGGATCGCCAGCGGCTCACGCAGGCGCTCATGCAGCTCATCGCGAACGCCGTGCGGCACACCGTGGACGGCGACCTGATCGCGGTCGGCTCGGCCGTGCGCGACGGGCGGGTCGAGCTGTGGGTACGCGACAGCGGCCCAGGCGTGGCGCCCGCCGAACGGGAACGGATCTTCGGACGGTTCGTGCGCGGCGCGGGCCGTACCGGCGCTCACGACGGGGCCGGTCTGGGGCTGGCCATCGTCAAGTCCATCGCCGAAGCTCATGGAGGCAATGTGAAGGTTACCGAGGCTCCGGGCGGCGGGGCCTGTTTTGTCATGTCTCTCCCGCTGCGCGAACCGTGGGAGGTACGGTGAACCGCATTCTGATCGCCGAGGACGAAGCCAGGATCGCCTCCTTCGTGGAGAAGGGGCTGCGCGCCAACGGCTTCGTGACCGCCATCGTCGGCGACGGGGCGGCGGCCTACGACCTGGCCTGCGCGGGCGGATTCGACCTGCTCATCCTGGACATCGGGCTGCCGCTGAGCGACGGGTTCACCGTGCTGCGGCGGCTGCGTGAGGCCAGGGTCACCATGCCGGTCATCATCCTGACCGCGCGCGACAGCGTCAGCGACACCGTGGCGGGGCTGGAAGGCGGCGCCGACGACTACATCGCCAAGCCGTTCGCCTTCGAAGAGCTCCTGGCCAGGGTGCGGCTGCGGCTGCGCGCCGACCGTGCGCCCGAGGTGACCGTGCTGCGGGTGTCGGACCTGTCGCTCGACCTGCGTACCAGGCGGGTCTACGTCGGAGAGCGGGCCGTGGACCTGTCGACCAGGGAGTTCGCGCTGGCGGAGATCTTCTGCCGGCACCCCGACCAGGTCCTGACCCGTGAGCAGCTCCTCAGCCACGTGTGGGGGTTCGACTTCGACCCCGGCTCGAACGTCGTGGACGTCTACGTCCGCTACCTGCGCCGCAAGATCGGCGCGGACCGGATCGAGACCGTGCGCGGCACCGGATACCGCATGAAAGCCGCCTAATCGACAGCTCATGATCGCTTCACGCGGTGCTTGGAGGCTGTTCATGGAACGGCACCGCGGAAGGAGCGACTGTGATACCCGGACTGCTGATGGACCTCGTGGCGATCGTCGTGCTCGCCTACGGCCTCTACTATCGGCGACACCACCGGCGTGACCTGCTGTTCGCCTACATCGCGTTGAACGTGGGGATCTTCGCCGTGGTGTCGCTGCTGCTCGTGCAGCGGGTGGACATCGCCGTCGGGTTCGGCCTGTTCGGCGTCCTGTCGATCATCCGGCTGCGCTCCAGCGAGATCACCCAGCAGGAGATCGCGTACTACTTCATCGCGCTCGTGCTCGGGCTGGTCAACGGCATCGCGTCGGCGTGGCCGCTGACGGCGCTGGCACTGAACGGGGTGCTGCTCGCGGTGATGTACGTCGCCGACCATCCCACGCTGCTCGGCCGTACCCGGCACCAGCTCGTCACCCTGGACGTCGTGCACGCCGATCCCGACCTGCTGCGGGTGGATCTGGAGAACCGGTTGCGGGCGCGGGTGCTGCACTGCGTGGTCACCCAGGTCGACTACGTGCGGGACGTGACGGTGGTGGACGTCCGGTACGTGGTGCCGGCCGCACGGGCGGGGGTGCGCTGATGACGGACGCGGACGTGCTGCTCGCCGGGGTCGCCGCCGCGGCGCGGCCGATCGGGCTGGAGGACGTGCCCGAGCTGATGAGCCGGGTGGACAACAAGTACATCGTGACGGCCTCGGTCATGGCGCGGCTGGCGGCCGAGCTGGGGGACCGGTTCTCGGTGTTGCGGATCGGGGCCAGGCGGCAGTTCCGCTACACCTCCACCTATTTCGACACGCCTGACCTGCTCACCTTCCGGCACCATCGGCAGGGACGGCGGCGCAGGTTCAAGGTGCGGACGCGGACCTATCTGGACGGGGGCGGGCGGTGGCTGGAGGTCAAGCTCAGCGGCGCGCGCGGCAGCACCGACAAACACCGCATCCCCTACGATGACGCGCCCCCGTGGGAGCTCACCCCGCAGGCGCTGGACTTCGTGCGCGACACCCTGCTCGGCGAGCTGCGGCTGATCGCGCCGGAGACGCTGGAGCCGGTGCTGGCCACCGACTACCGGCGGGTCACGCTCGTCGACGGGTCCGGCTCGGCCCGGCTCACCTGCGACACGGGGCTCGTCTGCCGCGACGGCTGGGGCAGCGCGCCCGCCCGCCGCGACCTGGTGCTGCTGGAGTCGAAATCGGCGGACGGCAGGGCCGTGGTGGACCGGGTGCTGCGCGACCTGGGGGCGCGGCCGGTGAGCGTGAGCAAGTACTGCCTGGCGGTCGCGGCCCTGCACAACCTGCCCGGCAACCGCTGGCGGCCAGCCCTGCGGGGCTACCTCACGAGCCGCCGCCCCGCCGAACGCGCCGAGGTCGGCCTGCGAGCGGCCTGATCCGCGACTGATTACGGTGGGATTGGGGGAGCTTCAGGAGATTTCCTGGTAGGCAAATGAGAATGTCCGCGATTCATGCTTGCCGGGGCCTATGAGGGCTGGTAGTCAGGGGGTCTGACCTGCGAGCGGCTGCTGCCGGACGGGTGTTCCTTATGCTTGAGCGCATTCATGAGATTACGGGCGCCACGCTTAGTGCGGACGATTATCTAGACGACTTTTGGCCCAATTTCCGGAACATTGACGACATGCTCTGGACGTTGGAGCGCATCCAGAGCTTTTGCGAGGCCGGGGAGCCGAGCTGGGTCGCGATGATGCAGGGCGACTGGGCCCGCTCCCTGCGGCTCATCGACGACGAACGAGGAGCGACGCGCGAGCGCCGTCCCGAGAACTTCGCACGCAGACGCATCCGCATCGTCGAGCAGCCCGTCACGCCCTACGTGCAGTGGGAGATGCACGTTCTGGCAGCGCGGACGGGGACGTCAGAGCAGGTGCGGGTCCTCGACGCCCAGCACGTGGCCGACCTCGAGATCGACCGGCGGCTCCCGGAACTCGTCGTGCTCGGGTCCACGGTGATGTACGAGGTGACGTACGACGCCTTGGGCACCCACAACGGCGCCCGGCGCATCGACGACCCCGAGGTGATCGCGGCCTGCCGGGGCGACCTGGACAAGCTCTTCACGGCCGGCGAGGACTTCCGCGCCTACTACGAACGCGAAATCGCACCCCTCCCCGCCCCCAGGGCTACCGTCTGAGCCCATTGGAGGGGGTACCTGGGAGGGGGCCAACTCGGGCGGTACGGTGCAGAATGGGCAGATGGCTCAGATCAAGGTCTATGGTCGGCGCGATGTATGGGCTGGGAAGCAGCGGAGGATCTCCGATCTGCTGCAGGAGTGTCTGGGATCGGCGTGGAAGCTGCCGTCGGACAAGCGGTTCCACCGCTTCTTGCTGCTCGACCCCGAGGACATGATCTGCCCACAACGAAGTGACCGCTATCTGATCATCGAGGTCCTGTGCTTCACGGGTCGTTCCGACGACGCCAAGCGTGAGCTGATCCGTACCGTGTACGAGCGGCTGGCACCGGGCCTCGGCCTGCCCGTCGATGACATCGAACTCGCCATTGTCGAGATGCCCAAAGCGAACTGGGGAATCCGGGGCGTTCCGGCGGATGAGCTGTCGCTCAACTACCCTGTCAACGTGTGAAAGACCCCACCCGGCACCGGTAGGTGGGGCCTTTCGCCGGATCACGTGGCGGGGTAGATGAACGGCGTGTCGTCCACGACGCCGGACAGGGCCGGCCGCTCGTGCGGAGTGAAGGGCTGCCATTCCAGTTTGATCCGATGCGGTTGCCCGTCGCCTGTGGAGACCTGGAGCGTGGCCGCCGCCTGCCTGGTGGAGGGGATTGCGATCTGTCCGCTGACCTTGAGGCCGCGCACGAGACTCACCTGTTCCAGCGTGATTGTCGCGTCGCCGAAACGGACCTGGCCGCCTCGTAGCCCCGGCTGGGTGTCGAGCCGACTGTGGGTGGGCGTCGAATAGGGGTTGCGGCGGGCGACGGCGTCGGCCGAGGTGGCGAAGGTGACCGCGAGCAGGCGCCGCTGCTCCGGGGAGAGTCCGGTTGCGGCTATCGGCGGTATGTCGCTGATCGTGCGGGGGAAGCTGCCGATGGCGCGGTAGTTCTCCGCTGTGCACCGCACATCCGGAATCTGGTGGTTGGTCAGGAACGACCGCATGGCCGTGCGGACGCAATCGCCCATCTCCCCCGACGCCGGCGCGAGGCTGTGCCCCGCGAACGGAACCCGGACGAACGTGGCCTTCGGGAAAGCCCGAAGCGCGCGGGCCACCTCAGCCGGGCTCTGCGTGTCGAAGTCGCCGCCGACCACCATGATCGGCACGCTGGGCAGCTTCGCCCGTGGAGGCAGGGGAGGGCTGTGCCGGGGGGTGGGCCACTGGACGCAGAAGTCGAGATCCTTGGTGATGTCACGGCCCAGATCGGCCGGTGTGTAGGGCGCCAGCGGCCGTTCCTGAAGGAAGTGACGCTGCAACTGGGCCTGCCGTTCGGCGGGTGAGGCGTCCCGGTCGAAGGGGAAAGACCCGTCGCCACAGCGGTAGGCCAGGAACCCGGCCCACTCCGGGCCCTCCGCCGGTTGCTGCGGCAGACCGGGCACCACTTGGGTCAGCCGTCGCAGCGGTGCGGGGTCGCCGCGGAGATAGGCCGTGGCCGCGGCGTTGGCTTCCCTGCCGAAGACCGGGTCGTAGACGTTGTTCACCATGGTGAGCGCGGAGATCGGCACCTTCGGGTCAGGATGTGCGCGCAGCCGGGTCACCAGGTCCGTCCAGGTGCCGCTCGCCCGGCCGGGCAGGGCGCGGCAGGCCCGCGACTGTCCGCACACCAGATCGAGCTGATCCAGGCGTGAGCGGTTCGGCCACAGCGCGTATCCGTCGGCCGAGGTGATCACGGTACTGTCCAGGAACGCGGCGGCGAGACTGCTGGGGTGCGCGGCCGCGTACGCCTGGGCGAAGAGGGTGCCGTAGGAGTTGCCGTAGAAAGTGATCTTCGGGACGCCCAGCGCCTGGCGTACCGCGTCCATGTCGTGCACGGCCTGGTCGGCGGTGAAGAACTGGACGCGCGGGCCGAGGCGTTCGGCGCAGGGCGCGATCGTCTCCGGGGCGGTGAGGTTCAGTCCCGGACACAGCAGGGGGGACGATGTGCCCAGCCCGCGAGGCTCGACCACCAGGAGGTTCTGGTCCTCCAGAACCGGGCCGAGCACCTGCTGGATACGCGGTAGGTCGGGGAGGGCGGCCATCGGCCCGCCGGGGTTGGCGAGGATCGTGCCGGTCGCTCGACCTGGGCGTTTCGTCGCCGGGAGCCAGGCGAAGGCGACGGTGACGCGCTCCGAGGATGGGTCGCTCCAGTCCAGCGGCACCGACAAGGTGCCGTCGCATCGTTCCGTCGCCGCCGCGCACTCGTGGGAGGGGACGGCCGGCTGCGACGCGGCAGCCGGAACGGCAGGCAGGAGCATTGCGGCAAGCGCTGCTCCGACAGCGAGGACTCTGGAGATCCTTTCCCTGGTACTGCACCGGGATGTCATCATGCCGACAACTCTGGCGACGTCGGCCGAGTAGCCACCAGGGGGACATCCTCCGTACCGGCTTCGGGATGTCCCCCTGGGTTGTCACTCGGCCGGGCTTACCAGGCGACCTGGAGGTGCTGTTCGGCGGCGAGTTCGGGCATCGGGATGAGCGTCAGGCGGTCGCCGTCCAGCCGGACCAGCTTCCCCGGCCCCTGCCAGCCGATCAGCACCCGACCGGTGGCGTCGAAGGCGAGGGGGGTGAACGACTCGCGGACCGTCCAGTCGCGTACCCGTTTGCCACCATTCGCCGAGAACTCGGTCAGCGAGGTCAGCTGGTCGGTTCTGGACGTCGCCGTCACGAAGGCGGCCCCACCATCGCCTACGCCGACGCCGTGCTCCGCGTCCTGCCCGACTCAGGCATGCACCGTCGATGTGGCCTACTGGTCAGCGTGGGCGGCTGAGGGCGGCCTCGGCCAGATCCGTCCATTTCTCGGCCGAGGAGTGGGGCACGACCACCCAGTCCTTTATCACCTTGCCCTGCCCCATGGGGTCAAACAGAGACGCCCCGGCCAGCTGGAGCGCGGCTGTGTGTTCGGGGGTGTCCCTGACCAGCCGGAACACCATCGCGCCGTCGCGCTGCAGGCTCGCGAACACCTTCCCCGCCTGATCTTTGAGCGCGGGACGCCCCATCATCCTGGAGATCCCTACACCCAGGTCGGCCAGCTCGGCGCCGACCTGCTTGAAATCCTCTTCCGCGCTCATCGTCAGTCGGTCCCCAACTCCATGGCGGCGTGGTCGAGCAGTTCGTCGTGTGACGCGATCGCCTCGGCCCGCCTTCCGGCAGCAGGACGATCAGGTTAGTCGTCCTGGTGATACCGATCAAGGCCGGATGCGGGGTGCCGACCATGCCGAGTCCCGCCGCTGGTCCTCGGCGTAGGCACGTGACCTCCTTGACGTCCAGTGCGGTCACGACCGTCAGTGACGCCACCTCGATGGGCATCCTCGGCGAGGTAGGCCGTGTGCTAGTTTTACCCCTTCCGGCCGGATGTTGCTTCCGGCCGGAAGTTGCTTGTATGACCACTCTTCAGGCAACCGTGCGGCCCGTGAGCGCGGCGGATCGCCCCATCATCGAACGGCTCTGGCTCATGTTCCGCCACGACATGGCGGAGTTCCAGGGCGGACTGCCCAGCCCGGACGCCACCTATCACAGCGACCGGCTACGCCCGGCGTTCGAGGACGACGACTGGGCGGCCTATCTGTTCATCAGCGGGGGCCGGCCTGTCGGGTTCTCGTTCGTGCGCGCGTTGTCCGGCCCGGCGCGCGTGCTGAACAGCTTCTTCGTGGTGCGCGGCGCGCGCCGGTCCGGGATCGGGATGGAAGTTGTGCGGGAGGTGATCTCCCGGCACCCCGGTCCTTGGAAGATCGCCTTCCAGGAGTCGAACACGGCGGCTGTCGCGTTCTGGCGGCGCGTCGCCACCGAGATCGCCGGTGACGCGTGGACGGAGGAGCCCGAAGACGTTCCCCCGGACGTGTGGATTTCCTTCACTACCGCCTGACCGGGAATCAAGCGGGAGCCCGCCTCACTCTCAAGATCGATTTCCTGCGTTGGGAGTTCGAAGACGCCTGTTCAGGTCGGGTCGCCCAGGGAGAACCACACCCCGGGCGACCCGACCTCAGAGCCTCCGAGGGGACCTGGGATTAAGAAAATTAAGATCAACTTCTTGAAAGTTGAAGTCTCTCTGGGTATAACTTAAGGTATGACAGAGCAGGCGATGGACTGGCAGGAAATCACGAACCTGACCCGGGGCCAGCCGTTCGTCGTCGAGCGGGTGCGCCTGGCAGGCAGCGGCGTCGCGATCGAGGGCGAGTTCGAGCTGCCGCAACTGGCCCAGCTCAGCGTCGAGGATCAGGTCTTCGTCACGGCGTTCGTGCGGTGCCACGGTTCCATCAAGCAGATGGAACGGATCTTCGGAGTGAGCTACCCGACGATCAAGGCACGGCTGAACCGGGTCGCGCAGATGCTCGACTTCGTCGAAACCGACCCGGCGCCGTCGCGGGCCGAGGTCATCGATCGGTTGCGCCGCGGCGAGATCACCGCGCAGCAGGCATTGTCCGAGTTGGAGGGGCCGACGTGATGCCGCAGTTGGTGACCGTACGGGTCAAACGTCCAGATCGCCGGCCCATCCGGGTCTGGGTTCCAGTAGTCCCGGTCGTGCTCGTGCTTTCACCGGTCGTGGTCCTGGCCGTCCTGGGGGCGGTCGTGGCCTGCCTGATATATCGCCTCAGCGCGGTGCGGGCACTCGGCACCGCCTGGCGCATCATCTGCGCGTTGCCCGGCACCCGGGTCGACATGGAGTACAGCCGTACGGCTGTGCTCGTAGCCATCCGATAGGAGAGGTTTCGATGAACGAACAGCGTAAGGACATCCTCGGCATGCTGGCCGAGGGCAAGATCACCGCAGATGAGGCGGAGCGGCTCATCACCGCGCTCGAACGAGACCAGCCGCCGGCGGCGGCCAGTCCCGCCGCCCGGCCGAAGGGCAAGGCGAAGTACCTGCGGGTGGTGATGGAATTCCTCGACAACGGCGAGCCTTTCCGGCTCAACGTGCGGGTGCCGCTGCAACTGCTGCGGGCCGGCGTACAGCTGGCGGCCCTGATCCCGCCGCAGGCACTGGACAAGGCCAACGCCGCACTGGACAAGTCGGGCATGCCGATCGACCTGACGCAGCTCAAGCCCGAACAGCTCGAGGCGCTCGTGGACCACCTCGACGAGACGATCGTGGAGATGGAGATGCCCGATGGCCACTTGCGTGTCTTCTGCGAGTAGGCGCCGTCCGGTTGGACGGGCCCCGGGAGGGTGCTGCAACACCCCCCGAGGTCGCGCCCGCTACAGCAGAGCACGGTTGAACTGCCAATCTGAACTCTAGCCGCTCATCGGCGCGGCCCGGTCGCCCTCCACACCGGCAGCGGCGAGGCCCGGCGCCTGCGGCTCATCAAGAACTCCGGCGGATACCCCCGAATCGGCGAGGCTACCGGCGACCTACTGGGCCGGCGGCGACATCGTCGTCGACCGCGCGCACGGCGCGCTCACCGCGAAGACCGCCTCGGGCTCCATCCGGGTCGAACAGGTCATGCGCGGCGTACTTCCCCTGAACGCACGCAGGACAAGGCGCGCAACCGCACCTATTACCCGGCGATCGATGCGCTGCAGCGGTACCTGCACGGGCTCGCCGAGGCGTTTCTTGCGAACTATCCGACGCCATCGATCGCGTCACGGGCGACAAGCCGTGACGAAACAGAACGGATATCTGAATGACAGCCAACAAGATCCGAGGGCCTGTGATCCACGTGCAGGGCCTGCAGAAGTCGTACAAGGAGCTGCGGGTGCTGCGCGGCGTGGACTTCGCCGTGGCGCAGGGCAGCATCTTCGCCCTGCTCGGCTCGAACGGGGCGGGCAAGACCACGGCGGTGAAGATCCTGTCCACGCTGCTCAAGGCCGACGCGGGGACGGCCCGCGTGAACGGCTTCGACGTCGCCACGCAGGCGGCGGACGTGCGGGAGTCCATCAGCCTCACCGGGCAGTTCGCCGCCGTCGACGAGATCC
>NZ_JBHSBI010000059.1:0-21141 GCF_042650645.1 Nonomuraea purpurea
CCCGACAGCTACCTGGCAGGCCTGCACCTACGCGGAGCCGTCATGTGGATCCGAAGCCTCCGACCAGTCTGAAGATCCGAACTTCGTACACGCTCTAGTTGAAGCAGTCCTGCCGGTAGAGCGCGATGCCATACTCGGTGACCTTGCCGCGCGTGACACCGAAGGTGTAATAGGCCTTCTTGTTGGCGGAGACCGCGGTCGCATAGTAGCCGTGGACGTCTTTCCTGATGTGCGGGTAGGCCGCCTTCAGCTGCTTGGCGGTGGAGCCGATTTCGATACCTTCCGGGGTCTTCATGCCCTTCGCGGCGAAGACGGCGGCCAGTCCCACGTTCGGCGAGATGTAGATACCCACCGAGTCCTTGGGGGTCGGGAACTTTCGCAGGTCCCAGCCGGAGCAGCCACCGTTGCTGGGCATCTTCCTGACGACGTCCCCCGTCGCATTGGCCTGCTTGGCGGTCATGCCGAGCTTGACGGCACCGTAACCGTAGGGACCCAGCGTCGGCTTCGTCTGGGCGTTTGCCGCGGTGGCGCCGGAGACCAGCAGCGAGCCGGCGAGGAGCGAGGCCCCGATCATCGTCTTCATCATGTTCTGTTTGACCGCGAAGCGCCGTCAAAAGTTCTGAGTGGACGCGGCGAACTCCACGCCCCGAGTTCCCAGCGAGCGGACGCGAGGCTGGGGCAGCTGCCGGCATTGCTGTGTCGAAACCGGGAGGTGAGGGTGTGTGGATCCCGACGACGCTGTGAATCACGAAGGCGTGGGCTTGCCTACCCTTGCCCTTGGTCCGCTGGTCCGCGAGCGCGTGCTGCTCAAATAGCTCGGATGAGAGAAGCACCGAATACGCTGGGCGATGATCTTCCAGCTCATTTGAGGCACACAGGCGCATTGCGGCTGACCTACCCGGAGGCGAGCTTGCCACGCTTGCCGAGCCCGCACCTGCCGATAATGTCATCCGCCCAGGTCATGGCCTTGGGCCGTACCGTCGCCTGACGTGCGTGATCTCCGGCCGTCAGGGAGAGGACGCGAGTGCGGCATGATGTTCGGCCGTGCTCTTTCGCCTGGCCTATCTCGCCGTCACGAGCGCGTTTGCCGCGCTGCGGTTGCTGCCGTTGGGAGACCGTGACAAGGACGTCGAAGCGAACGGCCTCGTCGTATCTGCCGAGGTCCCACGCCTAAACCTAGGGGATCAGGCCGGAACAAACGCCCCCTTATGCCTCTTCGAAGTGCCAGACGTAGCTGTCGTCCTCGCGTTTCGACACGACCTGCGAAGGGCCCTGCGGGAGGCACAAACGGTCCCCGTGTTCGTCGTCCGTGATACGCCACAGGTAGAGGTCATCGTCAGTGCGAAGTGCGCTCCCCAGGTCGCCAGACTCGGGACAAAGGAAGCGGCCACTCGCGACGTTCTGAAGCGTCCACCGGCGGCCGGGGCCCTCCCGATCCAACACCCACTTCTGATTATCGCCGCCGTTGCGCCCCCACGCTCTGACCCAATTGTTACCGAGGTTCTCATCCAGGCACGTGCCGGTGTTCACGTTCACCAGCACATAGACACACCCTGCTTGAACCATGTAGATGTCCTTTCCGAACCACAGGTCGGGGCGAGGCAGCCGAGCAGAATCGGCCGCAAACCCCACCATGTCAGAGGCATGTTGATCAAGCTAGGGTCTGGCTGTCATCACTGAGGCGGCCTGGAGCCCGGAGGCGGACCGGCCAACCGGCTACCGCAGCGCTTCCGGCAAGCTGCTGCCCGAGGGTGGCCGGCGGGGCGGGCGAGGGAACAATGGCGCCTTGGTGGGCGGCAAGCTCGAAGTGCCTCACGTGCTACGGGATGAGATGCTCCCTGGGGCAACGTCTCGCGAGTGGTGGAATCCGCAGCCCGTCGCAACAAGGTGGGACGGCCCGCGCATCAGCCGCGCCGGTGGGCTGTGGTTGATGCATTCGTAGCGAAGCCTCTTGTCATCAACCACACGGCGAAGACAAAGCTCTGCAGGCCCAGTGGCGCATTCATGGCCAGGTAGAGTGGCGTGACCACATCAGTTAGGCGAAGCAGCACCAAGAAGCTCGCCGATATAGCTGCTCCGATTCCCAGAAATCCCCACCCGGATAGCCATCGAGGGACAGATCTCGACCGCCATAGAATGCGGAACAACAGGAGATCTCCGAGGCTCAGCGAGATGATCAATGCGACGTGATTGACCAGGTCGCGCGCCGTCCGCAGCAACTCGCCCAAGACCTCGAGGCCGGATGCGTCCGAAGCTCCGGCCTGGGTGAATCTATGGCCCAGCACAAGAAACAAGGGCAGGAGAATCACGCCTATGAAGTGGAACGTCGCTGCGATGAGCCTGAACCCAAGGAAACCCAGACTGAGCGCTTCGTTCTCCGTCCTCAATGTCGGATAAAGGTACAGCGCGAACCCGACATAGGCGGGGATCATCATGAACTGAGCAACTGCGCCGACGATGACCTGGCTCTCGTGTGCGGAAATGAGCGCGAGATAGCGTGGCTCCTCGAGAGCGGGAACGATGCTCAGCACACCGGCGATCATGCCTACGATGACCAGTGTGCCCGCAATTGCGGTTGCCCGCCTGTTTGTATGCACAATGCTTGTCCTGTAATTGTCGTGGTGGCGGAGTGCGTCGGCGCCGGATCGGCGAGCCGGTTCAGGCTCCCCGACGCGCAGGACGGGGACTGCCGGGGCGGCGGCCAGGGTCAGCCTGCGACCAGGTCCATGCGGAGGAACTCGGTGATGCGGAGCAGCTTCGGTGGGCGTGCCACCTCATCGGGGAGGGCCTGGAACGCCTCGTCCTTACCGACAAGGCGCGGGGCGGTGAGTTCCACCTCTCTCCCGTCGACCCGGAGTCGCGCACCTCTGGCCGCCAGGACGTTCTGCACCCAATCGGAGCGCGATCCATACACCAGAACGAACAGGTAACCGCCGTCTACGGGATGCGCATCGAGCGGCGTGCGGTACGTAGCGCCAGAAATGCGACCGATGTGAATCAGCACCGGCCACCTCCCGCCGGTTATCGCGCGGGGGTTGAACACCCTCTTGTTCACGTGCCCCCACCACCTCGGCATCGGCATCGAAATCTCCTTCTCTCGCCCCGGCGGGGCGCGTCACAGGTCAGGTGCTGGCTGACGCGAACCTGGATAGCCTTACACCGGTAAGGCAACTTACGTGTGTAAGGTTGGCTTACGCTCGTAAGGCTGTCAACCCGCCCACACCCCGGAGTCGTCGTGCCACCACCACCACAACCGCTCAGCAGAGGCCTCGTGCTGGAAGCCGCGATCCGGGTCGCGGATCGCGGCGGCGTGGAGGCGATCACGATGCGCCGGGTGGCGCAGGAACTGGGCGTGGAGGCGATGTCGCTCTACCACCACGTGCCGAACAAAGACGCGATCCTCGACGGCGTGGTCGACATGGTGTTCGCGGCGATCAAGCTACCCGGTGCCGAAGGCGATGATTGGCGCGATGCGATCCGTACACGTGCCTTCTCCGCACGTATGGTCCTGTCGCAGCACAGTTGGGCTCTCGGCCTCATGGACTCCCGTCGCGATCCGGGACCGGCGACGCTGCGCCACCACAACGCCGTCCTGGGCGTCCTCCGGGAGGCGGGGTTCACGCTGCCGATGGCCGCGCACGCCGTCTCGCTCATCGACAGCTACGTCTCCGGGTTCGTCTTGCAGGAGGCGAACCTGCCGGTGACGACGCCGGACGATGTCGAGGAAGTGGCCGGCGGCATCCTCCGGCATCTGCCGGTGGAGGAGTTGCCGTACCTCACCGAGATGATCCGCGACCACGCCCTGAGGCCGGGCTACGACTACACCAGCGAGTTCAGCTACGGCCTGGACTTGATCTTGGATGCGCTCGAAGCTCGCCGAATGTGAAATAGCCCGCTCGGGTTCGTGCGATGAGCCCCAAAGTAGCTTTGTGTAACGACAGCTACAGTTCGTGTTCTCAGAAATGAGGAACAAGGCCATCGTCTTGCACTTCGCCGAGTTCGCCGCCAAGGCGGGCCATCAGGTGCGACGCGAGCCACCCCGCACCGGCGCCACCGTCACCAACCCGCCACCCGCCTCCCTGGCCTGCCATGGCGCTGCCTGGGTGTCGGCCAGGATGGCTTTGGGTGGAGTTGCTCGCGGGCCCAGGCAAACCACACCTCCCGAACCATTCAGCCGAGCAGGGCCATCGCCGGGTCTCACAGAAACCGTCGTCGTTGATCACGCCGACCGACTGCTCGGACACTTCGTACCCGGGCAGGTCCACCACGTACATCAGCTCGGGAGCCGCGCCCTGCCGCCGGGCCAGGTCCATGGCCGCCTGGCTCAGTTCGGTGCCCCGGCGTGACGACACGATCAGGGCTTGTGGGCGATGCCGCCGAACATGAGGCGCTGGCCCACGGTCAGCTCCTCGGGGACGTCCGCCTCCGGACGCCACAACGGCAGCGGCACGACGCCCGGCTCCACCAGCTCGAACCCCTGGAAGAAGTCGGTGATCTCCGCGACGGTGCGGAACCTGCCGGTGCCGAGGAGCGCGAGGTACTGCTTCTCCGCGTCCCGGGACTCCTGGCTCGAGTCGCAGAAGTGGGTGATGAAGAGGTAGCTGCCCGGCGGGACAGCGGCCATGTACGCCTCGACGATCCCCTGCGGGTCCTCGTCGTCGTGCAGGTGGTGCAGGATGCCGACGAGCATCACGCCGACCGGGCGGTCGAAGTCGATGAGCTGCTTGACGGCCTCGTCGCCGAGGATCGCCACCGGGTCGCGCAGGTCCGAGGTGACCACCGCGGTGCGCTCGTTCTCGGCCAGGAACGCCCTGCCGTGGGCCAGCACCATCGGGTCGTTGTCGACGTAGACCACGCGGGCCTCCGGGTTCGCGCGCTGCGCGACCTGGTGGGTGTTCTCCACGGTCGGCAGCCCCGAGCCGAGGTCGATGAACTGCGTGATGCCCTGGTCGATCATGAAACGGACGCCGCGGTCCAGGATCTGGCGGTTGTAGGCAGCCACGTCGTAGATCTCCGGGATGACCTTGACGATCTCCGCGACGAACGCGCGATCGACCTCGAAGTTGTCCTTGCCGTGCAGGACGACGTCATAGGCCCTGGCGATGCTGGGCCTGGTCGTGTCGATCGCACTCTTCCACTCATCCGACTTCTCGCCCACAGGTGCCCTTCCTCGCGGAGCCGATCATCAGGATCATAGGGCGGATCCGGCCCGACAAATGCGCTTATCGCAGCATTATCGCCAGCCGTCTGCTTCGCCGCGCGCCAGAAGTGATCTCCGTTAGTCCGTAGTCGCCCTTCACATGAGCCGGGCGTCCAGCGTTCGCACGCCGTCCTCGTGCGAGATCCCCCGGAACAGCTCGCGAGCCTCTTCCCAGACGGTCCTGGCCGCGCGATGGTCGCACGCGGCGTCGTACGCGTCGCCCAGGGCGCGGAGCGTCCGCGCCAGGTAGGGGATCGAGCCGCGGGTCCGCCACACCCGGACGGAGCGTTCGAGGGTGGCGATGGCGGCGGGCAGGTCCCCCTCGGCCAGGTCCAGCTGCCCGAGAACGCTGAGCGCGTCGGCGAGATAATGGCCGAAGTCGCCGTCCTCGCTGTTGGCCAGTGTCAGTTCGGCGGTCGCCCTGGCCTGCTCAGCGTCCCCGGCCGCGACGAACAGCTTCGAGAGGTAGAGCAGCGAGAACGTCTCCAGATAGCGGTAGTTCAACCGCCGCGCCATCCCCAAGGAGCTCTCCAGCAGTTCCTGGCCGCCCGCGAGGTCACCGCTGAACAGTTTCGCCGCGCCGAGGAACTGGGTGACGGTCGTGGTGTAGTGCGGGTTGCCGAGCGCCTCGGCGACCTTCATCGCCTGCTCCAGGACCTTGTGCGCCCTGTGAGGGTCGTCCTCGCCGTAGATGATCGCCATCACGTGATAGGCCCGCGCCTGGCCGCCGAGGTAGTCCGCGCCGGCGGCCGTGCGCAGAGCCTGCTCCGCCAGGGCGAGCGCCTGCGCGCCACCGTTCCCGTCGGCCGTCATACTCCAGGCCAGGGTCGCCAGGGCGTCGGCCATGCCGATCGGATCCTTCAGCAGGGTGAACAGATCGAGGAGCTGCGAGGCGCCGGCCCGCATCCGGGTCATCGCCGCTCCGGGGCCCGCCGGCCGGTTCCAGGTGGTGACGTCCAGGAGGCCGCGCGTCAGCACGGCCTCGCCGCGTTGGTCGCCGGTCTCGCGGCAGAGCGCGAGCGCCTGTTCGTGCATGCGCTGCCAGCCGTCGTACAGGCCGCGCATGTTGAGGTAGGTCTCGGTGGACCCCGCGAGGTCCCAGGCGAGCGTGGTCAGGCGCGCCTCGCACGCCTGGGAGACCCCCGCCATCAGCGCCGCGTGCTCCGCGCCGAACCAGGCCATCGGGTCGGCCAGCAGCGGGCCTGATACCGCGGGGGGCAGCCGCCAGCGCGGCGCGGCGCTGTGCATGAGCGCGTAGCAGGGGCCGGGGACGTGCTCCGCCGCGACCTCCGCCAGCGCCAGCCACGCGCCGAGTGCCCGCTGGAGCGCGGCCTGGCGCTCGGGCTCGGTCTCCTCGTGCTGCGCCCGCTCACGGGCGTACAACCGGATCAGGTCATGGAAGCGGTACCTGAGCCTGCCCGTCTCGTCGGTTCCTGTGAGGTTCAGCAGATGGGCGTCGACCAGGGTTTCGATCTCGCGTTCCGCCTGCCGTACCGGCACGTCCAGGAGGGCTGCCACCGCCCAGGAGGCGAAGTCGGGCGCGTCGAGCAGCCCGGCCAGCCGGAAGGCCCGCCGCGCGTTCGCGGGCAGCATCCGGTAGCTCATCTCGAATCCCGCGCGGATGTCGAGGTCCCCCGCCACGAGCTCGTCGAGCCGGTGCCGTTCCTCCCCGAGGACGCCGGCGAGGTGGGCCAGGCTCCACTGCCTTCTGCCGAGGAGCCTGGCCGCCGAGATGCGGACCGCGAGCGGGACCCGGCCGCACAGCCGGGTGATCTCCAGCGCCGCTTTCGGGTCGTCCTGGACGCGTTCGTCGCCGACGATCCTGCTCAGCAGGTCGATGGCCTGGCCCGACGGCAGGACGTCGAGCTCCAGCAGGCTCGCGCCCTCGAGCCCGACCAGCCGGACCCGCCCGGTGAGGAGCACGGCCGTGCCCGGGGCTCCGGGCAGGAGCGGCCGCACCTGCTTCTCCCCGGCGACGTTGTCGAGCAGGATGAGCATCCTGCGCCCGGCCAGGCAGCTCCGGTACAGCGCCACGCGTTCTTCCAGGGATTCGGGTATGCCCGTGGGGCTGACGCCCAGCGCGAACAGGAACCGGCTGAGCACGTCCTCCGGGCGGGCCGGGTCCGCGGAGGCGCCGCGCAGGTCCGCGTAGAGCTGGCCGTCGGGAAAGCGATCCGCGATCCGGTGCGCGACGTGCACGGCGAGCGTGGTCTTGCCCAGGCCGCCCAGACCCGCGACGCCGGCCATGGCGACGGTGCCCGGCCGCGGCCGGGTGAGGACCTCGGTGAGATCGGCCACCTCGCCGTCCCTGCCCGTGAAATCCGCGATGTCCGGCGGCAGCTCGGCGGGGGTCGGGGCCGCTGGAGGCCCATGTGCGAGCACGGCACGCCGCGGTACCTCGTCCGGCTCATCCGGCGGGCCGGCGGCGAGGTCACCGTGAGCCGGCGGGTACGGGCCCGGCTGCGGCGAGGAGCCCGTGACCGCCGGCCTGACGCGCGGAACCGGATCGAGCGAGGGATCCTGGGTGAGCATGCGCTGATGCATGTCATGCAGCTCTTCGGCCGGGTCCAGGCCGGTCTCCTCGATCAGGATCCGGCGGGCCCGCGCGTATTCGGCGAGCGCGTCCGCCCGTCGGCCACAGCGGTACAACGCCAGCATCAGCTGCGCGCGCAGCCGCTCCCGCAGCGGGTGCTCCCTGGTGAGCGCGGTCAGCTCGCCCAGCAGCTCCGCGTGGCGTCCCAGCCGCAGGTCCACGGCGATCCGCGACTGCAGGACCGACAGGCGGACCTCGTCCAGCCGCGCGGCCTCCACGGCCAGCATCGGGACATCGGTCATGCCGGCGAACGCGGGCCCGCGCCAGAGACTCAGCGCCTCGTGCAGGCGGTGGGTCGCCTCCTCCGGCTCACCGGCGGCCTCCACCGCCTGACCTGAGCCGGCCAGGCTCTCGAACTTCGCCGCATCCAGCTCGTCCCCGGCCACCGGCACCAGATAGCCGGAGCCCTGCCGTACGACGCGAGCCGGGTCGCCCAGCTGCCGCCGGAGCCGGTGGACGTAGGTCTGCAGATTCTTGCCGGCGCTCTTCGGCGGGGAGCCCCCCCACAGAGCCGCGGCCAGCTGATCCTCCGAGACAGGGTTGCCCGCCTGGCACAGCAGAACCGCGAACAGCACCTGCGCCTTGGGTGTGCCGAGATCGAGCTGGGCACCCTCTCGCCACACCGCCAGTGGACCTAATATCCCAAATTTCATCGTGCTCCCTTGGCTGGACGCACTGTAAACCGGGACGGCCTCTTTTCAGTGGTTAACCGGGCGAAGAAACGGTTGCGAACCGCTCTTGCCCGGCCCTGTGACGGTAGAGCGGCGTGGACGGTGGGTGGCGCCGCGTCGTGACCTCCCCTGAGCGGGGGAGCGGGCAGGCCGCCTGGCGGGCCAGGTCATCGGGGGCTGAGGGGAAGTGCGCCGAAAACACGGCACCCGAGTTCAGATGATGCCGGGCTCGGGTGCCGTGGCCCGCACGAGGAGCCGGTCAGTGAAACTCGTCCGACGATCTGCAGGTCATGAACGCGTCCAGAGCCAGGCCCCCGGTCAGGACGCCTGCCACATACCCGCATCCTGCTATGTAGTTACCTCGCCTGGCGATCGCGGCGAAGACCGCTCCGGAGAACAACTGCCTGCCAGTGGGATTGGAGATCCGTGGGTGGACGGTACACCTGATGGCGTTGTCACAGGTCTTCATCTGGCGCACGCTCCGCAAGGGAATGGTGTGGCGAGTGACGTCCGCCGAGACGATGATGCGGCTCTGGACCCGGCTGCATACGACGACGTACGAGGCGACGACGGCAGAGCCGCTCGTGGTGATGCCGGAGACCTGTCCGCGGCAGCTGTCGCGATTGGCGGCCTGTGCCGGCAGCGCTCCGGCGAACATGGATCCTGCGGCGACCGTGGTCACGAGGGCGACCTTCATGGTTCTGTTCATGGAAACCTTTGCGATCGGGACGTGCGAGATGGCGCCTCTTCGTGGATCGAGACGAGAACTGCGATCGATGGTGGAAAGGGCCCGGTCTGAGGGTCAGGTCCCGAACTGGAACGTTCCGCGCAGGACGGTGTCTCGCCCGCTCCAGTAGCTCTCGTAGTCGGCCCGGTAGGTGATGTCCTCAAAGGCAGTGATCACCGCACAGGTGGCTTCCGGGTGCCGGACATTGTCATCTCGGATGACAATGGGCTTTCCGATCACACCAGGGCGGGTCAGGGTCACCTCCACCCAGGCCGTTCCCGTGGTGTCATCCGCTCGGACGCACAACTCGTTGGTGGGGTCGGCGTAGCGGACTATTCCGTCTCCGACATCCCGCTGAAAGCTCGCCGCCATGGCCGGTTGCGCGAGGATGACGCTCGCCACGGCGGCGGCGACGCCGACGGTGATGGTTCTGATCGGGCTCATCGTTCCTCCTTCTTTTGGAACGGAGATCAGCCCTTCGGAGCGCCTGGTGTCGGGATGGCTTCTGACGAGGCTCAGTTCCCTTCGGCGCGAGCGATCCCCAGGGCCGGGGGACTCACCGGAGTGATCGTGGCACGCGTCGGTAGCACCGTGGAATACGCGGGGAATATGCCTGGTCACCCGGCGGAGGCGGCCCTCCTGGATCACGGAGGGCCCCCTTCGGCGGAGTGCGGGTCAATACCGCGTGGTCACCTTGAACTGCCAGATCCCGGGACCATTGTTGACCTCGTAGAACAAGCACGGGCCCGGCGTGGTCCACGACGACTTGTACCTGGGTCGCGTTAGTACGCAGGCGTTGTACGCATTGAACGGTCCGACCCAGTAGTAGCCCGCTTGTGCCTGGGCGGCGGAGGTGACCGCACCGGTTGCCGCCCCCGCGTGTGCGGGGCCGGCGAAGGTGAGCGCACCGATCGCCGCCGTTGCGACCGCGAGAGCCATCAGTCCGGTGCGGCGCGGACCGGACCGAGGAATGACCATCATCATTGCCTCCACTGTGTCGAGGTTTCTCGCGGAAGAGCAAAGCACCCGGCGGTACACGGCGGGAATACTCGGGCCGTGTACCAGAAATGTGCCGCCAGTATGTCGGCCGGATTCATAATCAGGACGCGACGGAGCCTATTTCACCTCGTCGTCCGAAAGGAACCAGTGAAACTCAGATCCGGTCTCATGGCGATCGTGGTCGCCGGTGCGGCGATAGGCGTGGTCCCCGGTGCCGCGTACGCCGATCACTACGTGACGTACAAGAACAGTTCGGCCAGGTCAGGAACCCTCTACCTGCACGCGTCGATGGGCCCCAGGAGCGGCGGCCGAACCAGCATCAGCGGCGGCGTCTTCCGTGTGTACGCGAACACCTATAACGGTGCGGAGGGCGGCTTGTACGCCAGCTCCAACAGCGTGAGCGGAACCGTCGTGCTCAGTCACCCGCGTTACGGCTATGGCCGCAGCGGCTGTAAATGGGTTCTCCCAGGCTCAAGCGGCAGCAAGACCTTGAAATGCCAATCGCGCATTGCCTCCTAGTCGCGACAGCGGTGAAGAAAGGGTTTCGTCATGAGAAAATCGTTCAGCCTGGTGGCTGCCGTCGGCGTCGCGGCTACCGCGATCGGCCTTTCCCTCGTCGCCGCGGCGCAGGCCGGCACTGCGACCTCGGCGGGCGCGGCCGAGCACATGTCGCTGATGTCCCAGAAGCAGACTGCGGCGGATCACCTGCCCGAGTTCATCTCCGCCGGGACCGAGGTCGGTGAACTGGTCGCCCCGGCCACGACCCGGCGGCTCGGTTCTTCCGGCGCCGGCACGTACTGGTCCGGGACCGACGCCAACGGTGAGCTCTGCCTGATCACGGTCATCGGCGACACGGCGGCCGACTTCGTCGCCGGCGCCTCATGTGCGCCGCCGTCCGATTTCCCCGCCAAGGGGGTGGGCCTGCAGGTGGCCGGCCCGCCCGGCGCCAGTGAGGCCTATCTGCTGCCGGATGGCGTGCCCGCCGCTCAACTGGGCGAGGGGTACACCGTGGTCTCACCCAACCTGGTGCTGTCCGACCCCGCCGCGGAGCCGAGCGAACCTCGAAGCGTCACCGGCACGCGCGGGACCTTCACCCTCTCCGACCTGACCCCCACCCCGGCGCAATGACGGTCTCCGAGACAAGGAGTCAGGCCATGCCCATCCACAAGAGGCCCCTGTACGTCCTTCTTGCCCTCCTCGCGTCGCTTCCGGTGTTCGTCGCCACGACCGGGACCGCGCACGCCGCTCTGATCACGTATTGCAATCGGGACATCGCCCAGGGCAGGCAATGCGGTAGCGCTTCCTACCTGTCGATCACGGGAGGCACTGTCGAGTCCGGGACATGGACGACTGTGCACATCTATTCCGACTCGAACCTCACGAACGCGTCGTACAGCTCGAAGGGCACTAATGGGCACACCACGATGACGCATCCACGGCTCAGCCCGGCGTACAGCACCTGCAAGTGGACCGGCATCAAGGGAACCGTGCCCATCAAATGCAAGTACCGCAACTAGTGGTGCGGAACCGCTCGCGACCCGGCAGAACGTCCGGCCGGCGTGGCTCCCCGTTCGGCTCCCAAAAATGAAAAAGGGGTGCCAGAGAACCTCTGGCACCCCTTCTGACCATTCGGGACGACAGGATTTGAACCTGCGACCCCTTGACCCCCAGTCAAGTGCGCTACCAAGCTGCGCTACGTCCCGGTCACGTCGGCCGCCCCTTACGGGGCGAGACGACATAACTTCAGCGGACCGGCGAACGCTTGGCACAGCTACGGTGCCGGCTCCGGGGCGATGATCCACGTCCGGAGACATCGTGGCCCGGCTGACGTTGGCCTGTGAACACCTGTCCGGCGGCACGCTGGTGTTCGTGGGCGGCGAGGTCGACGCTCGCAACGCCGCCCGGTTGAAGGTCCACCTCGACCAGGTGCGCCGCCGGCGGGGCGAGCCGCTGTGAGCGAGCTGACCTTCCTGGACAGCCACGGGTTGAGCGCCCTGGTGCGCGCGCACGCCGTCGCTGAACGGCACGGTGGTGGCCTGCATGTGGCCGCCTTGCGTGCCGTGCCCGCCCGTCTGCTGGAAGTCACCGGCGTCTCGCGGCGCCTGCACTGGTATCCCAGCGTGGAGCACGCCCTGGCTGCCATCCACGAAACTGCCGCCCTGCCGTAGCGTTGGGTAAAGTTCCAGGCGTTGGAGAGCGGCTGCGCCGGCCTCGTCGACTTCTGGCAGGGCTCCTCGTGCGGCTCGCATGGCGCGTTGAATCTGATGAGGAAGCCGTGTGCTCTCCGCAGTCGCGATCGACTGCAGGAGTGCGTGGGAGGCTGCGGCCTTGTCGCCCGTGGCGCGGAAGACTTCTGCGACGGTGACGCGTTCGATGGTCTGCCATTGCGGCGCGACGCTGGTCGCGTCTGGTGTGTCCGCTTCTGCGAGACGTGTTGCCTCCTGGAGACGGCCGGTGGCGAGCAAGCCACGGAGGTGGACTTCTCGTAGAACGAAGGGGTTGACCAGTGGTGTGCCATGGTGGGTGTCCACGAAGCGTTGCAGGTCGATGATGGTGGTGTCGAAGTACTCGATGTTGCCGAGTTCGGCGAGTTCGCCCTGTATCGGCTTCACCGACGATAATCGTCACAACGCCTGCCGCCACCAAGAGCATCACGACCGGACGCTCCATCACCCCCGCTGGAAAAGGATTCAAGCACACCTGAGAAGGCGTCTTCAGGGGTGTCTGTCGCCCTCTGGCCAGCCTCAAACGATGACCAGCGTGGTGATCGTTTGAGGCTGGGGGCGGGCTATGGGGCGGTGACTGGCAGGTCAGTCGGTTCCGATGCTGACTCTGTATGTGGGGCCGAAGTTGTAGGTGTTGAAGGTGCCGCTGGTCGCGCCGACCTTCAGATCGACGGTGTCGCCGGCGTGGTCCCTGTACCCGTAGGCGTGGATGGGGACTGGCGTGTCAGCGCACCAGTGTCTGTGGATCGTCCCGGCGCCGTGTGTGGCGCCGATGTCCAGCCGGACGGACTGGTGCGTCAAGGTGCCGTGGTGGCAGTAGGCGTCGAGTTCGCCCTGGACGATGTACCCGTTGGGGCCTTGGGAGGTGACGGTTCCGTTGAAGCGGACGTCGTACTGGATGTTGCCCCAGCCGTCCTGGTCCATGTACTGGACCTGGATGGGGACGGTGGCGGCGCTTGCCGGTGTCGCGGTGGACATCGTCAGCAGAGCCGGGCCGAGGATCGCGCCGGCCAGTGCCGCGCGCCGTGATCGGCGTGCGCCCGCTTGCCTGACAAGCCCGACCCGCGGCCCGCCGACACAAGCGCTGATGCCAAGCGGTGTGTGAACCCGGCCGAAGGCGGCTTGACCGCTGCTTGGACGGGTCTGCGATCAAGTCGGGCGTGTCCCGCTCGCCAACGCTTCCATCAGGGGCCTTCTGTTAGGTGTTGTGCGGGTCTAGCTTTACGGTTCGACCTGAGCGCCGCCGTGGCACTGTATCGGGTCCGATTGGCGATCCAGAGCCCTCTCGATGCGCTCCTCAGTGGATTCACCTTCGTCCACCAGACGGTCGCCGTCGCCTTGCCGTCGGCGTCCTTCTTATCGCCTTGGCCGTGTCCTTTTCCCTTTCATGGAATCGCCTCCAGATTCCGGCTCGCTGACGGTACGTGTGGCCGGAACGACTGCGGGTCGCCGATGGATCAGGAGGCGGGTTGGACGCGTGAGTGCTGCGCCTGGAACCAGTCGGTGGCGATGTCGGTTTCCGTGAGGCGCCCGATCAGCGCCAAGGCTGAGCTGATGCTCTCGTCTATCTCCACGAGATCGTCCGGGTTGTCGGCTTCGGTGATGATCTGGAAGCGCAGCCCGTCCATCAGGTGATCGAGCGCGTGCGGGTCGTCGCCGTACCGCTCAGGTGGCGAAGAGGGGTCGAAGGAGACGATCATGCGCCCGTCGCGGGCGTAAATGAAGGAGATGTTGTAGTTGATGTCCATGCTGAAGCCGAGGGCCTCACGGCCGCCTTCGGCGACGGAGCGCACGACTTCGCGGTCGGCCTGCGCCGGTACGATGCCGATCCAGCCGTTGGCTTCGCCCACCCAGCGAGATCCATCGTCGATGGCGTGGTCGAGGATCTCGCTCAGGTGACACGGGGTACGGGTGGCGAGGTCCATGCCGAAGGTTCGGGCGAGGGTGTCGAGGTCCGCGCCCTTGACCCAGATGGCGGTGAAACCCAGTGCCCACAGGTCCATGTCGCTGTCGAGCCCCTCGGTGAAGAGGGTGGACACCAGAAGGTCGTACAGGTAGGTCCGTGACTGCATGGCCGCCTCTCCGAGGAAGGGGGTATCCCGCGGGACGCCCCTCCCCGTCCAGGGTGCCGCCGTCGGCTTGGTCGGCCAGCCAGGCTAGGTAACCGCGCAGCCGGGAGGCGTACTTGGTTTTGGTGGAGTCGGCCAAGACGGCGGCGTGGGGGGCGGGATGGCCCGCGATTGGTGTGTGTTTCCGGAAGCTGTTCCGGCTGGTTCCGTGATCTCTGAGGGCGCGTTTCCGGAGGCCACCTACTCGGCCTGCTTCCGGAATTATAGAATTCCGGAAGCACGAGATAGTGTGAAAACACCGAGGTCTTTTCGTGCGTTGGCATTCAGGTCTGCGTCGCCCCCGGCGAATCACTCACCGTGGCCCTCCGTTCGGAGGCCTGGACAGGTCAGACGACCATGATGCCGACACTTCTGTCTCAACCCGCACCGCTCGGCTCAGCCTCGTCCGCGATGCCTCGGGTCGATTCGGCACTACGGCTCAGTCTCCACCCGGTGCTGGATCGGCGAGCCGTGGTGAACGGGGCCTGGTGGCCCTACTCCCGCGACGCGGCCGCCGAACTACCCGATCTCATCGCCGCCGTCGATCAGCGGCTGGGGCGGACCACGCTGCTGGTAGGCGTGCACCGGGACGCATGGCGGCGTATCCCACACCGGATCCCGGCACGTGGGCGGACGGTCCGCATCGGAGGGTTCCGGCATGCCGATCCTCACGTGATCGTTCTGTTCTTCGCCTCCGACGAGCCGCTCGCCCTGCTGATCATTCCGCCGGACACCGCCGCCGGCCCTGCCGAGGCCGCGCTCAAGCTCACCGCCCAGAACACCGCCGACCTGACTGACGATGCCATCTTCGCCCTCGCGCACCTGCCGTCCGATCCCGCTCTCCGCGCGACAGCCGACAGCGTGGCCCGCTGGGAGAGCGAGAGCGGCTCGGTCAGCGGGCAGAAGGCGCGGTACCCCGCCAGACGGCCATCAGCCCCGGCGTAACCCGCGTACCGTCCGTCGGCCTGATCGAGCCGGTTCAGCCATGGCAGTCCCGGCGGCGGGTCAGCTTTCAGCCGGAGGGCATCTCATCTCATTTCAGCTTCTCCAACAGGGAGACTTCCATGATCGCCATCGACACCGCGCCACTCGGCGGGGCCGACCTATCAAAGCCGACCACCGTCCACCTGTCGGGCGAGATTGACATCTTCACCAGTGCAGCGCTCCGCCGGGAACTGATGAGCACGCTGCACTACAGCACGAGCCTGCTCATCCTCGACCTGTCGCAGGTGTCGTTCTGCGACGCCGGCGGCTTGGCCGTCCTGGTCGGCATCCAGCACCGCGCCCGGCCGATGGGCATCACCGTGGCCCTGACTGCGCCCCGCCCCTTCATGTCCCGGCTGCTGCGCATCACTGGCCTGGGCCGCGGCCTGCCGATGGTGGCGTGACCGGGGGGTGCGCACCGAGTGGGGCTCAAGAACTCGATTCAGCGCCCTCGTCTATCGGGTTGAGGCCGCCAATCGGCTGGTGCCGGTCATCTGGGATCATGCTTCGTGATCTTGTCCGCGGTGTCGGACACCGGCAGCCAGCGCGGCCTTCGGCGGAGAGCAGGGACGGATCAGTGTGGTGGTGGGGCGACGGCGACCGGGCAGGGAACCTCGGATAACGCGGTCTGGGTGACGCTCCCAGCAGGGTGCCTGTTCGTGAACTGAGCCCGTGGCATTCCAGGACGAGCAACGTCGCGCCCGATGTCCAGCCGGTCGGGCCAGTGCACGTCGCTTGCCCAGCCCAGTCGCTCGAACAGGCGGATCACACCGGCGGACGGGTCGATCTGACCGCGTTGCGGGCCGTGGTGCGCAGCTGGGTTCGCTGTGGTGAGCGTTGTGCCGGCCCTCGCCGAAGGACAGCAGGGCCGGCGGCCACAGGTTGGTGGATCGGTCGTGGCAGCAGGTCTTGATCGGTCTGCTGCCGATGAGGTGGCCTTCAGAACGCCGGGAAGGAGAAGGTGTTTGCGGTGCTTGGGCTCGTGAGGGCTACGAATTTTGCCGGTCAAGCGAAGATTTGGACTACTTTGCGATGACTCGAGGATGGGTTTAGTTGAAGCAGCAGCCGCACTCGTGTGACGGTTTTAGGGGGGCACGAAGTGATCGCTACTCTGCGAAAGAAGGTCACTGATGAGCTTGACAAAGTTCCCGCTTACCCTGCGTGTCACCGTGAGCGGAGCGACTCCGGACGAGATCAGAGAGAATGCCAGGGCTCAGGCCCTCAGCTTCTTCGGTCTGGACGCCGAACTGGACGTCATCAGCGCGGAGGCTGAGTCGGAGGAAGAGCACCACGACCGCTACCGCGCGATTGTGGTCTTCCGGCGGATTGCCTGACGACCTTGACATAGTCGCAGCCGACCCCTGCCGGGGAGGCCAGCCAGCGGAGTGCGCGAGGTGATCATCTGTGTCAGCAGGCTGGTGTTCTCATGCCGGACCACCTGCGGGCCGAGTTTGTCGATGCCCGAGGCCGACCAGCTGATCGCCCCGGCCTAGGGCGCTGCCACTAGGCGCCGTCATCAAGGTCTGCGGCTCGATCTATCCGTTGATCATCTCTTCCGCTCCTTAGGGTGAGGCTGCCATTCGCAGATGCGTGCGACGCGTTTCGTGCGCCCACAACGGTGCCGCGGAACCATGTGCCGGCGAGACGTCGAGACCTTCAAGTCCGCTACTCGTTGATCCAGCCGAGCTCAACCGCCCACCCGTGCGTCATGGCTTCGGCCGCGGGCAGCGTGAGGAACGAAACGGCATACAGAACGACGAGGAGCCCGATCGGAACGGCCCAAGCGCGAGGACGAGTTTGCGGCGGACCGGCCCCATCCTGTCCAGCGTCGGCAAGGCGGTCCCGACGGAGCCGCGTCTCCAGGAGTCGACGGTCGGCAGGCCTCAGCGCCCACGACGCGATGGCGCACGTCCCGAATACCAGCGGCACCCCCCACGTCTGAAGACCGTCGCCGACTATCAGATGCGACGCCACGGCACTCGACCACAGGAAAAAGGCACCCGCGTACGCCCATTCCTTGATCAGCGGGAGCCTGGGCGCGATGATCGCGATGGCCGCACCGGCCTGCCACACGCCTAGAATATAGGCGAAGAAGTGCGGGTACCCCAGGTGGCGCAACTGGACTTCCACCCATTCGATCGGCACAAGGTTCCACACCGATCCAGCAGTCAACTCGGCGACGATGACCAACGTGGTGGCCCAAAAGGCGATGGGGCGGACCCGGCTCCAGTTCCAGCCGCTTCGTGCGACGGTGGCCGACTTCACGTCCGTCGCGTGCCGGAACGTTTTGGTTGTTTGATTTTTCATCTCAGCCTCCGCGTCTTCTTGCGTTGTGAGCGACTTCGGTTCGAAGTCGCAGGTGGCGGTGGATTCCACAATGGAGTGGCCGGCCGGGGCCGAGGGCCGCTAAACGCGACTTTCATTCGCATGCTCGTCAACCCCGTGAACCGTCCGGCATGCTCGCCGGTGGTCACGGGGACGTGACCCCTCGCGGAGCAGAGGCCAGCTGCTCGGGACGCGGGCCGCCCTTGAGCCAGGAGCTGGAACCCGGCTTGCGGGCCTCGCGGCGGATCCTCGACACCCCGAGTTTGCAGGTCGCCTCCTTGATCGCCGCGGCCATGCGCCCGGTGATGCAGAGATTCACCGCGGTGTCGTCTTTGCGGGAGAGCTGTCGTATGCCGGCACGCCGGCCGAGGCTGACGCACGACCCCGTGAAGGCCTGGTTGATCACCGCCGGTTCGGTTCCCGCGATGCGGCTCAGCACGGTGTTGGCGGCCTGCGCCCCGAGCGGTTGTGCGGCCTGGCAGCTCATCCGCAGCGGTCGGCCCGACGGTGCGGCGGCGTCGCCGGCCGCGATGATGCGGCCGTCGTCGACGCTGGTCAACGTCTCATCGGTGAGCAGGCGGCCGAGCTCGTCGGTGCACAGCCCACTCGCGGCCGCCAGTTCCGGTACGCCGAAACCGGTCGTCCAGATGGTGAGTGCGCTCGCACGCACCGCAGCGCTGGCAAAGACGACCGTATCCGGCCGAACCTCGGTCACCACCTCGGCCTCAAGCACGGCGACACCGTGCCGGGACAGCCATGTGGCCACGGATCGGCGAGCGGAGGCACTCAGTGACGGTGCGAGGGTTCGGCCACACACCAGTGTGACTGTGCGTCCTTGTTCGGCCAGCTCGGCGGCCGTCTCGATGCCGGTCAATCCGCCGCCGACCACGGTGATCGGGGCATCGAACGGCAATTTCCCCAGCCTGGCGCGCAGCCGCTGTGCGGATTCGAGTTCAGCGATGTCGAAGGCGAATTCGGCCGCGCCGGGCACCGATGACGGTATCGCCGCGGTGCTGCCGGCCGCGTAGATGACGTAGTCGTAGTCCAGCGCGCGGCCCGACGCCAGCCGCACTGCGCGGGCGGCGGTGTCGATGCGCGTGGCGCTGTCGACCACTAACTGGATGCCCTCACCAAGCAGCGTGCCGTAGTCCACCGTGGCCTCGCCGGTTTCGGCCACGAACTGGTGCAGCCGGATTCGTTCGACGAACTCCGGGCGGGGATTGACGAGCATGACGTCGACGTCGGCGCGCATCCGCAGATGGTTGGCCGCGAGCGTACCGGCGTAACCGCCACCGATGACGACGACCTTGCTGGGTGAGTGGTATTCGGACGTGGACATGGCGAGACCTTTCCTTCTCAACTTCAGCGGTTCTTGAGGCTTTGCGACCTGGCGGAGTTGGTCTTCCATCACGATGTGGCCGCCGCGGGGGCGATCACGTGGTCCGCCGCGGGTTCTCGACGGCGATCCGCATACCTGCCGGGGGGTAGCTTCCTGCGTGCTGGATGGTGTCTCGCTAGTCCGACAAGACAGCACCGCGGAATGTGAGGCGACATGTGAGGCGACGCACCAACCTCACATTTCACCGCGCTGTCTTGTCGAACCAGTGAGAGCAGACCAGAACCAACGGAGTCAGTGCACGATGGCCAGGACACCATGACCACCCCATCCGAGCCGAGAGGCGGCCGGCTCGATCCGGGCCCGGCCGCGATCACGGGCGAGCGGCGGCAGCTGATCAATCTCGCGTACCGGCTCCTCGGTTCCCTGGCCGACGCCGAGGATGTCGTCCAAGAGGCCTACGCCCGCTGGTACGCCATGTCCCGGCAGCAGCAGGACGCCATCGCATCCCCCGGCGCCTGGTTGACCACGGTCGTCGGCCGCCTCTGTCTCAACGTGCTCGCCTCGGCACGGGCCCGGCGCGAGACCTACGTGGGCGAGTGGATCCCCGAGCCGCTGCCCGAACCTACTGAGTGGAACGCCGGGCGGGCGGACGGCGTCACCGTGGATCCGGCCGATCGGGTCACCCTGGATGAGTCGGTCAACATGGCCTTCCTCGTCGTGCTCGAGTCGATGACCCCGGCCGAGCGCGTCGCGTTCGTCCTGCACGATGTCTTCCGGTATTCCTTCGCCGAAGTGGCCGAGATCGTCGGCCGTACCCCGGCGGCCTGTCGCCAGCTGGCCTCCTCGGCCCGCCGTCGCATCCGTGTCGCGCAGGCGCCTGCGACTCCGGCGGCCCGGCAGGCCTGGATCGTCAGGGACTTCAAGCAGGCGTGGGAGGCCAAGGACATCGACGCTCTCCTCGCCCTGCTCGACCCCGACGCCACGGCGATCGCCGACGGCGGCGGCGTCGTCGGCGCCGTGCTCCGCCCGGTCGAAGGCGCCGAGCAGATCGTGCGCTCCCTGGTCCAGCTCGAGGGCAGGCTCCGCCACCTGACGTTCCTGGAGCGTACGGTCAACGGCTGGCCTGGCCTGATCGCCCAGCAGGACGGCGTCACCGTGTCGGTGTACGCGTTCGAGGTCGCAGGCGACCGGATCAAGCGCATCTGGGCGGTACGCAACCCCGACAAGCTCCGGCCGTGGACGGTGGGACCGCGGCACTAGGAACAGCGAGTTGCGCCCAGGGGATGGAAGATGATCTTAGCTAGCACGGAACACGCTCAGATTCGAGTGCGCCTTGCCCGAGGTCAAAGGGTTTCGCCGGTGCCCCCACCCGCGATGGACAGGTAGCGCCGCAGGCCGGTGATACCACATCAGACGCCAAACGTCAGCCGCCTCACACCTGCCCGGCGGCGCAGAGACGCTCACGCACGACGACGATATGGATGGACAGATGACGGCGAAAGCGCTTGAATTGCCGCTGCACATGCGGCGGAACGGGCTCAACCCGGTCGAGGAACTGGCCCGGGCACGCGACAGCGAGGGCGTGGTGCGGGTGGAGACACCGTTCGGCCTGCCCGCGTACCTGGTCTGCCGCCACGAGGACGTTCGCCAGGTGCTGGCGGATCCGGCCCGGTTCAGCAGCGCCCTGACACCGTTCCCGGGATCCGAGCAGATGAACGCCGACGAACTGGCCAAGATGCAGGCCGGCCAACTGATCGGATTCGACCCGCCCGAGCACACACGGTTGCGCCGGATGCTCACCCCGGAGTTCACCGTACGGCGGATGCGCAGGCTCGAGCCGCGGATCACCGAGATCGTCCAGACAGCTCTGGACGATCTGGAGCGGGCCGGCAAGCCGGCCGACCTGGTGGAGCACTTCGCGCTGCCGGTGCCGTCGCTGGTGATCTGCGAGCTGCTGGGCGTGCCGCAGA
>NZ_JBHSBI010000060.1:0-20713 GCF_042650645.1 Nonomuraea purpurea
GGGTCTGCGGTCCTGCGTGAAAGATAGCCATCTGGAATTGCACCTCCAAAGACGATGACTAGGGCTGGTCAACGCGGGGCTTCAAAGCACCAGGCGGTACTTCAAGCCCTCTCCTTCAGGAGAGGGTCGTTGACGCCGAGCGAGAATCCGCCCACCCGTTTGCGAGCCACGCCTGCCAGGCCGACCTGCTCGAGGACCTCGGCCACGCGTATGGGGCCTATGCCGTTGGTGCGGGCCAGGCAGAGCAGGTGGTTGTAGGCACTACGCCCACCGTGGACGGCACTCGCGTCGAGTAATGCGCCGACCTCGTGCATCGGCCTGCTCGATGCCGCGTATCCGCGCCCGTTGACCAGCGCCTGGCCGGAGGTCGGGGAGTCGAGGCCGAGGATCAGGCGCATCGTGGTGGACTTGCCCGCGCCGTTGGGGCCGAGGAAACCGGTCACATGGCCGGGCTCGACCTTGAAGGACAGCGAGTCCACGGCGAGCGTGCTGCCGTAGCGCTTGGTGAGGTTCCGGAGTTCGATCACGCGGTAAAGGATGCGGTGCGGTGGGCGGTCGGCGCGTCGGACCACGGTCCGAACTTCAAGGTCAGACCCTGGGTTGACGTGCGGAGGTTGCTGCGGCGGCTACGGTTCAACGCGTGGACGACACGCACCCCTTCTTCGCCAGGCGCCTGAGCCGTCGCCAACTGATCATGCTGGATCTGCTGGCAGGGCTGGGCTTCGCCTTTGTGTCTTTCACGGCGGTGGCCGGCAGCACGGCGCTGCCGCCATGGATGAGAATCGTCCTTCCTTTAGGACTCGGGCTGCCCCTGGCCGTGCGGAGACTGTGGCCCGTGCCCGTCTTCGTCTTCACACTGCTGCTCGCCGTCTTCGCGGTGGTGATCGACGCTGTGGGGCTCGCCTATCTCTCGCCCGCGTACGCCCTCTATCTCGTCGCGCTGGCCGACGGGCGCAGCGCGGTGATCCCCACGTCCGCCATCGGAATGGTGAGCCTGGTCACACTCCTCGGCCTGGTGGTCGCGGGTCCGGAATCTCAGGCCGCCCCGAACTGGATGCTGCATCTCGATCAGCCGCTCATGGGGATCGCGGCGCTGGGCGGCGCCTGGACGATCGGGCGGGCCGTGCAGGAGCGCAGGCATTATGCGGCGCGAGACGCTGAGCGGCTGGCGGCGCAGGCGGTCACGGAGGAGCGGCTGAGGATCGCGCGTGAGCTGCACGATGTGGTCACCCATAACGTCGGGCTGATCGCTGTCAAGGCGGGTGTGGCCAACCATGTGATGGCGACTCGGCCGGGAGAGGCGCACGATGCTTTGCGGGTGATCGAGACCGCCAGCCGTAGTGCGCTGGTCGAGATGCGCCATCTGCTCGGTGTGCTGCGATCCACGGCCGTGCCCGATCGTGCTCCCGCTCCTGGGCTGGTCGGGGTTGAGGAACTGGTGGAGCGGGCTCGACTGGCAGGGGTCGAGGCGGAACTCGACGTTCGGGCCGGGGGCGAAGAGGAGCTTGGCGAGGCCGGATCAAGGAAGCGGACGCGGCTGCCGGATGGCGTGGAACTGTCGGCCTATCGCATCGTGCAGGAGGCGCTCACGAATGTGGTCAAACACGCCGCACCTGCTCGATGCCGGGTATCCATCTTCGCTGACGGGAGGGAGGTGCGGATCGAAGTGATCGATGACGGGCCCGGGAGGCGTAGGTTGCCTCCGGAGGGCACCGGGCATGGCCTGATCGGGATGCGCGAGCGGGTCGCCATGTATGGCGGGGTTTTCGAGGCGGGCAGGCTTCCCGGACGGGGGTTTCGCGTTTTCGCGAGGCTGCCCTATGAGGAGGTCCAGTGATTCGGGTGGTCGTCGCTGACGATCAGGCACTGCTCAGGGGAAGTTTCAAGGTACTGGTCGATTCCGAGCCTGATCTGGCTGTGGTGGGAGAGGCGGCCACCGGGGTGGAGGCCGTTGCCGTCACGTTGGAGCAGCGGCCCGATGTCGTGCTCATGGATGTACGGATGCCGGAGATGGACGGCATCGAGGCAACGCGGCAGATCAGGGATGTTTCGCGGGTACTTGTCGTGACGATGTTCGACCTTGACGCCTACGTGTATGACGCGCTGCGGGCGGGGGCCAGTGGGTTTCTGCTGAAGGACACGCCGCCTGCGGATTTGCTGGCTGCTGTTCGGGTGGTCGCGAGCGGGGAGGCGTTGCTGGCGCCCACGGTCACTCGGCGGTTGATCGAGGAGTTCACGCGTACGCCCGCTGTGCCTCGGGTGCAGGGGCTGGACGGGGTGACGGAGCGGGAGCGAGAGGTTTTGATGTTGATCGCGCGAGGGTTGTCGAACAGGGAGATCGCTGGACACCTTCAAGTGAGCTTGGCCACGGTAAAGACGCATATCACGCGACTGCTGGCCAAATTGGAGGCTCGGGATCGAGCGCAGCTTGTTATTGCGGCTTATGAGAGTGGACTGGTTTCTGCTGCAGGTTGAATCGAGTGAGAGTTGACTTGAGGGCGGCCGGGAAGCAGGGCGCCGGTTCGCCGGGATAGCGTTTAGCGCGGCTATGGGCGGGGGCGCTGCAGCATCGTGAATGCCATGTGGAACTTCCTGCCTCCGTATCTCCATCATCCGTTACTCAAGGTGTTCGCACCTTGGGGGAGGGCCCCTTCTTCTTCCTGGGGGCTGACGCCGTCGCGGTTTGTCCAACTGCTCGGACATCGCCGCGACGGTGGCCAGCGCCTGGTGGTGTCGGTGGCTCCCCGCCAGGGTCTTCTTACCGTGGCTGCGGCTGCGGCTGCGGCGCCGGGCAGTGTCGGCGTCGGTGTTGTTTCAGGTTGTCGCCGAAAGCCATTCCAAGTGTGCGCCTCCGAACGGGCCCTTTCTGTTCCCGACCGCATCGAGTAGCCATTGGGCGGTGGCCTCCGCTTGAGCGATCAGCGCGGGCGGGTAGCTCAAGGTCACCTGGTGCTCGGCGAACTCGTCCTGGTCGTCGAGGATGAGGCGTCCGTCTCGCATTCGGATGACGTCTAGGTCGAGATCCAGCATGGTCACCTCACCGTCCCTCCACTCTGGAACGGTGGTGACATCGACGTAAATCTCGCTCCTGTTCGGTGGGGAGTTGAAGGAGGCCGTCCACCACGCATTTCGGGGGAACAGCATAATGGCGCTTGATTCCCACGTTATCGGGGGGTCTTCGCCTTTGCGGGCCACCGTTCCAGCGGGGATTTCCGTCCAGACTCCGTGTTCGTCCTCGCCCAGCAGCCTGCCGCGATGGTTCCAATGAAGTGCTCCGCCGTACTTGCGAAACACGATCCGCACATCAGTCACGTAGGCGAACATATCCCGGCCTGGTAGGCGCGTGCGCGGAAGTTAGCTGGGTGGGCGGGGCGCATGGACATGTCGGTGCGGAATGTGAATGTGGTTGTGCATGGTGGGGTTGTGTTCCGGGGTGTGGTGTGGGGTGGTGGGGTTGTGTTCCGGGGTGTGGTGTGGGGGCGGGGGGTTACGTCCCGGGGGTGTGGTGCGAGGCAGGAGGTTGCGTCCGGGGGTGTGGTGCGGGGGCGGGGGGGTTGCGTCTCCGGGAGGGTGTGCGAGTTGGGCCGGGTCGTAGGCGTGGAAATGGGCAGGCCGCCGGGATGGTGGCGGCCTGGTTTGGGTGAGACGGGAGTGGTGGGTGTCAACGTTGTGTGAGGCAGGGGGTGCGTGAAAGTCGTGACCTGGCGTTTGGCTTATCCGCCGTATGGCTTATGAGGAGAGGCGTAGGGCCTGGGTGAGGGCGGCCAGGCGTTGGGGGGAGGCCAGGCCCGCGTGGTACAGGTGGAACTCCGTGGCTCCTGCCTTGGCGTACGTCCTGAGGTGGTCGGCCAGGGTGGTGGCGTCGGCGGGGCGCGGTGGGAGGGCCAAGACGTAGGCGCCTACTCGTTGGCCTGGGGTGGTCAGGTCTGCGAGTTGGGCGAGGCGTGTGGCGTCCGTGGCGGGGTCGCCCCAGCAGTTGGCCACCAGGACGTCGGCTTCCGGCTCGCCTGCCGGGAGTGCGGCGAAAGCGCCGGCCGCCCAAGGGTCCGGGTTGGCATGCAGGGTGATGGGGATGTGGGGCGCGATGCCTCTGGCGATGGCGACCAGGCGTTGGCGCAGGACGGTGGACAGTTCGACCCGGATGGAGCGGATCTCGTCGGCGAGTGGGCCGAGGGCTTCTTCGATGGTGTCGAAGGGGGGATTGGGTGCGGCGCTGTCCGCGTTTGTGCTGGGTGCGACTGGATCGCCGGTGCGCTCGGCCTCAAGGTGTCCGGCCTCAAGGAGTGGGGTGTGGTCGATGGCGGCGCGGACTCGGTCCCTGGTCGTCGAGGGGTAGCGGGGCGCGCAGGACGTGCAGAAGCACAGGGAGAGGAGGTTGGAGTCGGTGGTGGTCCAGTCGGCGCCGGAGGTCTTTTCGTGCACGCTCTGGTGGCCGAAGCCCAGGGGGCCGCAGGCTTCCAGGATCAGGCCGTCAGGTTCGCCCACCGTGAGGATCTCGCGGACGAGGCGTTCGCAGTATTCGAGCACGTCCTCGTGGGCGGGGCAGAGGGCGTACGGGTACGGGTCGCCGAAGGCGTTACGTACGGCGAGGTCCGGGTTCGTGGTGCCCAGGTGGGAATTGTGGGTGAGGACCGTCCAGGCGTGCACCTGGAGGCCGACGGCCTTCAAGGCGTCCCTGGCCTGGAGGTAGGCGTCCTCCGGGGTCCATGTGGGGGACGCCGGCACGAGGCGGCCCCAGGACGAGGGGCGGATGGGGAGGTAGAAGGCCGGATGAGGGACGTCGAGGACGCGGTGGTCCGGGTGATAGGGGGTGGCGGCACGGGTGGAGTGGTAGCTGGCGGCCAAGGCGACTGCGTCTACTCCCAGGGAGGCCAGGCGGGCGGGGGCCGACGGGTCGCCGACGATGTCCCAGGGGTAGACGTATGCGATGTTCACCAGCGTGATCTCCTTGCCGAGAAGGCGGGGTCGAAGCGTTGCATGTAGCTCGTGTCGTCTCGGGCGAGGATGCCGCACTTCTCGTACTGCTCGTTCATGCGGGCCAGCGCGTCTCGGTCGAGTTCGACGCCGAGGCCGGGGCCGGTGGGCACGGGGACGGCGCCGTCGACGAAGCGCAGCGCACCTGGCTGGACCACGTCCTGGCCGTCCTGCCAGGGGGTGTGGGTGTCGCAGGCGAAGGTGAGGTTCGGGGTGGCGGCGGCCAGATGGGTCATGGCGGCCAGGCTGATCCCGAGGTGCGAGTTGGAGTGCATCGACAGGGCCAGGCCGAATGTGTCGCACAGGGTGGCGACGTGGGAGGAGCGGATGAGTCCGCCCCAGTAGTGGTGGTCCAGGAGGAGGACGCCGATCGCGCGGGAGGCGATGGCGGGAGGGAGGTGTTCGTGGGTGACCACGCACATGTTCGTGGCGAGAGGCATGGGGACGGCCGCGGCCACCTCCGCCATGCCGGGAATGCCGGGGGTCGGGTCCTCGAGGTACTGGAGGATGCCGTCCAGTTCGCGGCCGACGCGGATGGAGGTCTCGACCGTCCAGGCCGCGTTGGGGTCCAGGCGCAGGGGGAGTTCGGGGAAGGCCGCGTGGAGGGCCTTGGTGGCGGCCACCTCCTGGTCCGGGGGAAAGACACCGCCTTTGAGCTTGATCGATCTGAAACCGTACTGCTTGATGAGGAGGCTGGCTTGCTCGACTATGCCCGACTCGTCCAGCGCGGTGCCGAATCTGTCCTGCTCCTGGTTCGGATGGCCCGCCCACTTGTAGAACAGGTACGCGCTGTACGGCACCGCGTCCCTGACCTGGCCGCCCAGCAGATCGGTGATCGGCACTCCGGCGGCTTTGCCGCGAACGTCCAGACAGGCCACTTCGAAGGGAGAGAAGACCCGGTCGATACTCTTTTCCTTCGTGGTGGCACCGGTCGAGCTGTCGCTGACGATCGTGCTGATCCGGGCGTACATCGTGTTCGTGGCGTGCACGTCGAGGCCGATCAATGCCTGTGCGCACTCTCTGACCTTGCCCAGATGTTTGACATCGCCGTAGGTCTCGCCCAGCCCGGTCAGGCCTTCGTCAGTGACGACCTCGACAATGGTACGCAGGGCCCATGGCTCGTGGACCCCGGCGGCGTTGAGGAGAGGCGGATCCCGGAAAGCAACTGGAGTTACGAGGATCTGCCTAATGATCATTACCGACCGCCGTTCATATATGTGAACAATAGCCAGATTTGTGGACAAGTTCCCGCAACTGTAAGAATCGGGTTGAAGAAGTGTCAAGACTCCGAAGGGCCACTCGATGATCTACGGACACGATCCCAGGACCGGCGAGCCCGTGGGCGCCGCCCTGACCGAGACCGACAGCGCCGGGGTCGACTTGATCGTCTCCGCCGCGATCGCCGCAGGTGCGGCCTGGCGTGCGACCCCGGCCGCCGAGCGGGCGAGCGCCCTTGAGGCCGTCGCCGACGCGCTGGCCGCGCATGTGGACGAGCTGTGGCAGCTCGCCGACCAGGAGACCGCGCTCGGCGAGGTACGGCTGCGCGGCGAAGTGGGGCGTACGGCGGGGCAGTTCCGGCTCTTCGCCAACGTGCTCAGGGACGGCGGTTATGTCGAGGCCATCATCGATCATGCAAATTCGTCCCTGACGCCGCCCCAGCCGGACGTGCGACGGATGAAGCACGCGCTGCCCGGCGTCGTCGCCGTCTTCGCGGCCAGCAACTTCCCGTTCGCGTTCTCCGTGGCCGGGGGCGACACCGCCTCCGCGCTGGCGGCGGGGTGTCCGGTGGTCGTGAAGGCGCACCCCGGGCACCCGAACACGTCCGAGCGGGTGGCGAAGATCGTGCGGGACGCGCTGCCGTACCCGGATCTGCTCGGGTTGGTGCAGGGCATGCAGGCCGGGGTCGATCTGGTGCAGCACCCATCGGTGGTCGCCGCAGGATTCACCGGGTCCGTGGCCGGGGGCAAGGCGATCCAGAAGCTGATCGAGCAGCGGGAGACGCCGATTCCGTTCTTCGGCGAGCTGGGCAGCGTCAACCCCGTGGTCGTGCTGCCTTCGGCGCCGGTCAAGGAGGTGGCCTCGGGGTTCGCCGGGTCGCTGACGCTGGGGGTGGGGCAGTTCTGCACGAACCCCGGGATCATGTTCGTGCCCGAAGGGGACGAACTTCGCGAGGCGATCGTCGAGGCCGTCGCGGGGACGGCCGGAGGGCCCATGCTGGCCGAGCGGATCCGGGACGGGTACCTGGGTGGTGTCGATCGGCTGGGCGAACTGCGACTGCTGGCCGAGGGCAAGCCCGGGGAGGGCAGTTGGGCCGTCACTCCCAAGGTGTTCATCACCGATCTGGGGTCGTTCGAGGAGAAGCTGCCGCGTATCGCGGAGGAGTGCTTCGGTCCGGCGTCGATCGTGGTTACGTATCAGGAAATTTCCGAATTGCGGCCGGTGCTTGAGCGGCTGGAAGGGTCGCTCACGGCTACGGTTCACAGCACCGACCCCGAGGAGGCCGGAGACCTCGTCGACGTGCTGGGGCGGAAGGCCGGGCGGCTCATCTGGAACGGGTGGCCCACGGGAGTCGCCGTGTGCTGGGCGATGCATCACGGTGGGCCTTGGCCTGCCTCCACGTCGACGTTCACGTCCGTGGGGGCGACGGCCATTCAGCGCTGGCTGGGGCCGACGGCTTACCAGGACTGGCCGGAGGAGCTTCTGCCGGATGAGCTGAAGGATGGCAACCCGCTGTCCATCCCGCGCCGGGTTGACGGGCGTACGCAGGTGTGAGGCCCATTTCCGGGGGCCCTTTTCTGAGGGTCTTCTGGGGAGGCGCTTTGTTTACGGCGTAGGAGTCTTCAGGAGCGGGGACGCAGCCGCCCCTCCAACCGGAGGGGCGCTGGGTTACTGCTCTTGCCGGTGAGGCCTCCTGCTTGGAGCGGCGTGAATGGGCGGGGCGTTCCTCTTGTCCGGCAAGAGGGTGGCCTGTCTTGCTGCGGTGGTGTTCCAAGCGGTTCGGAAGACGAGGGTGGGTGTTGGCTTGCGTGGAGGGTGGCCGGTTCTGTTGAGGGTGGTGCTCCAACGAGTGGTGCTCCAACAAGAGTGCGGGCGTTTTCTCCTGGCCGGTGGGGCTTTGGTTGTGCGGGGTTAGGCGGCGGCTATTTCCAGGCCTGTTGCGATGATTTGTTCCAGGGCCGCCACATGCTCGGCGCTCGGATCCACCAGTGGGGCCCGTACGCCGCCCACATCCAGCCCCCGCAGCCGCACCCCCGCCTTGACCAGGGCGACGGCGTAGCCGGGGACGAGGTCGCGTAGCTCCACCAGGGGGAGATAGAAGCCGGTCAGCAGGCGCTGTACCAGCACCTCGTCCCCGCCGGTCACGGCCTTGTGGTAGGCGATCGCGATCTCGGGTGCGAAGGCGAACACCGCGCTCGAGTACAGGCTCACGCCGATGCCGCGGTAGGCGGGGACGGTGAGTTCGGCGGTGGGGAGCCCGTTGAAGAACGTGAACTCCTTGTCGGTCGCCTGCCGCACGGTCAGGATGATCCGCTGGAGGAGGTCGAAGTCGCCGAGGCCGTCCTTGAAGCCCACCACGTTGGGGTCGGCGGCGAGTTCCGCGACGGCCGAGGGGGTGAAGCGGGCGGTGCCGCGCTGGTAGACGATGGCGGGCAGGCCGGCGGCGGCGACGATCTCGCGGACGTACCGGACCAGGCCGTTGGAGGGCCCGTTGACGAGGTAGGGAGGCATGATCAGCAGGCCGTCGGCCCCGTGGGCGGCGGCGGCGCGGGCGATGGCTCTGGCGGTGGGGAGTGGGCCGCCGGCACCGGCGAAGACGGGGACGCGGCCCGCCGCGGCCGAGGCGGAGATCTCCACGACCCTGCGGTATTCGTCGGGGGCCAGAGCGTTGAACTCACCGGTGCCGCAGGCGGCGAACACTCCTCCCGCGCCGGCCGCGACCCCTTCGGCGACGTGCCGGGCCAGGGTGGGTTCGGCGAGGTCGCCATCGGCTCCGAAGGGGGTCACGGGGAAGAAGAGCACGCCATCGAGCCGCATCAGCAGTCCTTTCTAGCGGATGCCCTCCCTGCGCAGGGTGGCAGCCAGCTTGCGGGTGTGTTTGATCACCGCCTCGGTGATCGGTTCGACTTCGGCGGGGGAGAGCCGGGCGGGCATCGAGCAACTGATCGCGTCGGTCGCCGGGATGCGGTAGTCGACCGCGACGGCCACGCAGGCCACGCCGACGGTGCCCTGTTCGCGCTCGTAGGACCACATCCGGGTGCGGACCTGGTCGAGTTCGCCGGTCAGTTTGGTCAGGTCGGTGATCGTGTGCTCGGTCATCGCCTCCAGCGAGTCGGGCAGCAGGGCCACGACCTCGTCGTCGGTGAGCTGGGCGAGCAGCACCTGGCCGAGTGCCGTCACGTGGGCGGGCAGGCGCCGGCCCACCCTGGGGATCACGTGGCCGGCCTCGCGCGATTCCCTGGTCGCCAGGTAGAGGACGTGCGCCCCGTCCCGGCGGGCGAAGTGCACGGTCTGTCCAATCTCGTCCCGCAGGTCCTCCAGGGTCTCCTGAGCGAACGGCAGGGCGGGATCCTTGTCCAGGTACGCGGTGCCGGTCAGCAGCGCGTGGGGTCCGATGCCGAACGCCGACCTGGCCGCGTCCGTCTCGACCCAGTTGAGCTCGACCAGCGTCCGCATGAGTGCGTGGAGGCTGCTCCGTGGGAAGCCGGTGCGTTGCTGGAGTTCCGACAGGGTGAGGCTGTCGTGCGATTCGGCCAGCGCTTCGAGGATGCGTACCGTCCGCTCCGCGGACTTGACCAACTGGGGCTCCATACTCATCCCATCTCGAAGGCGGCGGCTCAGGAGATCCAGAATATGGGATGGCGTCCAGATACATGGACGCCTAACCCTTGACGGCGCCGCTTGTCAGACCACGCATGAACTGGCGCTGGAAGGCCAGGAACGCGATGATCGAGGGCAGCAGCGCCAGCAGCGAGGCCGCCAGCAGCACGCCGATGCCGACCTCCTCGTCGGAACGGAGCGAGCGCAGCGCGATGGGCAACGTCCACATGTCGGACTCCGGCGCGACGATCAGGGGCAGCAGGTACTGGTCCCAGATCATGGTGAAGCCGAAGACGCCGATCACGCCGAGCGCGGGACGGCACAGCGGCACGATGATCGTGGCGAAGATCCGCAACTCGCCGGCCCCGTCGATGCGGGCGGCCTCCTCGAGCTCGACCGGCACCTCCTTCATGAACTCGGTCATGACCAGGATGGAGAAGCCCCAGGCGCCGACGGGCAGGATCATGCCCGCGTACGTGCCGATGAGGTTGACGTGCAGAAGCGGCATGTCGGCCAGGACGAGGGAGAGAGGGATCGCGATGATCTCCTCGGGCAGCATCATCGTGGTGAGCATGAGCAGCATCACGAACGTCATGCCGCGGAACTTCTTGCGGGCCAGCGAGTAGGCGGCGAAGACGCTGACCAGCATCTGCAGCAGCAGCCCGAAGCCCACGACGATGAAGGAGTTCAGCAGGTAGAGGTAGACGTTCTTGTCCTTGGCCTGGACGAAGTTCTCCAGCGTGAATTCGTCGGGCCAGAGCGAGAACGACGTCGGGTCGAGCGTCTTGCTGAACGCGCTCATCAGCAGCCCCACCAGGGGGCCGGTGAAAACGATCACCATCAGGCCGTAGACCAGGACCTTGCCGGCGATGGCCAGCGGCCCCTTGCGCGACTCCAACCCCAGAGCGCTGTCGAACCTCATGCCGCCTGCCTCCTGCGCAACATCTGCACGATCACCGTGAGCGCCAGCGTGGCCAGGAACAGCACGATTCCGCCCGCCGAGGCGACGCCCAGCTCGTTCTTCTGGAACCCGAGCTTGTAGATCAAGGTCATCAGCACTTCGGACGAGCCGTTCGGCCCGCCGTTGGTGAGCACGTAGACCTCGACGAACACCCGCAGCCCGCGGATGGCGGCCAGCGTGAACAGGATCCAGAACACCGGCCGCAGGGCGGGCAGCGTGATGTGCCGCAGCCGGTGCCACGTGGAGGCCCCGTCCACGGCCGCCGCCTCGTACAGGGTGCGGTCGACGCCGACCAGCCCAGCCAGGAAGATCATCATGTCGTACGGCGTGCCGCGCCAGATGCTCATCAGCATGATCGACCCCAGCGAGGAGTCCTCGCTGGCCAGCCAGGGCTGCGTGTCGATGCCGACCCAGCCGACGATGACGTTGAGCATGCCGGTGTCGGCCGGGTAGAACATGATCCGCCACACCTCGGCCACGGCCGCCATCGTGGTGACGACCGGCAGGAAGGCCGCGGTCCTGACGAACCACAGGTATCTGGCGGGCCCCTCGATGAGCAGTGCGAAGCCCAGGCCGAGGACGAGCGAGCCGATCGTGGTGCCGAGCGCGAGCACGATGCTGTGCCAGATGGCCGAGGCGAACTCGGAGTCGCTGATGATCGTCCCGTAGTTCTGCAGCCCGACCCACTCGTCGCCGAGGAAGGTCTGGACCTTGAAGAAGCTCTTCCACAGGCCCACGAACATCGGGATGAACTTGAAGTACAGGAAGAGCAGCAGGGCGGGGGCCAGGAACAGCCAGGCGATCAGGGGCCCCCGCCACCGCGCCGCTCTGGCGCGGCGGTGGGGGGTCGCCGTCCGGCCTCCCGTGCGAGTGAGCGTGGAGGTCATGAACCCTCCTTTGTCGGGCCCCCGGTCATGATGCTTTCTGGCTCTGCAGTTCCTGGGTGAGCTTGGTGTTCAGCTCACCCATGGTCGTCTGGACGTTCTTGGCGCAGTCGGCCCACAGGGCGTTGATGGAGTCGGCCGAGTCCTGCCGGATCGGCGCCCAGTTCGGCACCGGCGGTGCGTACACGGCATTGGCGTAGGACTCCTGGAAGACCTTCCACCGCGGGTCCTGCCGCTCGGCCGCCAGGTCGACCTGGGTGTTGACGGGCAGCCGGACGATGGCGCCGTTGGCGTCCTTGTTCATGCCGATCCGCTGTCCGTCGGGCGAGATCGCGAACTCGGCGAACTTCTTCTGGGCGTCCTGCATCTGCGAGCCGGCCATCATGTAGACGTTCTCGCCTTCGCCCAGGGTGCCGGGACCGCCGGAGGGGCCCTTGGGCACGGGGATGACCTCGATCTTGTCGGTGCCGATGCTGTTGACGAACCTGGCCAGCACGTACGGGCCGACGAGGTAGATGCCGCCCTGCCCCTTCTCGAAGACCTCGTGGGTGACGGTGGTGTCGTTGCTGACGGCGCCGGGGTTGACGGACTTGGCCTTGCAGAACTGGTCCTGCAGGTACTGGACGGCCTCGATGGTCTTGGGGTCGTTCACCGTGGCGGTGAACTTGCCGCCGCCGGCGGCCTTGATGAAGTCGCCGCCGTTGGCGTACATGAGCGAGGAGGCGTACCAGGAGGCGTAGCCGCGTTTGGTGCCCGCCGGGATGACGAAGCCGGCGGTGTCGGCCTGGCCGTTGCCGTCGGGGTCCTTGTCGGTGAACGCCTTGGCCAGCGCGGCCAGTTCGTCCCAGGTCTTGGGCGCTTCCATGCCGACCTTCTCGCGCCAGTCCTTGCGGACGATCAGCGCGAACGCCTGGGCGGAGAACGGGGCCGCGTAGAACTTGCCGTCGCTGCCGGTGGCGGCCGTCCAGGCCCGCTCGGAGAGTTTGTCGCCGCCGGCCAGTTTGGTCTTGTCGACCTGCTGGAGCCAGCCCTGCGAATGCATGGCGCCGAGCTGGGCGGTGTCATTGATGACGATGTCGGGAAGCTGTTTCTGCGCGGCCTGCTGGTTGAGCTTGGTCTCGAAATCGTCGAACAATGCGACGACCTTGGTTTTGACCCCGCTGGCCTTGGTGAATGCGTCGGCGAGCTTCTGCGCCGTCTTGGCGGAGTCGGAATCGGGCGCCTGCCTGATCCAGATCTCCAGGGTGTTGTCTGAAGCCGATCCCCCGGAACCGCAGCCTGTCAGCGTTGCGGCCAGGCCCGCAGCGAGCGCGATGCCGAGCAGACGACGTGACATTAGACCGCCTCCCGTTCACATACGTGGACATGTGTCGGTCACATGAACTCAGTGGTGTGAACGTAACTAGCGCATGCTTCATGGTCAATATTCAAGGATGTGAATTTCTGTCAGAATCGTGTACACCAGGAAACATGCGCATACTCATGACCGGCGCCGCGGGGAAAGTCGGCACGCTGCTCCGCCCTCGGCTCGCACGTGAGGGCCGTACGCTGCGGCTTTCCGACCTCCACCCCGTCGAAACCGGCCCGGGGGAGGAGTGGGTGACGGCCGACCTCGCCGATCCCGACGCCATGGCGGAGGCGATGAAGGGCGTGGACGCGGTGCTGCACCTGGGCGGTCAGAGCAGGGAACATCCCTGGGCCGACATCGTGCAGGCCAACATCAACGGCACCCACGTGCTGCTTGAGGCCGCGCGTCAGGAGGGCGTCGAGCACCTCGTGCTCATGGGCAGCCACCACGCCGCCGGTTTCCACACCAGGCCGGACGACGGCTCCGACCTGCCCGACTACGCCTTTGCGCGCCCCGACACCTTCTACGGCGTGAGCAAGGTCGTCATGGAGGCCCTCGGCAGCCTCTACCACGACCGTTTCGGCATGAACATCACCGTGGTCCGGCTCGGCACCTGCAACGAGGGCTCGCTGGACACGCGCGGGCTGGCCACGTGGATCTCACCGGACGACCTGACCGCGCTGGTCGAGGCCGCGTTCACCGCGCCCGGCTACCACGTGGTGTGGGGCGTCTCCGACAACACCCGCCGCTGGTGGTCGCTGGACGAGGCCCGCTCCATCGGCTACGTCTCCGGCGACGACTCCGAGTCCTACGCCGCCGAGCTCATCGCCGAGCACGGCGAGCCCGACCTGTCCGAGCCCCTGCACAACCGCGCGGGAGGCGTGTTCACGCTCAAGGAGCTGGGCGGCCGCTGGTAACGCCATAGCAACCGGTTGCAAGAACCTTGACGGTGGGGGCATGAAGGTCAAGGCTTGATCTGGCAACCGTTTGCAAGGGAGGACGGCGATGGCGGCGACGATCAAGGACGTGGCGCGCGCCTGTGGCGTCCACGTGTCCACCGTGTCCCGCACCTTCTCCGCGCCGCACCTGGTCAATGCCGCCACCAGGAGCCGCGTGCTGGCCGCCGCCGACGACCTCGGCTACCGCCCCAACCGGGCGGCCAGGGCGTTGACGACGGGCCGCACGTTCAACATGGGCCTGATCGTGGCCGACATCGCCAACCCGTTCTTCCCGCCGCTCATCAAGGCGGCCCAGGCGCAGGCCAGGGGGCGCGACTACCACGTGTTCGTGGCCGACACCGACGAGGACCCCAGGGTCGAGGAGGAGCTGATCAGGACGTTCGCCAAACAGGTGGACGGCGTCCTGCTGTGCAGCCCCCGCCTGTCCAACCGGATGATCGAGCGCCTGGCGGAGGACGTGCCGTTCGTGGTGGTGAACCGGCGGATCAAGGGCATGCCCGCCGTGCTGATGAACGTCGCCCAGGGCGCCAAGCTGGCGCTGGAGCACCTGGCGGGGCTCGGCCATCACAGGATCGCGCTCGTCTCCGGGCCGATCGGCTCCTGGACCAGCAACGAGATGCAGGGCGTGGCCGCCGAGGCGCCCGGGCTCGACCTCGTCTTCTTCGGCCCCAACCAGCCCACCGAGTCGGGCGGCCTGTCCGTGGCCGCCGACGTGGCGGCCTGCGGGGCGACCGCGGTGCTGGCCTACAACGACCTCGTGGCGCTCGGTCTCATCGAGGGACTGGCGGCGATGGAGATAGGGGTACCAGACCAGATAAGTGTGATCGGGTTCGACGACATCCTCCCGGGGCGGCTCAACCGCCCCAAGCTGACCACGGTGGCCATGCCGGCCGTGGCCGCCGGGCGGATGGCCGTCGATCTGCTGCTGCAGTCGGGAGGCGAGGGCGCGACAGTGACCCTCGACACCGCCCTCATCGTCCGCGAGTCCACGGGAAGGGCCCAGAAATGATCTTCGGAACGCTGCCGTCGGGAGAGAACGTCGAGCGTGTGGAGCTGTCGTCGGGACGGCTGCGCGCCGAGGTGCTCACCTACGGGGCCATCGTGCGCTCGCTGGAGGTGTCGGGCGTCAACGTCGTGCTCGGCCTCGACACGCTGGAGGACTACCTGACCCGCAGCCGCTACTTCGGCGCGGTCGTCGGCCGGTACGGCAACCGCATCGCGGACGGCCGCTTCACCCTCGACGGCGTGGAGTACCGCCTCCCGGTCAACAACGACCCCAACAGCCTGCACGGCGGCACGGCGGGTTTCGACGCCAAGGTGTGGACGATCGAGGCGCGCGGCGATGACTCGGTGACCCTCTCGCTGACCAGCCCCGACGGCGACCAGGGCTACCCGGGCACGCTGACCGCCTCGGTCACCTACACCCTCCAGGACGACGCGCTGCGCATCGACTACACGGCCGAGAGCGACGCCCCGACCGTGGTCAACCTGACCAACCACTCCTACTTCAACCTCAAGGGCGGCGGCGACGTGCTGGACCACGTCGTGCGGATGGACGCCGAGCACTACCTGCCGGTGGACGAGCACAAGATCCCCACGGGCGAGCTCGCGCCGGTCAAGGGCACGCCGTTCGACTTCACCGCGCCGCACACCGTGGGCGAGCGCTACGACGGCGGCTACGACCACTGCTTCGTGCTCGACGGCGGCATCCAGGTGACCGGCGGCGGCCTGACCATGGAGGTCACCACGACCGAGCCGGGCGTGCAGTTCTACGCCGGCGGCATGCTGGACGGGGTCGCCACCCCGTTCGGGGCCTTCGCCGGGCTGTGCCTGGAGACGCAGCACTTCCCCGACTCGCCCAACCAGCCGCGTTTCCCCTCCACGGTGCTCAGGCCGGGTGAGCGCCGCACCTCCACCACGACCTACAGGTTCACGGCCTGACCGTGCGCAGGGCGGCCGACGCCTTGATCACCAGCAGCGCGACGTCGTCCTGCGACGGCTCGGCGGCGAAGGACTCGACCGCGTGCCGCACCCGTTCGGCCACCGCGTGGGCGCTGAGCCCCGTGCAGCCGGACAGCAGCACCGACAGCCCGTCGTCGTCGTCGAGCAACCGGTCGCCGTCGCGCCGCTCGGTCACGCCGTCGGTCACGCACAGCAGCAGCTCCTCCGGCGCCAGTTCGAACGTCTCGACGTAGAACCTGGCGCCGGCCTCGACGCCCAGCAGCAGTTGGGGGCTCGCCATCGCCTCGACCCGGCCGTCCGTCCGCAGCAGCAGGGGCGGCGGATGGCCGGCCGAGGCGATCGTGCACAGCGCGCCGCCCTGGGGCAGCGGCGTCAGCTCGCCGCACAGCAAGCTGAGGAACCTGCCCTCCTCGCCCTCCTCCAGCAGCGCCTGGTTGAGCCGGTCGAAGATGTCGGCCACGGTGTAGTTCTCCTTGGCCAGCAGGCGTACGGCGTGGCGGGCCAGGCCGGTGACCGCGGCCGCCTCCGGGCCGCTGCCGCACACGTCTCCCAGCGCGAAGCACCAGTGGTCGGACACCGTGAACAGGTCGTAGAAGTCGCCGCCCACGTCCGCGCCCTCCTCGGCGGGCTCGTAGACGACCGCGGACTCCAGGCCCGGCATCGGCGCCACGCGCATCGGAAGCAGGCTGCGCTGCAGCACCCGCGACGTGGTGGCCTGCCTGGCGTACAGCATGGCGGTGTGCAGGTTGAGCGCGACCAGGCGGCACAGGTCGGCCAGCAGGTCGGCCAGCTCCAGCGGTAGCGTCGGCTCCGCCCTGCCGATCACCAGCGCGCCGTGCGACCTGCCCTGGGTCAGCAGCGGGAACGACAACACGGTCTCGGGGCCGACCGGCCAGCTCACGTCGTCGAAGGCGGTGCGCGGGATCGCGGGCAGCGACTTGCGCAGGTCGGCGTTGTGCCGCTCCTCGGCGTGCCACACGTGGGCGAGCCTGGTCATGCCCGCCAGGTCGGTCAGGTAGACGGCCGCCCACGTGGCGATCTTGGGGACGACGAGCTGCGCGGTCAGCGCCGCGAGCAGCTCCTCGTCGTGCACGCCCGCCAGCAGCTCGCCCGCCTCGGCCAGGAACGACAGCCGCCCCCGGTGCGCGCGGTCCTGCTCGGCCAGCCGTTCGCGATGCACGGGGACGGCCACCTGGTCGGCGATGTGCTGGAGGCTGACCGTGAGCTCCTGGTCGAAGTGGCCGGGCCGGGCCGCCGTCACCACGATGTGGCCGATCACCTCGCCGCCCACGAGCAGCGGCGCGCACGCCAGCGACCGGGCGCGCAGCTGCTGGGCCAGCTCGACGTCCGCGGCCAGCAGGTCCTCGACCATGGCGGGCGCCTTGCGGTCGGAGCTCAGCACGCCGGTCGCCAGCACCCCGACGAGCCCGGCCGTCGCGCCCGCGCCCGCCGCCACGCCGAACCGGTTGCCGCCGTCGGCGGCCAGCAGCACGTAGGCGGCATCGCCCCCGCTGGAGAGCTGGACGATCCGCGCGACCGTGTCGAGCAGTTCGGCGAAGGGCATGTCGTGGTCGAGCAGGTCCTTGATGCGCCCGCCCGTCTCCCCGCGCGGCGGCGCGGGCGCCGGCGTCAGCACGTCGCGGTGCTCGTCGGCGACCACCATCCAGATCGAGCTGCGCTGACCGCGGGTGCGCAGGTGGGAGACGTAGACGGGCAGCAGACCGCCCTCGGCGTGCAGCATGCGCGCCTCGCCCCGCCAGCGGCCCAGGCCGAGCGTGTCGTCCAGCGACAGCGCGTAGGGGCCGTGTCCGTTCCAGGACACCATGTCCTGCAGCTTTTTGCCGACGGCCTGTTCCGGCCGCCAGCCGAGGAGCTTTTCCGCCTCGGTGTTCCACGACTCCACGAGCCCGTCGCGGTCGCAGATCACGACGCCGACGTGCAGCGTCTCAAGAGGCCCTGGGACGGGGGCGGGGAGCGGTCCTGCGACGCCCGGCGCGGCCTCCTGGAGGTCGCAGCAGTCGGTGACGTCCATGCGCACCCACACGCGTTTGGCGGTCCTGGTGTAGGTGACGCCCCAGGCGTCGGCGAGCATGCTCGCCAGCGCGAGGCCGCGCCCGGACAGGGGCACCGACTCCGCGGGGCCGTCGGCCGGCATCGGCCGGACGGCCGGGATCGTGCGCGTGGGGTGGTGGTCGTCGACCTCGATCTCGAGTTTGGCCGGGCTGGCGTCCACGTCCAGCCGGCATGTCAGCTCGATGCCGGTGCCGGCGTGCACGACGGCGTTCGTGACGAGTTCGCTGGTCAGCAGTACGGCGTCCTCCGCCAGATGGCTCAGGTGCCATTCGCCCAGCACCTGGCGGACGAATCTGCGCGCGTGCGCCGGGGCATGGGGTGTGCCGTCGAAGGCGGTGCTAGACACTCGGGTCGTGTCCACTCTGCGTCCTGGAACCTCACTCGATGTGGCAGTTCGGTCACTCATCAGAGTGGCAGAATGATGCTCCTGATACCTCCTGTTGTGAAGAAGGCAGCCGTGGCCGCGCGGTTGGAGCCCCTGCCTGCTCCACCTGGGTCAGGGGAGGAGGGCCGCGCGGAGACGGTCGGCGTGGGCCGGGGTCAGGCCGTGGGCGAGCAGGAACCGCTCGGCCCCGTCCCGCGCGTCCAGCGCCGCCAGGAACGTGCGCATCGCGCCTTCCGGGGCCTCAAGCAGCGCGGCGGGCACGTTGCCGGCCCCGGCCAGGCCGAGCATGGGGAGCACCTCGGGCAGCGCCTTGGCGGTGAGCGCGTAGTCGCGCACGATGGCCTCGTGCTCCACGCCCAGCAGGTCGAGGATGAGCGCGACGACGAGCCCTGTGCGGTCCTTGCCCGCCGCGCAGTGCACGAGCGCGGGCAGCCCGTCGGCGATCTCCGCCACGACTGCGGCGAACCAGGCCGCCCGGTGCTCCAGGAGCGCGACGTACATGTCGCCCAGGTCCATGTCGGGAGGCAGCGCCGCGAGCGCGGCGGGGGACAGTGAGGAGCCGATGCCGAGCGGCGCGTGCCGGACGGTCCCGCCCATGACCGCCGCCCAGTCGCCCGCGGCGCGCTCGTCTTCGGCGCGCAGGTCGGCGATGAGGCGCAGCCCCGCGACCAGTTCGGCGTCCCCGGCCGTGAGGGTGTGCGGCTGCGCTGAGCGGTAGAGCACGCCGGGGCGCAGCGCGGTCTCCGCCGCGACGTCCCTGAGATTCAGGAGAGGCATGGCTTATGTATATGAAAGCCTTGCCTGCGGCGATGTGGCCTTTGCGCGGATATCTCGTGAATCTATGCTCACCTTTGCGAGCCGGCGATCTGAGGAGGGTTCGGCGAGTCTCCGCCGTTCAACGGTGTCTCCGACGTACCTTTGGCATCATGGCCACCCGTACGCCGAAAAGCTCATCGAAGGGGCCGGCGAAGCGGTCGACCTCGTCTCGCTCGACCCCCGCGAAGCGGACCGGCACGTCGGCGGGGCGTCCCAGAACGAAGGGGACCGCCTCGGGCCGCAAGCCCTCCGTGACCCACCAGGACCCGGTCAGCTGGGTCTTCACCATGATCGGCAAGCTGGTCGTGGGGCTGTGGATGCTGTTCGCCAACGGCATCGGCAGCGCGGCCCGCGCGCTGGGCAAGAACGCGCGCGACCTGGATCCCGCGCACCGCCGCGACGGGGTGGGCCTGACCGTGCTCGCCGGCGCGATCGTGCTGGCGGCCATGGTCTGGCGCGACTCCGCGGGCGCGGTCGCGGGTGTGGTGAACGTCACCATGCGCGGGGTGTTCGGCTCGCTGGCCTGGGCGCTGCCGCTGCTGCTCGGCCTGCTGGCCTGGCGCTATCTGCGTCACCCCGACCAGAACGCCGACACCGGACGCATGGTGATCGGCTGGGCCGCGCTGATGGTCGGCGTGCTCGGCGTGATCCACGTGACCAACGACACGCCCTACCCGGCCGGCGAGGGCCAGGGCATGGACAAGGTGTCGCAGGCCGGGGGCATGATCGGGTTCATCGTGTCGGCGCCGCCGATGAGCATCCTGCCGCCCTGGATCACGATCCCGCTGCTGCTGCTCCTGTCCGGGTTCGGCGTGCTGGTGATCACCGCCACTCCCGTCCACCGCATCCCCGAGCGGCTGAGCGAGCTCAAGCACCTGCTATTTGAGCGGCACGCGGAGCCGGAGCCGCGCGAGGCCGCCAAGAAGCGCGTCCGGACCAAGAAGGGCGACGGCGGCGAGGGTCCCGGCGAGACCGTCAAGCCCTACGACACGCCTGTCCTGTCAGAGAAGTCAGAAAAACGCGACGAGCACTCTCCCGAGATCGTCCCAGGGCTGGCGGAAGAGGAGGGGGCGCCCGCTCCCGAGGCCGAACGGCGTTCTGAGCCGCCGCAGCCGACGCCCGCGCCGCGCAAGGTCGAGCAGCTCGTGCTGTCGCCGCAGGCGGGCCCCTACAGCCTGCCCGACCTGCAGTTCCTCAAGCCGGGCACGGCGCCCAAGCCGCAGACCAAGGCCAACACCACCGTGGTGAACGCGCTGACGAGCGTGCTGGAGCAGTTCACCATCGACGCGCAGGTGATCGGCTTCACCCGGGGGCCGACGGTGACCCGCTACGAGATCGAGCTGGGGCCGGCGGTCAAGGTCGAGAAGGTCACGGCGCTCACGAAGAACATCGCGTACGCGGTCAAGTCCGCAGATGTCAGGATTTTGTCGCCTATCCCGGGCAAGTCGGCGATCGGGGTGGAGATCCCGAACGCCGACAAGGACCTGGTGGCGCTCGGTGACGTGCTGCGCGCCCAGGTCGCCCAGGCCGACC
>NZ_JBHSBI010000061.1:0-19208 GCF_042650645.1 Nonomuraea purpurea
GCACGCTGTCTCACCAGCCAGGTCATACCGCGATGACGATCACCACAGCAACCTGGCGATCTTCAAACAACCGCACGTGCGGAAAACGGGGCTAGCCGCTTCGCCGGCATCCGCTGATGTTTCGGACGGCTGGCACGACGAAGCCGGTTGGGGCTCAGTCACCGTCTCAGCCAACCGCAAGCACATCAAGATATGCGATCTCAGAAACGACGGCCGAGCCGTCCGAGTCGAATACGCCACCTCCTACCTTCAAGAGTGGACCGTCATCGACAGAAACGGCGCACGATGGGGCTGCGGCACCGATTCCACCTTCTTCAGCCGCATCACAGCCTTCAAACTCTGCGAGGGCCGCACATTCGGCACCTGCCGCCCAACCGTCTGGATCTCCCAATCCAGCGTGAGGTAACCCTGGGACACGAACGCGCCTAGAAACGGGCCGACGCGGCGGGAGCACAGGATGCGGGGCAGAGTGTCCCAATTCTTTGTCCGTACCGCGTACCCCGGTCGTACCGCACCGAGCGCTATCCGTCACGAGTTGAAGACTCTAGGCATTCAACTTGTGTAGTTTGGCTCGGAAACACACCGAGCGCCGACGTAGGGGCTCGGGTTCAATCCTTGCCTCTAGATATTGCTTTTCCGGATAGTACGTAAGCTTCAGGCCGAGCCGCATGTAGAGCTCGGCCTTGTCGCCGGAGTCCGCCTCTCCGATCAGACGCACCAAGTCGCCGATTTCCTCAATCATTGATCTGATCTCCGCGACGCTGGTGGGCTGCACGGCCGGGACGGTCTTCAGCTCCTCCTCCAGGCGGGCGCGTTCGTTCTTGGTCTCGTTGATCCACGAGAAGATCTCGATCGGATCGCCTCCAGCGTCCAGCGTGGATCGGTGCTGGCTGCGCTTGCGATCGCACTTCGGCAGCTGTTGCCGCAGGTCGAGTAGGACAGTCTCGTTCGGGGCGATCGCCTGCTCGGTCATGGCCGCGATCGTGCGTTCCCGCGCGTCTGGCCCGAACGCGGTCGCCAACCAGCCATCGACCTCATCAAGAATCTTCGCCTCCCGCAGGTAGACGGCCTTGGGATGGTGGAGGTCGTTGAGAATGGCGTACTGGTTGGGGAAGCGGCACCGGTAGTAGGCCTGCTGGTTGTTCCAGTTGCCCTGCATCCGGCGCTCGCAGTACCCGCAGAAGAGTACGCCCCGCAACGCGTACGGACGCCGGGTAGGGCGGGGACGCTGGCTGTACTGGCCCCTGGCACGCGTGGCGAGGATCTCCTGTACGCGCTGGTACTCCTCGACACTCACGATCGCGTCATGGACCGGATGCTCGGACCAAATCCACTGGTCCTTGGTGTTCCACCGCTGCTTGGTCGTCGTCCCCAGCGCGACGTTCTCCACGTCCAGCAGGACCTCGTCCTTGCGCTGCTTGTTCCACACCTGGTGGCCCGTATAGCGCGGGTTGGTGAGGATGACCCGGACGGCGTACCTCGACCACGCCCGCTGATCCCGATGCTTGTTCCGCCCAGGATCGCTGGCTGACGGCGACAAGATGCCCTGCCGCGTCAGGTCCTCGGCGAGGTCCAGATAGCCCCGCCCCTTGAGGAACTCGCTGTAGATCCACCGCACCACGCGCGAGGTGACCGGATCGGCCACCAGCCTGCGCAGTCTCCGGCCATCGGCCGCCTTGCCCGGGTTCGGGTGCGGACCGGCGTCCTGGAGCAGGTACCCGTACGGCGGACGCCCGCCCAGGAATCTGCCTTCGGTCGCCGTGATCGCCGCCATGGCGGCCCGCACCCGGATCTTGATGCGGTTCCGCTCCCCCTTCGACAACCCGCCGAAGACCCCCATGATCATGTCGTGGGCCTCGTTCGCCGGATCGATCGGTCCGCCCACCTCTGGTACCCATAGCGGGACGCCGAAGTGCTCGAACAGCGGGAAGGTGAGGCTGTACTGGTTGCCGTAGAACGCCCGCTGCGGCTCCCCGATCACCACCGCGTCGAAGCCCCGCAGCGGGTCCTTCAGCTCCTCGATCAGCGCCGCCGCGTGCGGGCGGAGCTGCCAGGGGATCGAACGGGACTTGTCGATGTCGAAGAACTCGGCGACGATCTCCCCGCCCCGCGATTCGATCAGTGCCCTTGCCCGGTGCAGCTGCCAGGCCCGTGATGCCTGCGGGTCCTGATTGTCCTCGGTCGATACCCGGCCGTAGAAGCCGAACTTGATGGTCATTTCTCCTGCTCCTTCGCGATGTGCGGCTGTCTCGCGCGGGCGGAAGCACCAGTGGTTCGACTTCTCCGCCGGTCCTCCGCCCGCCCGGCTACCGCAGCGGACGTGCACATGCGTCCGCATCCCTAAGGGCGGGGAGGTATACCAGCGCGGCCATAGCCTGCAGGCTCGCGAACACGGACGCGATGTTTTGAAGCGTCCCCGCAGGTCACCAGGCGCGAATCCTATTGAGCCGCCCCGGGTTCGTTGGAGGCCCTGACACCTGGAAGGGTGAGGGACCATGGCGCCCCCGAGGAAGTACTCCGTTGAGCTGCGTGATCGTGCGGTTCGGTTGGTCTTTGAGTTGCGTGAGCAGAGCGGTGAGCGGACTGGGACGATCGCCCGTGTCGCCGACCGGCTCGGAGTGCATCGTGAAGCGTTGCGGACCTGGGTCCGTCAGGCCGAGGTCGATCAGGGCGAGCGTCCTGGTACCACGACCAGCGACGCACAGCGCATCGCCGAGCTCGAGCGTGAGAACCGTGAACTTCGTCGGGCGAACGAGATTCTGAAGGCCGCGTCGGCTTATTTCGCCCGGGAACTCGACCCGAAACTGCCGCGCTAGTCGAGTTCATCGATTCCCATCGGGACCGGTTCGGTGTGGAGCCTTTGTGTGCTGTCCTGGAATTGTCGCCGTCGACGTATTGGGCGGCTAAGAAACGCGAGTCGGAGCCGTCGGCTCGTGCGGTGCGTGATGAGGCGTTGAAGAAGGAGATCATGCGGGTGTGGGAAGGTCCGGGCCGCAAAGTGTATGGTGCGCGGAAGGTGTGGGTTCAGCTCAACCGCGAGGGCATCATCGTGGCCCGGTGCACGGTCGAGCGGCTGATGCGTGAGCTGGGCATCGCCGGCGTGAGCGCCAAGCGTAAGCGTCCCCGCACCACTCTGCCGGGCGCCGAGCGGCCGAGCGACCTGCTGGAGCGCGACTTCACCGCGGACGCGCCCAACCGCAGGTGGGTGGCCGACATCACCTATGTGGACACCGCTGCCGGCTGGGTGTACGCCGCGTTCGTCCAGGACCTGTTCTCCCGGCGCATCGTCGGCTGGCAGGTCGCCGATCATTTGGGTGCCGAGCTGGCGTTGGACGCTCTGGAAATGGCGATCTGGGCGCGTGGTGACCGCCTTGACGGCGGCATGGTTCATCATTCTGATCGTGGCGTTCAATACACGTCTATTCGCTACGCCGAGCGTCTAGATCAGATCGGTGCGGCCCGTTCGGTGGGCAGAAAAGGCGACTCCTACGATAATGCCGTGGCGGAATCGCTCAACAGTCTCTACAAGAAGGAACTCATCGATTTCCATGGCGGCTGGAAGAATGTCATGGATGTGACGATCGCCACCATGGAATGGGTGGCCTGGTACAACATGGAAAGGGTACATTCTTTCTGCGGGAACGTTCCCCCGCACGAGTACGAGGAAGCGTTCTACCGGTCACACGGCAACGCGCCCGTATCGACCAAAAACCAAGCGAAGTAGCCTCCAACTTCGCCGGGGCGGTCCATATGGCTCCTCACGAGCGAGCATGCTGAATGTTGGCAGCGGTGAGACTGGTCAGGGATCGACATCGGCGATATGGAGGCTCTCTGAGACCGTGGAGGTCGCCATCGCCGTGCCTCGTGCTGTGGCCTCAGAACAGTCCGACCTGAACTCCGGCCGATGACGTCAGACGTTTGGGCGCGAGCCCACCAAAGCGGTCAAGATCGAAAAGCTGGCGCCAGCAGCCTGTCCGCCCGCCCTCGGTCACCAGGCGCTCGAAGACCCGCGCCGTGGCCTGCACGTCCGGCATCGCCCGATGACGACGCGCAGGCGGTTCGACGCGCAGATACCTCACCAGATCATCCAGCCGGTGCGACGGCAGCTCCGGATACAGCACGCGGGCCAGGCGTACGGTGTCCAGCAGCGGGACAGCAGCCAAGACGGGGCAGTGTGGCCGCTGGTGGGCGATGAGACCCGCCTCAGTGGGCGCGTGGTGGGCGACCAGCCGGTACGGCGGCGCCGTGAGTCGACGGTCGAGATCGGCCATGACCTGCTCAGGGCCAGCAGCCGTGGCCAGCATCGCCGCGGTGATGCCCGTCATACGCACATCAAAGGAGGTGACGGGCACCTCGACGGGCGGTGCGATCAGCGATTCAAAGCTCCACAGTTGCGACAGCCCGTCGTCGGCGACGGTGAGGGCGAGGACCGCCACCTCCACTGGAACGGCAGGATGCCCAGCAGGGGTCAACCCCTCGAAGTCGATGACCAGGTAGGTGTGACGGGCAAAAGCGGCATCGCGGTAGAGCGGCGAGGCGTCAGACATCAGCCGCCCCCGCACCAGGGTGCGTTCGTTACGGCTCCGGCACGGACCTCGCGCAGCCACCAGTTGAATGCCTTCTGATAACTGTCGCCGCTGTCGACGCCGACGGTTTCGTTGACGTCGACGTTCGGCACCGGTTCGGGCCCGTCCCCCTGCCGCCACAGCGGCCCACGCGGCTCGTAGGCCGGAACGGTATCAGTGATGCCGTCCCACTCGGCGACGGCCAGCCCGGCGGCGGCCAGGGGCGGATCGTGGGTGGCATCCACCAGCGTCCACCGGCCATCGATCAGTGCCTCGGCAGCCGAATGTACGTCCTGCCGTGAGGGCAGCAGCCGCACCTCTGCTGGCTGGTCGGGCAGGTGATACAGCCACCGGACCCGCCGGGCCGGATAACCGAGCGCCCGGAAGCCTTCGATCAGATAGGCGGATTTGGCCAGGCAGTCGCCGCATCCAAGCGTCATCAGCGTCGCGGCGTCGTGTGCGCCGTCCGTGCCGTACGGCACCTCTCGTACGGCGATGAACAAGGCGATCCGCTCAGCACACACATCCACGCGCTGACGGTATCCATCCGACACCGCACGCACATCACTCCACACCGAATGGAGCGATGAGGTGCGCTGCGCATAATCCACCGCGTCGCGCTCAGAATGGCTACCGCTGTGCCAGAAAGAGAGGACTAAGGGGAGAGTTCGCGAAGATCCTGCACAAGGGCGGACTATTGACCCGACCTGCATGTTTGGGCCGAGACGCTGCGATGGCCACGTAAGTGGGGGTGGTGATCTCTCAACGGAGGGCTTCGAGATCCTGAGGCCATGCTCTGGGGTCGCCACCCATCGTCCGGAAACTGTCGTAGGACGAAACTAACGTGAGGGACTACTGGCACTCTGTCATCCGAGTCGACCGATCGTCTGCGCGCCAACATGGTCGCCCAGATGAAAAAACAAGGCTCGATCCGCTCCGCCGGAGTCGCCAAGGTACCGCGCCATGGCAACAGGCCAAGATGCTCGAAACCACGCGGCTCACGCCCGCCGAGCGAACCGCGGCCGATGGGTGTGTCAAATCATCGCATCGCTACGCTGTGACTGGCGACCATTCGTCGGCGAAGGTCTCCAACTGCTGTATGACCTTATCGATGGCGTCCTTCTCCTCTTCCGGCGGGTAGCCGTGCTTAGCGAGTAGCCGCTTGATGATGGAGCGGAGCTTGGCCTGAACATCGTCGCGGGCGGCCCAGTCGGTCGAGAGATTCTTCTTGACAGCTACGACGAGGTCACGAGCAATCGCTGCCAGTTTCTGCTCCCCGATGGAGGCATCGCCGTCACCCATGAGCGCTTTCACGGCGTCCTTGGCTGCTACGGCGTCGAAGAAGGCGAGTTCGTCGTTGGTCAGCGGTGGGTTGAACTGCTCGCCTCGCCTGGCATCGGCTGAGACCTCCTTGGCCATCTCGATCAGCTTTGCGATGATCTCGGCGGCGCTCAGGTTCTGGTTGGTGTACTTGCGCATCAGGTCAATGAGGCGGTCAGAGAAGGACTGCTGCCGAACGATGTTGTGCTTGGTGACCTTGCGCATCTCCTGCTGGACCAGTCGACGTAGGGCCTCGATGGCCAATGCAGGCTGGTGAGCCGCCTGCATCCGCTTGAGGTACTCCTCATCCAGGTTCGACAAGTCTGGGCGGGTAAGTCCGGCTTCGGCGAACAGGTCGGTGACCGCGTCGGCCTCGATCGCACCGGCCGTGAGTTGTTTTAGGAAAAGCTCTACTTCAGCGGGGATCGGGCGGCCCTCGGCGACCCGCTCGGCAGCGTCGAACTTGGCCATCACGGTCCGGACTTCCTTGAAGAAGACGATCTCATCTTTCACATCGTTGAGAAGCCCCGAATTTCCGCACAGGCCGTAGAACCTGGAGAGCCGGGCGCTCTCCGCAGCGAACCGCTCCTTCAGCGTGGGCTCTCGCTCCTCGGCCTCAAGGTCGACCTGGTTACCGGGATGCTTGGGGTCGCGCAAGAAGGCCGCCGCACCTCGCACGGTGTCACGCCAGGCCTTCGGCGAGTTCGCCGCGAGACCTTTGCGCCAGGGGTAGCCGTGCAGATGGATGTTGCCGAGCACATCGAGGAGGTCACGGACCTTGGTGATCGCGCCATGTTGTTCGTCCAACAGGTTCTGCCCCATCGGCTTGCTCTTGGCATCGCTCCGGTCGTCTGCGCTGTATTCAGCGAGTGCATCCAGCAAGTTGTCGTGGAGGGGGGCGTACCCCACCATCAGACCGTCCTGCTTATTGAGGTACGTACGGTTCACCCGGGCTAGGGTCTGCATAAGCTGCGCGTCGCGCATCGAACGGTCGAGGTAGAGGGTGTGCAGCGGGGGAGCATCGAACCCCGTCAGCAGCATGTCCTTGACGATAATGATCTCGAGGTCGTCGTTGGCGTTCTTCATCCGCCTCTGGATCGTCTTGTGTTCCGATGGACGGAGCCGGTGAGCGGTCAACTCCGGCGGGTCGGACGGGTTGCTGCTGTAGACGACCTTGATCTTGCCTTCGGTCACACTATCTGAGTGCCAGTCAGGCTTTATGGCGATAATTTGCCTGTACAGTCCGGTGCAGATCTCCCGGGTACCACACACAATCATCGCTTTGCCCTTGGCGTCGATGAACTGCTTCATCGACTCGGACCGGGCCTCCCAATGGTCGACGATGTCGGCAGCCAGCTTCTCAAGACGCGCCGGCGCCCCGTACACGCTTGTCATCACTGCCGTTGCTTGCTCGACCTGCTTGCGCTCGTTGTCGTCGAGCCCTTCGGTCGCCTGGTCTACCTTCTCGTCCAGTTCTTCTGCGGTGAGGCCGTCGGGCAGGTGTACGGGGATCAGGCGGCTTTCATAGAAAACCGGGACGGTGGCGCCGTCCTCAACTGCGCGCGTCAGGTCGTAGGTATCGATGAGCTCGCCGAACACCGCCGTGGTATCCTTCTCCGCGCTGCGGATCGGGGTTCCTGTGAAAGCGATCATCGTGGCGTATGGGAGCGCATCCCGGAGATGCCGCGCGTAACCGTTAAGGTCGTCATAGTGGCTGCGGTGCGCTTCATCGACGATCACGATAATGTTGCGCCGTTCCGACAGCAGCGGATGCGCGGCCCCTGAGTCCTTCTCTGCCTTGGTCCGGCCGAACTTCTGCAGGGTTGTAAAGTAAATTCCGCCGGTGCGCCGGTTAGTAAGCTCGGTCCGCAGATGGTTCCGGCTGGTCACCGGCACCGGCTTTTCTGGTAGCAGCTCGCTAGCGTTGAAGCCTTGAAACAGCTGGTCGTCCAAGTCAGTCCGGTCGGTGATTACCACAATCGTCGGGTTGCCGAGCGACTTGTGCCGCAGCACCTGTCCGGAGTACAGCTCCATTTCCAGGGACTTGCCAGACCCCTGGGTGTGCCACACCACTCCGGCTTTGCCATTGCTGCGGACCGCTTCGATCGTCTTACTGACTGCCCGTTTCACTGCGAAGTACTGATGCGGCTTGGCGATCAGCTTCGTCAGGCCATTGTCCGAGCGGAAGAAGCCCACGTAGCCGTCCAGCAGTTCGATGAACTGTGCGGGGTTGAAGAGACCGAAGAGAGCGAGGACCAGCTCGGAATTCTCCCAGTTGGAGTTCACGTCCTCAACCGGCTGGCCGCTTTCGTTGACCTTCCAGGGCGCATAGTGGTTCCACGGGGTGAAGGCAGTACCGTAGCGCGCCTCGATCCCGTCGGATGCCAGGCAGATCACATTGCTGCGGAACGCACGCCATGCATCCTTGGTGTACGAGTCCAGCTGGTTCTTGGCGATCTCTGGGGTGGCGTGCGGATCGCCAGGCTTCTTCAGCTCGACTACGCCGACTGGCAGACCGTTGAGGTAGAGCATCACGTCGAACCGGGACTTGATGTCCTTATTCACTGGGTTGACCACGGTGACCTGCCGCACCGCGAGGAGATCGTTATTGAATGGATCTGCCCGATTGATGAGATACACCGTTGGGTTCTGCTCGGCGCCGTACTCGTCGGTATAGATGATGTCTCGGATCCCCTTGGTAAGGAACTCGTGTAGCCGGAAGTTCTCGTTCCGTAGATCCTGCGACTCGGCCGTCAGCACCAGCTGCACGACCTCATCTACGGCCGTCGCCGGCAGACCTGGATTGACCCGCGCCACCGCCTCCCGCAGCCGCTCCGGAATGATCGCCTCATCCCACGACTCCCGCTCACCCGACCCGGGAGCGATCTGCGGCCCGTTCTTCGGCTCCCACCCAAGCTCCCCGAGAATCTCGAGAACGTCGTGCTCCAGGTCTGCTTCGCTATACCCCGTCATACGACACATCCACAGCCTTCTCCGCGTCCCGCACCTTGATCGCCCCTGACATGAGCTTTGGCAACAACGTGTCCCGCAACTCCGTGAGTGTTTGTGTCTCCTGAGCAGCGTGTGCAGCGCGCCGGTGCAGTGCCTCAGCTTTGGCGTCGAACTCCGCGATTGCCTCAGGGGAGGCGAGCCGAACGGTCATCGCTTTGAAGTTCTTCCTGCTGAGCTCTAGGAATGTTGAGCCGTTCGCAAGGCTGAGCATCTCGTCGACACGAGACCTCATCTCATGGAATAGCCACCAGCGAAGCGCTGGATCCTTGGGGATGACCACGATGAAACCTTGATTGACTGCTGCCGGACGCTGCGGCACAGCGAAGGCTCCGATGGTCGCTCGTGATGTCATAAAAATGGAACCTGCTGGATAGAGGCGCGAGGCACAGCTTTCTAGTCCGGCGCTCGTAATCATCCGCTTGGTACCGAAGAGATAGGGCGATGGGAGTGCTGTTACATCGCTTGGGGTAGTCCAAAGTATATCGCCATCCCAATAGCTCGGTTCCGCCGTTCGCGGGGTGCCTCCACCAAATACAGCCGCAATAGAAGCAAACGTATCCTCGCCGGGACTGGAATCTCCTACCGCTTGTGCGTGAAGGGCATCAGCAAGGTCCAGTGCGCCAGCGATGATCTGGTCGTTGGCGGCGATCTTGTCATCGAGGGCGCCGAGCAAGGCAGATATTTTCCTTTGTTCCGGGTAGTCGGGAGCTGGAATCTGAAGTTTCAGGAGCTCAGGCTGCCTAATCCCAACCACAGTAGTACCGGAAGATCTGGCCAGGAGTTGGGCCTGCAAGCCACCTGTCTGTAGCGCATAGAAGAGAAACTTGCTGTCCAGAACTCCACGTCTACCTCGAAGTCCATAGAGCCGCTGGGCGAGAACGAGAGGAAGGGAATCCTTCACCAGAGCCACCCGCCCAAGTGGGGCTTCAGAGGTAAGTATTACGTCGTTCTCCATCAGTGCCACAGGCATCCAGGACCTATAGGTTTCGGGAGAAACGAAACGCGCCTCTCGCAGGTGAAGCTTTCCGCCCTTGACATGTTTCGCCGAAATAACAGGTATCCCTGTATCGGTGAACGGTGGGTTCTTTCCACGGTTGTCTATAAGGAGTTCAAGAGACTCTCCAAGAGTCAAGTTATTCATTAATCATCTCCAGTTGTTTCCGGATGACCTGCTCAAGGAGGGTGGATTCGTCGAAGCGAGTAAAGAGTTCTTTGGTGAGTCGGTCGATTCTTTCTGTGAGGGGTTCGTCGTCAGTGTCGTCGGCTCCGGTGGCGCCGACGTAGCGGCCAGGGGTGAGGATGTCATCGTGCGCGGCGAGTTCTTCGCGGGTGGCGGAGTAGCAGAAGCCGGGCTCATCGGCGTAGACGAGGTCGGCATCGCGGGCGCTCTTGGTACCGCGCCAGGCGTGATATACCTCGGAGATCTTCTTGATGTCGTCGTCTGTGAAGACTCGCTCAGTGCGATCGAGCATGGTGCCCATGTTCCGAGCGTCGATGAACAGGACCTGGCCCTGCCGGTCGGTGTGGCCACCGAGCGAGGTCTTGTCTTTGGCGAAGAACCAGAGGCAGGCGGGAATCTGGGTGGTGCGGAAGAGTTGGGACGGTAGCGCGATCATGCAAGCAACCAGATCCGCATTGACCAGTTCGGTACGAATTTCACCTTCGCCGGACTGCTTGGAGGACATGGAACCGTTGGCCATCACGACGCCGGCGGTGCCGTGAACACCAAGCTTGAAAACGATGTGCTGCATCCAGGCGAAGTTGGCGTTGCCTGCGGGCGGGATGCCGAAGCGCCAGCGGGGGTCTTCGGTGTTGCGGTGCCAGTCCGACATGTTGAACGGCGGGTTGGCGAGAATGAAGTCGGCCTTCAGGTCGGGATGCTTGTCCTCGTAGAATGTGTCAGCCCAGCTGTTGCCTAGGTCGGCAGACAGGCCGTGGATCGCGGTGTTCATCTTGCCGAGCCGCCAGGTGCGCTGGTTGGACTCCTGGCCATAGACGGCGATGTCGTCGCGGCGGCCGCGGTGGTTGAGGATGAACTTCTCGGCTTGGACAAACATGCCTCCGGAACCGCAGCACGGGTCGTACACCCTGCCCCTGTAGGGCTCGAGGATCTCGACCATGAGGCGGACGATGCTGGAGGGTGTGTAGAACTCGCCGCCTCGCTTGCCCTCGGCGCGGGCGAACTTCTCCAGGAAGTACTCGTACACCTCGCCGAGTACGTCAGCAGCGGTCCTGCCTTCGTGGCCAGTAAACCGGGCGTCGCTGATCAGGTCGACAAGCTCGCCAAGCCTCCGCTGGTCCACTTCCTTACGGTTAAAGATCTTCGGGAGGACGCCGGTGAGCGCTGAGTTCTCCTTCATGACCGCGCCCATCGCATTATCGATTCGCTCTCCAATGGTGATCTCGCCCGGACCGGGCTTCGCGTTGGCCTTGAGCTCGGGCCACTGTGCATCGGCTGGCACCCAAAAGATGCCCTCCCGTGCATACTCATCCTTATCGTCCAGGAATGATTCGATCCTGGACTCCGGGACGCCGTCGGTGATGAGGTCGGCGTACAAAACGCGGCGGCGTTCCTCCCAAGCATCGAAGGTGTACTTGAGGAAGACCAGACTGAGGACGAAGTCCTTGTACTCAGCGGCATCCATGGAGCCGCGCAGCTTGTCGGCAGCCTTCCAGAGGATTTCCTTGAGGTCCGCCATCGTGGTGGTGCCAGGCAGGGCTTCTTGGCCGGGGGCGGGCTTTTTGCGGGGCGGCATTGTGCTCCTCAGTCTTGAGTGCTGTGGTCAGCGAGGGTCAGGGTTCCGTCGGTGAGTCCTGTCGCGGCGATCTGACCGAGCTCGGCGAGGGCGTCGAGCTCGGAGAGGGCCAGCCGACGGCGCTCGTCGAGTTCGGCGAGCAGCCGGTCAAATCGGTGCAGGTCAGCCGGAGACAGCAGCGGTAGCCACAGTTCTTCCAACCGCTGTACCGGCCGGATCGCGCCGGCGGTCCGGCTGGAGCGAGACAGCAGTGCGGCGAGGACTCGCGAAGTGAAATGCTCCCGGCCGAGTTCGCTAATTCGCAGCACTCGGGCAGGGAACTCGACCACGGAGTAGCCGTCATGGTCAACGATCACGCCCGGCTCAGGGATGGTGGTGATCACTACGTCGCCGGGGAGACTCCGTCGCGCATTGGGGTAGCGCCGCTCGAACTCTAACCGATCTACGACCCGAGATCCGAGAGACGACCGGCCACCGACCTCCTGCGGGCCGATCAGCGAATACGAGTCTGCGCGCCCCGGCTGCTGGCGGATCAGCGCGACGTCGACCCGGGTCCCTCTCTGCATCGACAGAAGATTGGCCTTGTCCCGTGCGCCTTTGGTCAGCTGGCCAAGGGTTTCGGTGCGGGGCCGGGATCGGGCGTCGCTGGTCTCGATGTGCAGGTCCATGGCCCGGTTGGGACGTGCTTCTTGGAGTATCCGCTCAAGGTCGAGGCTGCGGGCGACCTGTTCGTGCGGGTCGACGGGATCTTCGCTCAGGTTCAAGTAACGCGGGGTGAGGGTCCGGGAGGACCGGACGACTGCTGCGATCGGTAGCTGCACCGCGTAGGACAGGCGGTGTGCGGCGGGATCATAGCCCGGCTCGCGCCAGGTGAGGATGTCGGTGGCGAGGGCATCGACGATGCCCTCGGTGAGCGGCTGGTCAGAGATGTCAGCGACGAGCAGGTTGCCCTTTAGATCGTTCCCGTAGTAGGAGTTCAGCACCCAGAGTGCGACCTCATAACCGGGCCGGGCCGGGACTAGCCCGCCGGGTAGTCGGATAATCGCTTTGGTCGCGTCCTTGATGAGGTGGCTGCGAAGCTTGCCCGCCTGGCTGATCGGGTCCAACGCCGCGGTGGTGTCGGCTGGCGCGACGATGATGGCGGTCGCTCCCTGCCGCAGGTCCGCCGACAGGTCACTCATGAGCTCGAGGGTGTCGTTGACGTTGCGCTCCTCACCCGCCCGGTAGGGAAGCTGCGCGACGATGACATCCGCTTGTTGCAGACTAGATCCAGGCGTTGTCTGTACTGAGAAATCTCCCTCGTGCAGATCATGGACGGAGAGACGACGCCGGGTGAGCCGTGCCAGGTAGGGGTCGGTGCAGCAGGCGGTGAGGTGCATCGGCTGGTCATCGCGAAGCTGAGAGACCTCGAGGAGCAGATCCCCGGTACCCGCATACGGATCTGAGATCTTCGCGATGCCATACCAGTCGGCGCGGGCTGTGGCAGCAGCGAGCTTGGCGATGAGACGGGCCAGGAGCGGGGCGAGACGGTCGGCGGTCAAGTCGGTCGCGCCGAGGCGCTCCCTGATGTCCATGATCTTTTCGTATGCGCCGGTCGCGCCATAGGCAGCTTCGACCAGTTCGTCGACCACCTTCGGCAACCAAGGCGCCCGGATCGCCTCGACTTCCGACCGCAGCAGCTCATCGGCGGGGTCGTGCTCTGCAGCCCGCTCCTGGAGTCTGCCCAGAACGCCTGGCTCACCATCGTCGAGCTCGTCATCGATGCAGTGTCGCAGCGCGATCAACGAGGTCAGGGCTGCCATGAGAGCTCGAGGCGGTAGCTGACCGGAGAGCCTGCCGAGGGTATGCAGGTACAGATCTCCGTCGATGTCCCGGCGCTTGGCTCGGCCAGTCTTCACCAGCCAGCTAGCGATCTCGGCAGCATCGAAGAGTGGGTGCTCATGGTCACCAGAGGCAGGTTTGGGGAATTCACGGTACCTGCGACGCCAAGTGCTGACGACGGGTCGCTGGACTTTGGCCAGCTCTGCAATCTCCGGCATCGAGATCAGCGTTGCGCCCCTCCATGGGTTTCGCATCGTCAGCACCTCCTCTCGTGTCTGAGCCAGCCTAGGCGAACAGGCCAGACTCGACCATGGCTTCCTTTGATAACCCCCACTATCAGGTCATTCGTCCGCTTTCGCGACAGGCTGGATCCTCCTTCACAGCGCAGACGCTCGACCGCGCATTCAGCCCGCACTTCGCCGTCCCTGCGATCCAGGCTTCGCCAACCATCGGCGGGAGCATCTAGCAACCTCTGCCCATGGCTCCCAACCGGCCTGCACCAACTCGGCCCCCTCCCTCCTGCGCAACCGTGCAAGATCATTTACTTCCACTCCATGTGATGATAACCCCCCTTATCAAGCTTCATGGTGCTATTTTGCCTACGCCAGCCGTTGTCGGATCGCATCCTTGTTCACAGCACTCCCCCGGTGCCGCGGCCCAACTCCGGCACCTTCCGCGAGAAGGAGCACCTCATGACCCACACCACCGCCAAGCGCACCCTCTACCGCGCCAAGGGCGTAGCCCCCACCATCGAGGCGATGTACGACGCGCTTGACATGACCCAGCTGATCTCAATCAGCGCCGATGTCGAAATCCTGTCCGACGAGCTCGGCGTGCCCGCGATCATGATCGACGGCGTGTTCGCCAAGGCCGAGGCAAGCTGGTACCCCGACCTGCGGCGCACCAGCAACCGCTGGGTCTCCCGCCCCAGCATCCAACCTGCCTCACTGCTCATGTTCGCCCTCGACGACGAGGTGTACGCCATCGGCTACGGACTCGGCCACCACCTCATCGCCAACCGCCTGAAGGACAAGCGCTTCGGACTGCGCTTCGCCATCCGGCAGGTCAACCCCGCCGAGGTCAACGACCTGGTCCGGCAGACGCCGGGTAGCGGGAAGACCGACATCACCCTGGTTCCTGGCGGGGCATCCGTGCGGACCTTCGGGATCGAGGAGCACGCGCAGATCGTCCGTACGATCGGCGGCCGTCTCGGCGGTGTGAAACTCACCGTCTCTTCGCGGAGTCGGGCGCGCGTCTCCAGTGCGCACGGTGGCGTTGGGCTCCGGCTGCACCTCGGAGTCGATGGCCCGGACCTCCTTTCCGACGTCCGGGAGATCTCGCGGGTCTGCCGCGAGGAACGCCCGCACCCGGATCTGGAGTTCGTCGAATACATCACCGAGATCACTGACGTGGACCTCATCGCCAGGCTGGAGGAGGCCCTGGACGACCTCCTCGGCGGGCCTGACCAGGGTCGCGTAGCGGGAGCCGTCCCGAAGGGTCGCTGGGACCAGTATCTGGCCGCTCGCGCCTTCCGCATGCGGATTAACAGTCGGCAAGGGAAAGTAGGCGACACCTTCGACCTTGCCTATCTGCTTGAGCGGGCGCGGGTGCAGCGGGCTGGCACCAGGGTGGAGGCGCTGCGCGAGGGCAAGGTCGTTCTTTATGAGGACAGCCGCGCGCGCAGTGACGACGTGATCTGCCGCTCCTCTGCTCTTCGCTGGGTGGAGGCCGACGTGGCGCTGGGTGACCAGCGGTTCTTCCTGCTCGATGAAGACTGGTACGAGATCGGTCCCGCCTACCTCACCACGGTCCGCAACCAGGTTGAGAGGCTGATTGTCTCCTCAGCCACAGACGACCTGCCCGCGTGGGACCTCGCGCACGATGAGCACCGCTTTTGCGAGGACATCGAGAACTCAGGCCGCGGCTATCTCTGCATGGACAAGAAGCTGGTGAAGACCCGGCTGCACCGGGGCAACGGCGTGGAGATCTGCGATGTGCTCTACCCTGACGGCACGCTGATGATGGCCAAGCGCGCTTACCGGGCCGGCGCGCTCAGCCACCTGCTCAAGCAGGTACTCGTGGCGGTCCAGGCTCTTCAGCACGACTCCGAGACCCTGGCCGGGTTCCGGAAGAAGGTTGCGCAGGCCCCCGGTGGATGGCAGCTGCCGGAAGGCTTCCAGCCCAAGAAGGTCGTGCTGGCGATCCTCTTGAAGGACGGCACCGAACTCACCGCCGACACGCTGTTTCCCTTCGCGCAGGTTGCCCTTCTGCACACCGCCACTGTCCTTCGGGCCTGGGGAGTCGCGATCGAGGTTGTCGGGATACGTGGGCGCCCATGCACGTGTGTCGTGAAGTAAGGCCATAAGCCTCATACGAGGGCTTGAGGTGAGTGCTGTCCGAAACAACACTCACCTCCACCTCGGCCGAGCGACCTGACGCCGCAGCACCATCACCTCATGCCAATAACCATGATCTCGACATGCTTGGTGACCCCACTTCGGGCCCAGGAGCAGCTGACCGGCTGGCGAGCTTGGCCGACGAGCCGCGTCCAGGAAGGCCGCGGACGGTGAGTGATGAGCAGGTGACGGAGCTGGTCGCGCGCACTTTGGAGACCAAGCCCGCCACTCACTGGTCGACGCGGTCCATGGCCAAGCAGGTGGGGTCTGTCTCAGGTGGGGTTGCTTCAGCAGATCACAGTGCCGGCGCAGGACTGTGGCCGGCCGTACAAAGAGCGCGCACAGCGTCCTGCTAGGAGACGATGCGATGAGCGCAAACGAGTCCGACGCCCAACCGCTTACGACGCGACAAGCCAACGTAGCAAGCCGACGACACCAGCGCGTGCGTCGCGACGATCACATCCACCGGCCGGCATGTCCGCTTCTGCCGATGAACGGCCGCGCGATCAGCTGTCGCCACGGCACAAGCAGAACGGGTGGCCAGCCGGGTCGAAAAGCACCCGGACATTGTCTCGCGGCTGTTCCCTGGCCAGCGAAGTTCCGAGGGCGACCGCCTCGGCGACCGCGGAGTCCAGATCGCCGACCTGGAAGTCGAAGTGCATCATTGGGCGCTGCTGCCCATCGACAGGTGGCCAGACAGGAGCTTGGTATCCGGTCGCCTGCTGGAACACGACATAGATAGAGCCCTCGGGAGCGGCGAGAATCGTCGTTCCCTGCTCCTCATAACCGATGGGCCATCCGAGCAACTCGGAGTAGAACTTCGCCAAAGCGCCGGGGTCGGGCGCCTCGATAGCGGTTCCCCACCACATGCCCCCCGTTCGAGATCGCACCGTGCACCTTCCCACGACTTGGCGAGCGAAGATGGACATAAGCCCCGCTGGGTGTATTCAATGCTAGCGATAGACTCCTCAATAACTAACAGAAGGCGGGGCTAGCGGAGCGATTTCTCGGTCGAAGAACTCCAAAAATCCTTCTCCTCGATCAAATAGAATGTTGAACTCGGCCGAGGTCTCCTGGATCACTTTCTGATCCGTAAACCGATTGGCTCCCGCAGCATTGCCGTCGTCGTCGTATACCACCTCATACAGGACTTCGTTTCCGAGGATCACGACCTCGGGTACAGGCCACTCCTGTTCAATGTCGGAGATGTTGCGAGCGTCCATTATACGAATTTTGTCACCCAATTCCACGCGCAGGCGGAGGACGAACAACTCCCACTGAACATACGGTGTAATAGGAAATTCCACGACGCGGAGGCGGCGTTCCAAAATACCAAGTTCGGCGGCCTTACGGAATTGCTGAGCGTAGATTTCGCGCTTCTCCTCAACTAGAGAGAGCGCCTCATCCCATTTACCGACCGCGAAGGATTCCCAACTTGCAAAACCTCGCTCCTTGAAATTCTGTCCACGTTCGAGCTTATCCAAGGAATGGATGCCGCCCTCGTAGACGCGGCGAAAATCCTCGTGATATTTTGGTCGCGTCAGGCGCTCGGAGATGCCGCGTCGGAAAGATTCAAACACTGGGGATGTCCGGCTTTGCTGCGATCATCATACTCCTTGGAATTACCACGAGGCTTTCGTCAGCCCCCATTGAAACTTCCGCAGGCAGGGAATTCTTGAGCGAAGCTGTCAGATCCCTACCGATGATGGCGATGTCCCCGTTGTCGAGTTCCCATATATCGGGACAATCGGGATTATCGGTTGTAATTCCCAGCTCTTGCGGTGACTTACCCAGACGCTTCTTGAACCCTGTCGTCGGGTCAGCTTCCCACGGTCTTGCCATGTCCACCCCTCTCTAGAGGGACGCCTGCGGTGTCCAGTTGGACCCAAATTAACGCTGGCGTACGCAGCGGTCAACCTTCTTTGGAGATCCTTGCCCGCTCGCCTCGGCGGTGCGACCATGTTATCTATAAAAAGGTTGTTGCGCCAACGTCTTACGCGCATTGATACCGGGATTCGCCCGTAAGTCGGAGGGTTGCAAAGTTGGGAGAACCGTGGCTGCGGATTTGACCTCACTACAGGCCGCTGGCACCACTCTAGTCACAGTTATGAACACTGATGTCGCGCAGCGTTCCCGTGAGGAAATGATCAATCGGTGGCAACAACTGGGGTCACACCGATCGGAATTGGTTGCCGCTGAATTGAAGGCTAGTCGCGAAGAAGCGTGGCGAGCGTGCAGGACCGACGACCAAGAGGTGCTACGTAAACTGCGTTTGCAGTGGCAGCGACAGGTCCGACGCCTAGTTGTTGCTCATCCAGACGCGGTCGAGGACCTGCACAGGTTGCTCGATGAATTCAGCCCGGCTGGCACTGCTGACCTCCCAGCGATCACACCGAACGGCATGGCATCCGGGCGTGCTCGGGTCTACCAAGCTGGGCAAGACCAGCACGTCACCGAGCCATGAGAGGTGCGATGGATGGCCACGCTGAGGATGGTGGCCGCGTCTACCAGACATCAGGTGACCAACACATCGTTGAGCACCACCACTACGGTAGCGAAGGAGCTGCCCAAGCCGGTCCAGACTCAGTTCGGCGGCCAGCAGTCGGCCGGGCACCAGTGGTTCTGCGTGATCGCGTTGAGGTGCTGGAGCGCTTGCGGAAGAGCGTCACAGTGGGGGCCGGCGGTGAAGCCTTCGTTCTTCACGGTATGGGAGGCTGCGGCAAGACGGCCGTTGCCCATGCCCTATTTCAATTCGCAACAGAGACTGGTGACCGAGTCGGCCTGTGGGTCAATGCCTCCGAGCGCGCGGGCCTACGTGCCGGCATGCTCGCTGTCGCCGCTGACCGTGGTGCCAGTGACGGTGAGTTGCTGGCTGCTCGAAACGGCCTTCGCCCCGGAGCTGACCTTGTGTGGGAGCACCTTGACCGATCTACTGAGCCTTGGCTGCTAGTACTCGACAACGCCGACGATCCCGAGATCCTCTGGGACGGCAGCTGGCTGCGTACCAGCCCGCGCGGAACCGTTGTGGTCACCACGCGCCGAGCGGCCGCCCGCTGGTGGCCAGGGGCAGAACTCCAACATATTGGAGTACTACCGCGTGAGGACGCTGCACGGGTCTTGTGTGACCTGGCTCCGCAGAGTGGCACGATGGAGCAGGCCGCCGAAATCGCGGATCGGCTTGGACGACTACCGCTTGCACTCACGCTCGCTGGTGGCTTCCTCTCTCACCAGGTGCTCGCCCCCTCCCTCTCTGTCAGACTCTCGTGAGACCTGGGGACGAAGTAGTCTTCTGTGACTCAATCAGGGCGAGAACAGGATCTTTCAGACAGTGACCTTGA
>NZ_JBHSBI010000062.1:0-16259 GCF_042650645.1 Nonomuraea purpurea
ACCAGCTTGGCCATCTGGGCGAGCTGAGTGTCGGCACCCACCCGGGTCGCCTTCACGATCAACCGGCCGCCCGCGTTCACCGTCGCCCCGGTGACCGAATCGCCCGGCTTGACCTCCACCGGCACGGACTCGCCGGTCAGCATCGAGGCGTCCACCGCCGAACTGCCGTCCTCGACCACCCCGTCGGTGGCGATCTTCTCCCCCGGCCGGACCACGAACCGGTCACCGACCGCAAGCTGTTCCACCGGCACCCGCCGGCCGTCGGCCAGCTCGACTTCCTTGGCGCCCAGTTCCAGCAGAGCCCGCAACGCCGCCCCGGCACGCCGCTTGGACCGCGACTCGAAATACCGGCCCGCCAGGATGAACGCCGTCACCCCCGCCGCGGCCTCCAGATAGATATTGCTGGAGCCGTCGGTGCGTTCGATCGTGAACGAGAACGGGTGCGTCATCCCCGGCGTGCCCGCCGTGCCGAAGAACAGCGCCCACAACGACCAGCCCAGCGCCGCCAGCGTGCCCATCGAGATCAGCGTGTCCATCGTCGCGGCGCCGTGCCGCAGGTTCGTCCAGGCGGCCTTGTGGAACGGCCACCCGGCGTAGACCACGACTGGGGCGGCCAGCACCAGCGACATCCACTGCCAGTTGGTGAACTGCAACGGCGGGATCATCGCCATCGCCACCACCGGCACGCTCAACACCAGTGAGGTGATCAGCCGCTGCCGCAACGGCCTCAGCTCATCCTCCGGCTCAGCCCCAGCACCGTCCTGGGCAGGCGGGGCGGGCAGCGCGGCGGTGTAGCCGGCCTTCTCCACCTCGCTGATCAACTGCTGCGGGTCCACCCCGTCGGGGAAGGTGACCTTCGCCTTCTCCGTCGCATAGTTGACCGTCGCGCTCACACCGTCGAGCTTGTTCAGCTTGCGCTCGATCCGGTTCACGCACGACGCGCACGTCATACCGCCGATCGAGAGTTCAACAGCCCGGCCTTCCGTCAGAGAAGACATCACCGCTCCTCTCCCTTGATCAGTGCGTGTGGTCACCGTGACCGGCTGTCGGTCTGGGACCGGCTTTGGCGGTGAAGTCCGCGGTCCGGACCTTGCCCTCATGCTGGAAGTCCAGGAACAACCGGTAATCGCCGCCGCTGGGCACCTCCGCGTAGAAAGTGATCTCCGACCGGATACACGTGCAGACAGGCCAGATGGCCGTAGGCGCCCAGATACGGCTGCAGAACGGTAACTGGCTTTCCGTCCTTGCTCACCGAAAGCGTCAGCTTGCTGGACCGGCCCGGCACCAGATCGCCCTTCAATCCCACCGTATAACCGTCCATGGTGCTCTCGCGGCCGGTCCCGGGCCAGCGGCTTCGGCTCGTAGGCGCCCGCCGGCCCAGCGTCAGGCCGCTCCCACCCGCCGGCGCGAAGTCCGCGAACGCCCGGTAGTCGCCCGGTTCCTGCAAGCACTCAGCCTGGTCGCCGTGTTCATGACGGATTCACCACCGCATAGCCCGCCTCCTCTACATTCTCGACCCACCCCACCCCCTGTCGTCTTCAAAACATGAGCTTGTCAGGCGTGATCGGAAGCGATCGGACACGGATGCCGGTCGCGTGGTGGACGGCGTTCGCGACGGCGGCGGCCACGCCGACGATCCCGAGCTCGCCGATGCCCTTCGCGCCCAGCGGCGTCTGTGGGTCGGGCCGGTCGATGAAGCGGACGTCGATGTCCGGAGCGTCGGCGTGCGTGGGCACGTGGTAGTCGGCCAGCCCCCGGTTGACGATCATGCCGGTCCGCTCGTCGAGCAGCGCCTCCTCGGTCAGCGCCATGCCGATGCCCATGACGATGCCGCCCCGCATCTGGCTGGCGGCCTGCTTCGGGTTGACGACCCGGCCCCCGTCGAACACTCCGACCCAGCGCGTAACGCGTACCTCACCGGTATCTTCGTCCACCCGCACCTCGCAGAAGTGCGCGCCGTAGGAGTAGGTGCCGCGCTTGACGGTCTGGTACGGCAGCGCCGACCTGCCCTCCACCTCCACGGACTCCCGCCCGGCCCTGGCCAGGATGCGCTCGTAGCTCTCGCCACCGCCAGGGCCGTGCAGGCCGCCGTCGCGGGTCTCGACCTCGTCGAACGGCTGTCCGGCCAGGGGCGAGTCGGTGCCGCGCACCAGTGTGAGCAGTTCGCGGACGAGCTTGTCGCGGGCCGACCAGATGGCCGAGGCGAGCGTCGTCGTGGCGGCCGAGGCGCCGGGGATGCGGGTTCTGGCCACGTCGGAGTCGCCCTGCTCGAAGCGGACCCGGCCGAGCGGCAGGCCGAGGCGGTCGGCGGTGGCCTGGCTCTGCGCGGTCGAGGTGCCCGCGCCCAGCTCGTTCGTGCTGCTGCGGACGGTGACCGTGCCGTCGGCGGACAGGCGCAGTTTGATCCCGGCGATGAGCACGGCGTCGGGGTTGATCGCGGCGGCCATGCCGTACCCGACGAGCTGCCGGCCCTCGCGCAGCGTGCGGGGCGCGGGCGGACGCCGGGACCAGCCGAAGGCGTCGGCGCCGAGCGTGTACGCCTCGCGCAGGTGGCGGCTGGTGAACCGGCCGCCGCCCGCCGGGTCGCGTTCTGGCTCGTTGCGCAGGCGCAGCTCCAGCGGGTCGATGCCGAGCCGGCAGGCCAGCTCGTCCATGGCCGATTCCACGGCGAAGGAGCCGGGGGCGACGCCGGGGCCGCGGAAGAAGGCGTTCTGGATACGGTCCAGGCGCACCACCTGCTGGGCGCTGTGCAGGTTGGGGCAGGCATACAGGTGGCGGGAGGCGATGACGCCGGCCTCGGCGAACTCGTCGGCGCTGCACGACGACAGCGCGTGGTGTTCGAGCGTGGTGAGCCGCCCCGTGGCGTCGGCGCCGAGCGAGAGGCGGCTTCGGGTCGGGGCGCGGCCCCCGGTCATGGTGAACGTGTCGGCCCGCGACAGCACCAGCTTCACGGGACGTCCGGCCAGCCTGGCCGCCGCCACGGCGAGCGACACGTGCGGCCAGGCGCAGGTCTTGCCGCCGAACCCGCCGCCGATGAAAGGCGCGAGAACCCTGACCTTCCCCTCCGGCACGGAGAACTTCCTGGCCAGCATCTCCTTGACTCCGTAGGGGTATTGGGAGGTGTCGTGGACGGTGAGCCGGTCGCCCTCCCAGTGGGCCACGGTGGCGTGCGGCTCCATCGCGCTGTGGTACTCGAGTGGCGTGGTGTATTCGGCGTCCACCCTGACCGCCGCCTGGGCGGTGCGGGTGTCCCCCCGTCTGACCACCGGCTCTTCCAGGACGGCGTGCGCCGGCGTGAACGGTTTCCGCCCGGCCATCGACAGGGCGGCGGGAAGTTCCCGATAGTCGGCGCGGATGAGCGAGGCCGCGTATCTGGCCTGTTCCGGGGATTCGGCGACGACGACGGCGATCGGCTGGCCGTACCAGAAGATCTCGTCGGTGTTGAGCACGGGCAGGCTCATGGCGGCGGCCCCGAGCGGGCCCTGGATGCTGGAGTAGGCGGGAGTGCGCTTCATGGTCGGCGCGTTGTGGTGGGTCATCACGAGCAGCACGCCGGGCGCCTCGGGGATGTGGATCTCGGTGACGTGCCCTCTGGAGATGGTGCTGCCCACGACGACGGCGTGGGCGAGACCGGGGAGGTGCCGCTCGGCCGTGTAGCGGACGGCGCCTGCGGCCTTGGCGGGGCCGTCCAGCCGGTCGACGGGCCTGCCGAGCTCGGTGCCGTGATGGGCCAGGGGGTCGGGACGGCCGTCGGGCAGGAACCTGGCCAGCCTGGTCAGCGCCTTGGTGGCCAGCGCGAAACCGCGTGCGGCGATGGTCATGCGGTCTCCTTCGTCGGCCTCATGATTCCTTGCTCACTGATGACCTCGACAAGCTCGGTCACGCGACCTCCTCCGTCGGCCCCGTGATTCCTTGCTTATTGATGACCTCGACAAGCTCGGTCATGGGCGGGCTCCCTTCAGGGCGCGGCGGATGAGGCGGCGGGCCAGCTCGATCTTGAATGCGTTGTGCTCGCGCGGGCGGGCGTCCGCGAGGGCCGCTCGCGCGGCCCGGTCGATGTCGGCGTCGTCTAGGGTCGTGCCGATGAGCAGCCGTTCCGCCTCGTACGCCCGCCACGGCTTGGGCGCGACGCCGCCCAGGGCGACACGCACGGTGTCGGCCCGCCCCGCCTCCATGTGGACGAGCGCGGCCACGCTGACCAGCGCGAAGGCGTAGCTGGCGCGGTCGCGCACCTTGAGGTAGACGCCGTGGCCGTGGCGGGCGGGTGGCAGGTCGATCGACGTCACCAGTTCGCCCGGCCGCAGCACCGTCTCCACGTGCGGGGTCTCGCCCGGCAGGCGGTGCAGGTCCACCAGCGGCACGGGGTCGCGGCCGGCGATGTTCACCACGGCGTCCAGGGCGGCCAGGGCCACGCACATGTCCGACGGGTGCACGGCGAGGCAGCTCTCGCTCGCGCCGAGGACGGCGTGCATGCGGTTGAACCCGCCGAGGGCGTCGCAGCCGGCGCCGGGGCGGCGTTTGTTGCAGGCCGAGTGCCGGTCGTAGAAGTAGGGGCAGCGGGTGCGCTGCAGGAGGTTGCCACCGACCGTCGCCCTGTTGCGGATCTGGGGCGACGCGCCGTTCACGATGGCCTGGGCCAGCACCGGGTAGCGCGCGCGGACGCGGGGGTCGGCGGCCACGCGGGTGTTGCGCGCCAGGGCGCCGATCCGCAGCCCGCCGCTCGGCAGGTCCTCGATTCCGGCCAGCGGCAGCCGGGAGATGTCCACGAGCCGCTCTGGCGTCTCGACGCCCTGGCGCATGAGGTCGACGAGGTTGGTGCCGCCCGCCAGGTACGTCGCCCCTTCGGCGGCGAGGGCGACGGCCGAGGGGGTGTCGGCGGCGGTGACGTAGGAGAACGGGTTCATCCCGCGACCTCACGCACGGCGGCGACGATCCCGTTGTAGGCGCCGCATCGGCACAGGTTGCCCGCCAGCCGCTCCCTGATCTCCGCGTCCGTCAGGCTGGGTGCGCCCACCGCGCTCGGGACCCCGGCCTCGTACTCGGCGAGCATGGCCACCGCCGAGCAGATCTGGCCGGGCGTGCAGTAACCGCACTGCAGGGCATCGTGGCGGACGAACGCCTCCCGCATCACCTCGCCGATCCCCTCGATGGTGGTGATCTCCGCGTCCGCGCACTGGGCGGCGAGCACGAGGCAGGAGTTGACCCGCTCGCCGTCCAGCAGCACCGTGCACGCGCCGCAGGCGCCCTGGTCGCAGCCCTTCTTCGTTCCGGTGAGCGCGAGGTGTTCGCGCAGGCAGTCGAGCAGGCTGACGCGGATGTCCAGCTCCAGCTCGTGCCGGTGACCGTTCACGGACAACCGCATCTGTATGGATGGCATGCCAAACCTCTCATTAACTCGTACACTCGTGTACGGATTACCGAGAGACTATACCCCTCATCCGTATATGCGGATGAGGGTTTGGAGTGCCCGATGGACTCACAAGAGGTAGCGCTCCCATCCCTGTCCTGAGGGGGATGGGGTGGCGTTGTGGCGGTGCCTCCCTAGGATGCGGTGGTGACGATCTTCAGGACGCGCTTCGTGCTTGAGCTGGTGCCCCACACCTCATCGATGCCGAGGGACGGCTGGGTGGGCGACCACGATCTGCGGCCGCTGTCGGACCGGGGAAGACGCCAGGCCGACGCCCTTGTGACCGCCATCGGCACCGACGTCGAGGCGGTCTTCAGCAGCCCCGCCCTGCGCTGCAGGCAGACGGTGACGCCGCTCGCCGAGACCGCTGGGCATACCGTCGAGTGCCTGGACACGCTGGCGGAAACCGAGCGGTTCCCACAGCCCCCGGACTGGGCGGACGGCGTACTCGCCCCCATGGCGGAACCGCTCGGCGGAGCGTGGTCGGCGGGGCGCATGATGCGCGCGATGGCGATCATGAGCGGCCGTCACGAGGGCGGACGGGTGGTCGCCGCCTCGCACGGCGACTCGATCCCCCTCGCGCTGACCGCGCTCTGCGCCCTGTTCGACGTCCCGCTGCCGCTGGCGATAGACCGCGGCGGCTGGTACACGGTCCGGCTGGACCAGGGGCAGGCGACGGTCACGGCTCATCCGGGCGAGCCCGCTTGATGGTGTCACCGCTCCCCGGCGCAGGGGTGGGAAGGCGTCAACGCCCGTCTTGCACGAAGATCATTGATGCCGACATCGTTCCCGCCGGCTCCCGATGAGGGACTTGCGGGCGACCGGGCGGAGCGGGGATCTTCTTCCGGGGACGAGGAGAGCACAATGGAGGGGCATGTGACAGCGGAACTCACGACGTACGAGGCCCGATGGCGAGCGGTCTGCGACGGTCTTGACCGCCATCCCGGGGTCGAGATCTCGTACACGCTGGACAAGGAGCTCGACCTGGGCTTCGCGGATGCCGCCGCCTCATGGCAGGCCCTGGTCGCCCCCCTCGACGTCGACGCGCCCGCCGGGCTGGAGCAGTGTCACCTGCGTTTCGGTGAGCTGGGACGCCAGTGGGGGACGCGCGAGCCGCACAGAGACCTCAACGGGGAGTTCTACCTGCACCACATCGCGCTGGCGGACGCCCCCGCGTACGAGGACTGGATCACCGGGAAGGGGGAGGCAGGCTTTCCGACGTCGCAGTTGCGCATCATCGACCAGCACCCGGTCACCGGGACGGGCAGGTATGCCGCGTTGCGGCTGCTCCCCGGCGGGGGCGAGCCCGAGCTGTGGTGGGTGGCCGGCCCGCACTACGGCGAGTGGAAGATGGACATCGGCTACCGCGAGTACCTGGAGGCCCTGCAGCTCACCAAGGGCGCCTTTGACTGGCAGTTCCTGTTCACCCGGGCCCCGCTGGGAGAGGAGTGGCTGGAGCCGGTGCGGCGGCGGGTGGAGAACATGCTGGAGACGTTGCCGACCCTGTTCCCCGAGCACGACTACACCCCGTTCATGGAACGCTTCGCCGCCCGTCCTTGAACCCGCGAACCGCTGGGCAGGCACACGCGCATCGTCCGCCACCGCCGACGCCCGCCTGGTGACCAGGCGGGGTCAGCGGTGGCGGTCGCGTCGCCTCTGCCACACCGCCGCGCGAGGCCATCCAGACCACCGTCGCGAACGTGATCATCGAGGGCGAGCGACCTCGTATCATGCCAGGGCGCGTCGGGAAACCTGGTCCTATCGCGTCAGCAGCTCGTCGATCTGTGCCAGTTGCTCCGCGTTGAGCGGTCCGTGCTGGAGCGCGCCGCCGTTCTCCTCGGCCTGGCCGACGGTCCTGATGCCGGGGATCGGCACGGTGCGCTCGCTGCGGGCCAGCAGCCAGCCGAGGGCGCCCTGGGCGAGGGTGCGGCCGCCGGAGGTCAGGATGTCGCGGACGGCGTCCAGTTTGGCGAGGAACTCGGGGGCGGGCCGGCCGTCGCGGAAGTAGGTCATCCAGGCCGGGGAGTCGCCGCGGACGTCGTTCATCGGCAGCTGCGAGTCCTTGCCGTACTTGCCGGACAGCAGCCCCATCGCCAGCGGCCCCCTGTTGACGGAGGCGAGGTCGTGGATGTCGCACACGGTGAGCATCGAAGGGGCGTCGCGCAGGACGTTGAACTCGTGCTGCACGGCGGCGCAGTGGGGCCCCTTGGCGAACGCGGCGACGCGTTCCGGGTCGTCGGTGCTCCAGCCGTACGCGCGGATCAGGCCGCCGTCGACGAGCTCTTCCAGTGTGGCGATCAGGTCGTCGACCCGCTCCAGGGGCGCGTCGCCGATGTGCAGTTGGTAGAGGTCGATGTGGTCGGTGCCGAGGCGTTCCAGCGACGCCCGGCAGGCCCGCCGGATGTGGTCGGATGAGATGTCGGTGCCGGTGAGGGTCCGGGTCTGGGTGTCGAAGACGTTGCCGAACTTGGTGGCGATCACCACCTCGTCCCGCCGGCCTGCCAGCGCCCGCCGCAGGACCTGTTCGCTGTGTCCCGTGCCGTACACGTCGGCGGTGTCGAAGAAGGTGATCCCCAGGTCGAGCGCGCGGTGCACGGCCGCCACGGACACCTCGTCGTCGACCTCTCCCCAGCCCGCCGGCTTGCCCGCCTTGGTGAACGGGCCTCCGATCGCCCAGGCGCCGAACCCGATCGCGCTCACCGTGATACCGCTACGTCCCAGGACTCTCATATCGCCCTTTCCCTGGCTTGCCGGAAATGCTCTGGGGAAGACGTTGCCATCTGGAGTGGACTCCAGGTCAATCGGCGTCCAGTTGCTGGGCGACCTGCAGGTCGGTGATGAGGATGTTGATCCAGCCGCCCTTGACGGCGGCCTTGATGGCCGACACCTTGCGCAGGCCGCCCGCCACGCCGACCCGGCGGCGGACTGAGCGGAAGGCGTCCACGTCGATGCCGACCACCCGCTGGTCGAAGCCGGAGTCGACGAGTCGCCCCGCGGCGTCGAAGAAGTGCAGGCACACGTCGCCGACCGCGCCCAGCGCCCGCAACTCCTCCTGATCAGCCTGGCTGACCGCGTTGCCGCTGCTGAGCAGCAGCGGCGACGGCTCCAGGCTGCCGATGCCGACCAGCACGACCGTCAGATCGTTCCATTGGGACATCACACCGCGGATGGCGCTGTCCTGGAGCAGGGCGTCGCGGATGGAGGCGTTGCCCACGACGCCGGGCGAGGGAACGAAGATCGGGCGGGCGCGGGTGAGGTCGGCGAGCCTGCTGACCAGGCGGGTGGCGTGCACCTGGGCCTCGGGGCTGCCGACGCCGCCGACGAGTTGCATGACGCGGTCGGCGACCTGGCTGGTCTTGGGCTGCATGCGTTCGACGGTGGCCAGCAGCGTCTCGCTCCAGGAGGAGATGCCGATCACGTCGCCGCCGGCGAAGGTGGCGTCGAAGTAGTCGACGGCGGCCGAGGCGAGCGCCGGCAGGACGTTCTGCGTGGATTCCTGGGTGTCCACGACGACGACGTCACGCAGCCCGTAGCGGTGCCGCAGCCGTTCCTCCAGTTCGGTGTGCACGCTTTTGGGCAGCACGACCACGGTCCGCACGATGCCGCGCTTGACCGCCTCGCGCAGCAGGCGGGACACGCGGGGCTGGGAGATGTTCAGCTCGGCGGCGATGGCGGGCTGGCGGATGCCCTGTTCGTGGTACATCCGGGCGACTCTGACCAGCAGCCGCAGGTGCCCTGTGGACACGTCGTTCTCGAGACCCAGGTCCGCGACCATGCGCACCGCCCTTCGCCGTCCGTGGGATACCTATTCCGGATCTGTTGTTCATTCATTTTACCGCCGGTGCCAGGAGCCGGCGGGCCACCCGGAGATCGGTGATGAGCACGTTGATCCAGCCGCCCTCGACGGCGGCCCTGATGGCCGACACCTTGCGCAGGCCGCCCGCCACGCCGACCCGGCGCCCGACGGCGCGGAAGGCGGGCGCGTCGATGCCGATGACCCGCTGGTCGAAGCCGGAGTCGACGGGTTTGCCCGCGGCGTCGAAGAAGTGCAGGCACACGTCGCCGACCGCGCCCAGCGCCCGCAACTCCTCCTGGTCGGCCTGACTGACCGCATTGCCGCTGCTGAGCAGCAACGGCGACGGCTCCAGGCTGCCGATGCCGACCAGCACGACCGTCAGATCGTTCCATTGGGCCTGGACGTCGAGCACACTGGGGTCCTGCAGCAGCGCGTCGCGGATCGTCGTGGTCGCGACCACGCCGGGCAGCGGCACGAAGACGGGCCTGGCGTAGGTGAGGTTGGCCAGGCGGGCCACCAGCCGGGTGGCGTGCACCTGGGCCTCGGGGCTGCCGACGCCGCCGACGAGCTGGATGACGCGGTCGGCGACCTGCGCGTTCTTCTGCGGCATACGTTCGACGGTGGCCAGCAGCGTCTCGCTCCAGGAGGAGATGCCGATCACGTCGCCGCCGGTGAAGGTGACGTTGAGGTAGCTGGCGGCGGCCGAGGCGAGCGGCGCGAGAACGTCGTCCTGGAACTCCTCGACGTCCACGACCACGGCGTCGCGCAGCCCGTAGCGGCGCTGCAGCTCCTCCTCCAGCTCGGTGTGCACCCCGTCGGGCAGCGTCACCACCGTGCGCACCATGCCGCGCGTGACCGCCTCCTTGAGCAGACGGGACACGCGGGGCTGCGAGATGTTGAGCGCGGCGGCGATCTCGGGCTGGCGCAGCTCCTGCTCGTGGTACATGCGGGCCACCCTGGCCAGGAGCCGCAGATGATCCTTGGACGTGTCGCGCCTCCCCTCAGGGTTCTGGGCCACCGCGCACCTCGACTTTCTCTTCACGCATGGATGTTGGACGCAGCTTATTGTGCGCCCTATTTCCTGGCGAACACGCCGAACTCATCGGCGTTGCCGGCGGTGACCAGCTCGCAGTCGATGGACTGCTTCTCCTCCTTGCCCGTCTTACCGGTCTTGATGAACTGGTCGGCCTGCTCCACGGCGCTGGTGGCGCCGAGGGCGGCGGGCTGCAGGGCGGTGGCGTGCATCTCGCCGGCCTTGATGGCGGCGATGGCGTCGGGGCTGCCGTCGAAGCCGGCGACCACGACCTTGTCGAGGAGGCGGGCCGCCTTCAGCGCCGCGACCGCGCCGAGGGCCATGGTGTCGTTGCCGGCGATGACGCCCTGGATGTCGCGGCTCTTCTGGATGATGGTCTCCATCTTGGTGAAGGCCTCCTGCTGGTCCCAGTTGGCGCTCTCCTTGGCGACCGGCTTCATGTCCGGGTACTGGGAGATCACGTCGGCGAAGCCTTTGGAACGCACGCTGGCGTTGGTGTCGGACTCCTTTCCGACCAGCTCGACGTAGTTGCCCTTGCTCTTCATGGCCTCCACGAACGACTGCGCGACGAGCTGGGCGCCCTGCGAGTTGTTGGAGACGATCTGGGCCTTGGCCACGCCGGTCGCGTTGATCTCGCGGTCGATCAGGAAGACGGGCACGCCGCTCTGCTCGGCCTTGCGCACCGGCCCGATGGAGGCGTCGGCGCCGGCGTTGTCCAGGACGATCGCCTTGGCCTGGCGGGAGATGGCCGCGTCGATGAGCTCGCTCTGCTTGTTCGGGTCGTCGTCGTGGGAGGCCACGGACGTCTGGTAGCCGAGGGATTCGGCCTTGGCCTTGGCCGCGTCGGCCTCGGCCTTGAAGAAGGGGTTGTCGTGGGAGGGGGTGATGATGGCGATGAGGCCGCCTGCCGCCGCGCTGCCGCTGCCGGCCGGCGCGCCGGCCGCCGGTTGCTCGCCGCCGCCGCTGCCGCACGCGCTCAGCGCGGTGCAGCCGAGCAGCACGGACAGGGCCAGGGTGACGACACGTGTGGGGGGCATGGATGTCTCCTTCGTCAGTCGTGCTGTTGTCTTCCGGCGACGTCAGTCGTGCTGTTTGGTGGCGGCGACCGCCGCCGCGGCGGCTCCCCGTCGCTTGAATCGCTGCTGCCCCTGGTCGAGCAGCACGGCCAGGATGATCACCGCGCCCTTGATGAGGATCTGCCAGAACGTCGAGACGCCCAGGATCACCAGCCCGTCGGCGAGGAAGCCGATGACGAACGCGCCGACGAGGGTGCCGCGTACCGTTCCCCGCCCGCCGCTGAGCGCCGCGCCGCCGATGACGACCGCGGCGATGGCGTTCAGTTCGTAGGTCTCCCCCGCCTGCGGCGCGGCCGAGGTGAGCTCGGAGGCGATGATGAGCCCGGCGACGGCGGCGCAGGCGCCGGAGATCACGTACACGATGGTCTTGACCCGCCGGATCGGCACGCCGGACAGGTCGGCGGCCCGTTCGTTGCCCCCGGTGGCGTAGAGCCAGCGGCCGAACGGGGATTTGGCCAGCAGCAGCACGATCGCCGCCGCGAGCACGATCATGATCCAGATGGAGGTGGGCAGGCCGAGCGGCCGTCCGCTGCCGAGCAGGCCGAAGCCGGTGTTGCCGAGCGCCGGGTCGCCACCGAGGTTGGGGTAGGTGGCGCCGTCGGAGATGAGCATGGCCGCGCCGCGGGCCACGTACAGCATGCCCAGGGTGGCGATGAAAGGGGCCACGTTGAAACGCGTGACGAGCAGCCCGTTGACCGCGCCGACCGCCATGCCGACCGTGACGCACAGCACGATCACCACCCACACCGGCGGGTAGGCGATCACGCCGCCGACGTGCAGACCCTGCAGCAGTTCGCCGGCGACCACCCCGGACAGGCCCACGATGGAGCCGACCGACAGGTCGATGCCGCCTTTGAGGATCACCAGCAGCATGCCGAGCGCGATCACCGCGTTGATCGCGACGTGTTTGGTCATCGTGATGAGGTTCGGGACGGTGAGGAAGGAGTCCGACAGCAGGCCGAAGATCGCGACGAGCACGGCGAGCGCGATGAAGGCGCGCAGCTCGAAGACGACGTTCAGCAGCGACAGGCGGCGGGCCCTGGCGGCGGCCTGTTCGGGGGGTGCGGTGGTCGCGGTGGCCGTCATCGTGAACCGTCCTGGGTTCCGCCGTCGGAGACGCGCATCAGTTCCTCCCGGGTGAGCTCGCCGCGCCTGAATTCACCGACGAGGGCCCCTCGGGCGAGCACGAGGAGCCGGTCGGGGATGTGCAGGGCCTCTTCGGCGTCGGACGTGGTGAACAGCACGGCCAGCCCCTGCCGCGCCTGGGCCGCCATCAGCTCGAAGATGTCGGCCTTGGCGCCCACGTCGACGCCGCGGGACGGCTCGTCGAGCAGCAGCACGCGCGGCCCGGTGAGCAGCGCCTTGCCGATGATCACTTTCTGCTGGTTGCCGCCGCTCAGCGAGCCGATGGCCGCCCCCGCGCCGCTGGCCTTGACGGTGACGTCGGTGATGGCGCGGGCGACGGCGGCGCGTTCGCGCCGCTCGGAGACGAACAGGCCGCGGACGAACGCCCCGAGCGCGGCCAGCGACAGGTTCTGCCCGACGGACATCGTCTGCACCAGGCCGTCACGCTGCCGGTCCTCGGGCACCAGCACCACGCCGCGGGCGATGCGCTCGCGGATGCCCCGCTCGTCGAGCGGCTCCCCGGCCAGCAGAATCTCGCCTGAGGCCGGGCGCAGGCGGCCGGCGAGCGTCTCCAGCAGTTCGGTACGGCCTGAGCCCATCAGCCCGTACACGCCGACGATCTCGCCTTCCAGCACGCCGAGCGACAGCCCGTCCACGGCGAGCCGTTCGGGGACTGCCGGGTCGGCCACGGTGAGATCGCGGACGGTCAGCGCCTCCCGGCCGAGCACCGGCTGCCTGCTGGGGAAGAGCGTGTCCTGGTCGCGGCCGACCATCCGCTCGACGATCCAGCGCAGGTCCACCTCCTCGGCCCGCGCGCAGGCGACGAGGTCGCCGTCGCGCAGCACCACGACGTCGTCGGCGATGTCGAGGGCCTCGTCCAGATGGTGGGAGATGTAGACGACGGCGACGCCCGCCGAGGTCAGCTCCCCGATCACCCGGAACAGCACCTCGACCTCGGGCGCGGTCAGGGCGGAGGTCGGCTCGTCCATGATGAGGACGCGGGCCCGCTGGAGCAGCGCGCGGGCGATCTCCACGAGCTGCTGCTGGCCCAGCCGCAGGTCGCCGACGAGCCTGTCGGGGTCGACGTCCTCTTCGAGCCGGCGCAGGACCGCCGCCGTGGCCTCGCGCTGCGCTTTGCGGTCGACGGACCCGTAGGCGGTGCGCAGCTCGCGGGCCAGGAACAGGTTGTCCTGGACGCTGAGGTTCGGGCAGAGACTCAGCTCCTGGTGGATGATGGAGATGCCCTGGTCGGCGGCCTCTCTGGATGAGCGCAGCCGTACGGGCCGGCCGTCGAGTTCGACGTGGCCGGTGGTGGGCTGCTCGATCCCGGCCAGGATCTTCATCAGCGTCGACTTGCCCGCGCCGTTCTCTCCGAACAGGGCGGTCACCCGGCCCGGCGCCACGGCGAAGCCGACGCCTTTCAGCGCGTGCGTGCCGCCGTAGACCTTGGTGACGTCGCGGGCGCGCAGCACAGGCGTCATCATGTGATCGCCACCGGGGTGATCGTCACGGTTTTCGGGGTGAGCAGCGTGAACGCCCCGACGAAGGAGATCTCCTTGCCGTCCAGCGCGGCCACGTCCAGCCCTTTGAGGAGTTCGTCGCGCATCTGGTTGTTCAGCGCGGTGGCCGCGTCGGCGTACTCGACCTGGTTGGTGAACTGGCCGAAGGTGATGAATCCGGCCGCGTCGCGCAGTGCGGTGCCGTTGATGGCGGGGCCGATCTGCAGCGACACCCTGGTGTCGTCCGGCAGGTCCTCGACGGTGACGGGCAGCAGCCCCGATCTGGCCGCGCCGGCTTTGCCGGTCCCTTTGACGGCGAAGGTGTAGGGGCCGGTGCCCTGGCGTTTTCCGTACTTCTGACCGGCCGCGTCCTTGTCGGCGGCCAGGGCCTGGAGCAGGACGGGCAGGTCGACGGCGGCGCTCTGGATGGCGGGCACGACCTTGGCCCGGTAGTTCTGCGCGCCGAACGCCGCCGGGTCGAACGCCTTGCGCGCGGTGGCGCTCGCCACGGTCTCGGCCGTCCGGTACTCGGTGCTGACCGCCATGAGGACGACCAGTGCGGCGATCGCCGCGGCGGCGATCCAGCGGACGGGAACGCGCCGATGGGGGGTCGGCGCCGTCGTGGTCATGTGCTGGTCCTTTCCTCGAAGGGCCGGGATCTGCGCACGGCCGCGTGCCAGGCGGCCTGCCTGGTCGCGCGTTCGGCCGGGTCGATGGCGGGCTGGAAGGCGTCCGCGGGTCTGTGCCGCCGTTCCAGGTCCTGGAGGGTCCAGAGTTCGGCGGTGTGTCCCGCGGCGTCGGCGGCGCCGAGGCAGGACAGGTCGTGTTCGCCGGAGCGGGCGACGGTGCGTCCGCTGAGGTCGGCCTGCAGGCGCATGAGGTGCTCGCTGCGGGTGAGCCCGCCGTCGGCGAGCAGGACGTCCACCTGGCCGACGGCCTGGTCGACGGCCGCGACGACGTCCTCGACCTGGAAGGCGACCGCTTCCAGCGCGGCGGCGGCCAGGTGGCCGCGCCGGGCGCCCAGGCTCAGCCCGGCCACCACGGGGACGGCGTCCGGCTCCCACCAGGGGGCGCCGAGCCCGCCGAAGGCCGGCACGAAGTGCACCCCGCCGGGGCCGGCCTCGGCCAGCTCGGCCAGCAGCGCGCCCGCCTCGACGCCGAACAGGTCGGCCAGCCAGCTGATCGTCCTGCCGGTGGCGCGGATGTTGCCCTCCACGGCCCGTACGGGGCCGTCGCCCAGGTCCCAGGCGATGCTGCGGCACAAACCTGGCACCTCGCCCGCGGGGTCGCCGATGGCCATGACGGACGAGCCGGTGCCGTAGGTGGCCTTCACCACGCCCGCCCGCCAGCCCGCGTGCGCGAACATCGCCGCGTGCGAGTCGCCCAGGACCGCCAGCACCGGCACGCCGTCGGGCAGCGGCGCCAGGTCGCGCACCGTGGGGAACGGGCCGCTGGAGGCGACCACCCGGGGCAGCACCGCGCGTGGCACCCCGAACAGTTCCAGCAGCCGTTCGTCCCATTGCGCGCTGTCGACGGCGAGCAACTGGGTGCGGGAGGCGTTGCCCGCCTCGATCACGTGCTCTGCGCCACCCAGTCGGCTCAGCAGCCAGGAGTCCACGGTGCCCAGGCAGAGCTCGCCCGCTCGGCCGCGCCGCCGGTCCGGGTCGTGGGCGTCCAGCAGCCAGCGTGCCTTCAGCGCGGAGAACATCGGGTCCAGCGGCATCCCGCTCACCGCGCGCACCGGGCCGGCCGCGCCGGTGGCGGCCAGTTCGCGGCACGCGGCGGCGGTGCGCTGGTCCTGCCAGCTCAGCAGCGGCCCGACCGGCGTGCCGGTGCGGCGTTCCCACAACACCAGCGACTCCCGCTGGGTGCTGAATCCCACGCCGGCCACCCGCCCGGCCAGGCCGGGGTCGACGCAGGCGGCGACCGCCTTGCGCACGCTGTCCCACAGCTCGTCGGCGGACTGCTCCACCCATCCGGGCCGCGGCTGTGTCTCGGCCACGGGCACGGCCGCGCGGGAGACGACTCGCCCCCCGCCGTCGACGAGCAGCGCCTTGGTCGAGCTCGTGCCCTGGTCGACGGCCAGGATGAGCGGGCTAGCCATGACGCATCAGGTCCTTCACGGCGGCGACGATGCCGGCGGCCGACAGCCCGAAGTGGTCGAGGAGGAAGGCCGTGTTCCCGGTGGGGGCGAACACGCGGGGCACCCCGAGGATCCGCATCGGAACGGGGTGGCGGGTGACGACGGTGGCGGCGACGGCCGCGCCGAGTCCGCCGCTGATCGTGGCCTCTTCCGCGGTGACGATCCGGCCGGTCTCGCGGG
>NZ_JBHSBI010000063.1:0-14500 GCF_042650645.1 Nonomuraea purpurea
CGACCTGGTCTGCGATCTCTACGTGACCACCCTCACGGAGTGAACGCATCAGATCCGAAAGTCAACCCCCGAAAGATTTACGGAGACGGCCACTAAGACACAGCGCGGTCATCTCCACCTCATCGCGCCGGTTGGTGGAGATCTCCCCACCGCGGCCATAGCACAGCACCGCGTTGGCGCGGTTCCACGCCTCGACCACGTTCAGCCCTTCCTCGATCTCCCGCTGCAGATCGCGATCCCGTAAGTACCGTGCGACGAACGTGGCACGTGCCGCACGGCCGATCTGCAGGATCGCCTGGTAGGCCGGATGGGACGCCGTACGGGTGAAGCGCGACAAGATGGCCTCGGTGGAGGCGGTGCGGGTGCGGATCGCGGTGGCGTACTTGATGACCTGGTCGTAATTGGCAGCGATGATGTCCCAGCGGATCGGCCTGGTCATCGCCGGCGCCAGGTTCGGATAGCGGGCCAGGTCTCCGTGGTCGGCCTGATACATCTTGACCCGGTTGATCCGCTTGATCCGCTTGATGCGGGGCAGCAGGTACTCGTCGTTGTCGAGGTACGCCTGGTAGTCGTCGGCGTCCATGAGACACACCCGGGCGGTCGAGTCGCGCAGCTCCACCTCGAAGCAGGCGCCGCCTGCAGTAGAGCCGAGGTCGAAGTAGAGGTGCTGCACACATCGTTTGTAGCTGGTCACGCGCTGGGCAGGAAGCCGGGTGCGGATCCGCGCTGGACGTTGCGTTCGCGGACTCCGCGGACAGATGCATCGCGCACGCGCGCACGAGCCCCCGAACTGAGCTGAAAGTGTCGGCCGCCCGGCGTACTGTGGGCGCCAGTGGCAGACTTAGCGCCTGCCCGCTTCCGAGCCGCTCGGCACCCACGTCGCCAGTGGTGACGAGGACAAGGGGCTGCACCTACCTCGTCGAGCCTTTACACCGCTCCGAGGACGCGACGCGGTTTGACCGCAGACGGAGGGCACGCCATGGGGGACACGGTTCAGGCTGGCGAGGTGATCGGGCGCCGTTACACGCTGGTCCGCAGCCTCGGGATCGGGGGATTCGGCCAGGTGTGGCTCGCCCACGACGAGGACCTGAACGTCAAGGTCGCCCTGAAACAGGTGCGCCTAGCGGGCCCGACCACACCCGAGGAGCAGCGGCAACGCATGGCCCGCGCGGTGCGGGAGGCGCAGCACGCCGCCCGGCTGCGCGACCACCCCAACATCGTCACCGTCCATGACGCCTTTGAGTACGACGGCAGTCCGTGGATCGTGATGCAGTATGTCGACGGCCGCACGCTCGCCGAGGAGTTGCGGCAGCACGGGCGCCTGCCGATCGACCAGGTCACCAGGATCGCCGAGGCGATGCTGGCGGCCCTGGGCGCCGCACACAAGGCGGACATCGTGCACCGCGACGTCAAACCCGCGAACGTCCTGCTCGCCACCGACGGCCAGGTGCTGCTCACGGACTTCGGCATCGCCGTCGCCCCCACCGATGCCACGCTCACCGCCTCCAGCGTGGTCATCGGCTCGCCCGGCTACGTGGCGCCCGAGCGGTGGCAGGGTGTCGAACCGGGCGCAGCGGCCGACCTGTTCGCCCTCGGAGTGACCCTGTACGAGGCGGTCGAGGGTGAGCCGCCTTTCGCGCGGCAGAACCCGATCGCGGCCCTGACCCAGGACCCCCGGCCGCCCCTGCACGCAGGGCGACTCGGCCCGATCCTGCTGCGGCTGCTGGAGAAGACACCCACTCGGCGGCCCGATGCCGCCGCCGCCCGCGCCCTGCTCCGGGCCAATCCGGACACCTCCCACACGCCCACAACGCCCACCAAGCCCATCACCACGGAGCGGCCCCCGGAGAAGGCGCCCGAGCGCCTGGCGTCCGGCGAAACCGCGACGATTACCAGCGATCGGATGGGGACGGTCAAGGCGCGCGGTCGGAGGGCGTCCGATTTCGGCGGCGAACTCGTGGGAGGGATATGCGTGATCATCGGACTGGTGGCGGGGCTCGCCGGCAAGGTGCTGATCGGCGACGATGATGTGGTCGCGAGCGGCGTGATCCTCTTCGCGGCCGGCTCGACCGGCGGCTACTTCTGCGGCTGGTTGCTTGGTGGCTGGCATGGGCTGTTCGGTGAGCTGGACAGCCTCACGGTCAGCCCCGGCGGGCTGACCGTGAGCGGCGAGCTACCGGCCGTGTACAAGTGGGGTGATCTGAAGGCGGTGAAACTCATGCGGTCCGGCGGCACCGTGACACTGGTCGCTACTGTCCGCCCGGAGCGCGTATCAGATACGAAATGGCGGCAGAAACACCCAGCCAAGATCGAAAAAGACGGCAACTCCAAGGTGTTCGTCGGACGCGGCATCCCCGCGAGTGACGCCGGTCGCGTGATGGGCGCGCTCTCTCACTACGCCGGGAACCTGTACAGCGGCCCGTCCAGCCTGCCCTGACACATGTCAACCCTTGCTTGGAGCGTATTTCGGCTGAGGCCACGCACGGGTCTGCCGCCTCCCACGGCACGCTGGCCCAGGGCCGAGCGCCGCAACGGCGCGCCCTGGCTCTGTCCGTGATTCTCCGGTCATGACCGTCGGTCCCTCGGCCCCCAAACGCCTGCTCTTCAGCCCCCAAGCACCCGGTTTCAGCCCCCGAACGCCGACGCGCGCTCCTCAGCCCAGGAGGCGAAGGTGCGAGCCGGTCGGCCGAGGATCCGTGCCATGTCGTCGGTCACCCGCGGCGACTTGCCGAGGTCGCGGGCGTACCTTGCCATGAGCGCCGTAACAAAGGGCTCGGGGATGCCGTGGGCGATCAGGCCCCGGGCGGCGGCTTCCGGCGGGACCTCCGCGTAGGACAGCGGCCTGCCGATGGCCCTGCCGATGATCTCCACCATCTGCGCGTGCGTGAGAGCTTGCGGGCCGGTCAGGTAAGTGCGCTGGTTCACCAGGTCGTCGGTCAGCAGTGCGTGGGCGGCCACCGCCGCGAGGTCGCGCTCGTCGATCGGGGTCTCCGCGAAGCCGGCGTACGGGCCGCGGACCACGTCGCCTGCCTTGATCTGGCCGCCCCAGCTAGTCAGGGTGTTGACCGCGAAGCTCGACGCGCGCAGGCTCGTCCATTCCAGGCCGCTGTCGGCAGCGGCCTCCTCCGCCTCCTTGTTGTGGTCACCGCGGAAGCGCGACGGCTGATGGTCGAGAGGTTCGTCGATGTTGATGGCCGACAGCGCCACCACCCGCCGCACCCCGTGCTTCTTGGCCAGCGCGACAAGCTCGGCCGCCGCTTCGCCTACGGCCCGTGGGTGCAGGAACAGCGCGGTGACCCCGTCCAGGTGCCCGGCGAGGGTGCTGGGCTGCGTTGGTTCGCCGATCACCACCTCGACCGTGGCGGGCACGGTGGCAGACAGGGCAGCGGGTGCGGTGGTGCGGGTGACAGCGCGGACCTTGGCGTTCGCGCCGGCGAGCAGGTCGACGAGGGGGCGGCCGATGATGCCTGTGGCTCCGGTGACGAGGATCATGGCAATTCCTTCCGCATGCCGTATGGTATGGAAACCATAACATCTAATTTGAAAGTCATATGATATGAGTTCCGTCACGTCTGGGGATGGGGATGACGCACGCCGTCGTAGGCGGGCCGCGGTGGCGATCAAGAAGGCGCTGCGCGAGCTCCGCAGCCAGCTGTCCCTACTCGATCGGCAGGTGAGCGCGCGGGCGGAGCTGAAGGACGTGGATCTCGACTGCCTCGACCTCATCGGTCGGCACGGGCCGATCAGCCCCACCGCCCTGGCGCGGCAGACCGGGCTGCATCCCGCCACGCTGACCGGCATCCTCGACCGGCTGGAACGGGCCGGGTGGGTGGCCCGCGAGCGCGACACCGCCGATCGCCGCGCCGTACTGATCAGGGCGCTGCCCGAGCGCAACGCGGAGCTGTTCCGGCTCTACTCCGGCATGAACCATGCGATGGACGAGATCTGCGCCGGGTATACGGAAGCCGAACTGGACCTACTGGCCGACTTCCTGCGTCGCGCCACCGGCGCCGGCCGCGACGCCACCGTCGCACTGTCGGGCGACTGAGACGCCCAGCCCCCATAGCGCCGCACTGCCGCCTCGAGTTCGAACTCGGGCAGCACGATCAATCCCGGTAACCGCCTGCACCAGGACGATTGCCCGTCCATGTGGGCGGACCGGGTGCGGGCGCCAGCTGTACGCGTTGCTCGATCGCCGACGCTGAGATCCGCTCCGCGCGCCGTGGCACGCGCGTCTGGCGATTGTAACTTGCGGGAATTCTGCCTTCCCGCAAGTTAGCTGGGGTTGCTCGCGACGCAACGGATCGTTTTTTCTGAATTTTATTTTCTGGAAAATCGAAAATGCTAGACTGGCGGCGTGACTGCAGAGAACAGCGTGGTGACGCTTTGTAAGCACTGTGGGGCGCCGATTGAGCAGCGGGCCGGGCGGGGGCGCCCGAAGGCGTACTGCCCGGGGAAGGACTGTCAGGCGGCGGCCAAGCGGGAGCGGGAGTCACGGCGGGCCACCCCCGGGTTGGAGGGGGCGCTGGCCAGGGCGGAGCAGCTGTACGACCGGATGGAGAATGGGCTGGCCTCGGCCATCGAGCCGCTGGCGCGGGCGTTGGCCGAGGAGCTGAGTCCGGCGGGTGTCGAGGCGAAGCTGAGCGCGGTGCAGGCGGAGGCGCACACGCGGGTCGCGATCGCGCGTACCGAGCGAGAGCAGGCGTTTGAGCAGGTACGGCTGGCGCGTGAGGCCACCGAGCATGCCCGGAGGCAGACGTCCGAGATGCGGGAGCGGCTCGAGGAGGCCGAGAACGAGCGGGAGACCGCGCTGAGCGATGCCGAGCAGGCGCGGGAGCAGGCGCTGGCCGCGTTGCGGGAGGCGGCGAGTACCGAACGGCAGGCGTTGCAGACAGCCGACAAGGAGCGGCGTCGCGCGGACGCGGCCGAGCGGCGGGCCAAGGAGGCTGCCCGGCAGGTTGAGCTGACGGAGCAGGCAAGGGATCAGGCGGTTCGGGAGTTGGCCGGCCGGGTCGAGTCGGCCGACAGGCGGGCGGAGGAGGCGCGGGCGCAGGCCGTACAGGCTGAACAGGACGCTGACCGGTCCCGGGAGGAAAGGGATCGGGCCCGGGAGGAGACGGCGGCGGCGATTCTGACGCGTGAGCAGGCCGAACGTGATGTGGTCGGCGCGAAGGCCCGGGAAGAGGCGGCGGCGCAGGAGCGAGAGCGGGCCGTGGAGCGCGCCATCGCGGCCGAGCGGACGGCGTCGGGGGCCGAACGTGACCGTGCGGTGGCGCTCAAAGAGGCCAGCCAGGCGGAGGCCGACGTGGAGCGGCTGAAGGAGAAGGTGGCGGCGGTCGAGGAAGAGGCGGCCGGTGCGGTGGCCCAGGAGCGGAAGTCGGTGTCACGCGAGAGGTCACGGGCTGATGCGGCGGTGAAGGAGCGTGATCGGTTGCGAGGGGAGCTTCGGTTGGAGCGGGTGCGGTTGGAGGATGTGCGGGCCGAGTTGGAGGCGGCGCGGGCGGAGGCGGCGCAGTTGCGGGAACGGGCGGTTGCGGCGGAAATGCGTTCGGCGTAGGAGGAGAGTGCAGGCATCGTCGCTGGTCTTCAGGCGGAATAGGGCGTTCCGAGCCTTCGGGCAGCTTTGCGGCACTACCGTGGTCGGTGTCGACGGCTGTCCGGTTGTTTCTCAACCTGGGCATTCATCGGCGCGTTCTGCTGCCCGCTGCCGTTGAAGAAGCCTGGAGCCCCTGCAACCGCCATGGCCTGGAGCGTCTCCCGGGCCTCTCGGCGCCGCCCTGCGTGTGAATTCTCTGGGACGGTGTCCGGGGGCGCCGTAGCGTCCGAGAAATTTCGGGCAGATATGATCGACTAGGCTCCTGAACTGCGGATCTTCGGGCTGTGGCGAGGGTGCTGGTTGGTCGCTCAGGTCTTCACCGACCAGGAACTTGAGGCACTGCGCCAGTTCCCCGAGATCGGGCGCGAGGAGTTGTTCCGGTTCTTCACCCTCCGTCCGGATGATGAGGTGGCACGGTGGCCAACCACGATGGTGTGGCGGCTGTCCGACCGTTGACACTGACTTGGGTGAGTCGGCACCTGGAGGTCGGCGAACGGATCGTCAGGACCGAGGCGCTGCCCGGCGGCATCACTGCCGACATGCGGAGGCTGACCATCGGCACGCGGGACGGAGGCACCCGTGACCTGGTGCTGCGGACCTTCGTCAACATGGAGCACGCCGAGGACTCGCTGAACAGGGAGGCTGGCGCCCTGACCCTGTGCACGGGGACCGGCGTGCCGGCTCCTGGACTGGTCGCGGTCGATTCGACCGCCGCGCATTGCGAGTATCCCTCGCTCCTTATGACACATCTGGCGGGCCGGACGGTCCTCGACGATGAGGGATTGGAGACGCGCGTTCCTCTGCTGGCCCGTCAACTCGTGGCGATCCATGCGTTGCGACCCGCTGAGCGGCCCCGGGAGTATGTTGCGTTGACGACCCCCGACGCCGTCGTGACTCCGAGGGGCGCCGACGCGGCGGCATGGGCCGCGGCGATCGATGTGATCCGCAGGCCCGCACCGCCCTATGAGGGACGGCTCCTGCACCGGGACTTCCAGCCCGGCAACGTGCTGTTCGACGTGCCGCCCCCAAGGCTGGCAGGTGCCCGGATCACCGGCGTCGTCGACTGGGCAGCGACCTGTTGGGGCCCGGCGGATCTCGACGTGGCGCACTGCTCCACCAATCTCGCGCTACTGCACGGACCGGCGTGGGGTCTGCGGTTTGCGGAGGCGTATGAGGAGGCCGGCGGTGTGCTGGCCGCGACCGCGGGCGAGCGGCTGTACTGGCAGGTGCGGGACGGGCTGGCGTGCTCAGAAGGAGTGCAGCTGGTGTCGCGGCCATGGAGGGAGGCAGGAAGGGCAGAGTTGACGACGCGTGCCGTGGAGGAGCGGCTGGATGCCTATGTCACCGCTCTGATGGACGCACTGGCCTGAGCCGGGCGCGGGCCGAGCAGCGGCGCGGGGTCGAGCGCTACCAGGAGTTGGTCCACCAGATCACCGCCGAGATCCAGGGGGTTGAGGAACATCTCTGCGAAATCGTGCGCTAAGCGTTCAAGGGCGCCTGTACCGGTTTGACCTGGGGCTATTTACCGCTGGAACCTTCGTGGGTCGTTTTGTCGATCTTCGGAGGGTGCTGTGGCGGTCGAGTTCCTGACCGATGAGCAGGCGGCTGGGTACGGGGCGTTCGGCGGGGCGCCGTCGCGTGCGGAGTTGGAGCGGTACTTCTTCCTGGACGACGCGGACCGGGAGCTGATCCAGGACAAACGCCGGGATCACAATCGGCTGGGGTTCGCGGTCCAGTTGACCAGCGTGCGGTTCTTGGGCCGGTTCATGCCCGACCCGCGGCAGGTGCCGGCGGAGGTGGCCGAGTACCTGGCCGAGCAGTTGGACATCGCCGACGCTTCGTGCCTGAAGCTGTACGGGGAGCGCGACGGCACAGCCCGCACGCATGCCGGGGAGATCCAGCAGGTGGAGGGGTGGCGGGACTTCGCTGAGGTCGCCGAGGACCTGCGGGAGTGGGTGGACGCGCGGGCGTGGACGACCGGGGACGGGCCCAAGGCGCTGTTCGACGCGGCGGCCGGGTGGCTGCGGGAACGGCGGGTGCTGCTGCCGGGGGCTACGACGCTGGAACGGCTGGTCGGCTCGGTGCGGGAGGTGGCCAACCAGCGGTTGTGGGACAGCCTGTACGGATTGCTGAGCATCGGGCAGCGGGCGGTGCTGGACTCGCTGCTTCAGGTGCCGCCGGGCGCGCGGGTGTCGGAGCTTGACCGGTTGCGGCATGGGCCGGTGCGAGTGTCGGGCCCGCAGATGACCAGAGCGCTGGAGCGGGCCGCCGAGATCGCCTCGCTGGGGATGGGCGAGCTGGATGTGTCGGCGGTGCCGCCGCGGCGGCTGGCGGAGTTGTCGCGGTATGGGATCGACGGCAAGGCCTCGCTGCTGCGCCGGCACAGCGATCCGCGCCGGTTGGCCACGTTGCTGGCCACCGCGGTGCACCTGACCACACGGGCGGTCGATGACGCCCTGGACCTGCTGGACGTGCTGATCGCGACCAAGCTGCTGGCGCGCGCCGAGCGGGAGACGGCGCGGGAGAAGATAAAGACGCTGCCGCGGGTAGAGCGCGCCTCGGCCAAGCTGGCGGCCGCGGTCCAGGTGCTGATCGAGTCGACCACCGAGCAGGTCGACACAGGCACCGGCGAGGTCTTCCCGCCCGAGGCCGACAGCGTGGAGGCGGTGTGGCAGCGGATCGAGGCGGTGGTGCCGCGCCGGGAGTTGGCCGCGGCGCTGGCGGCGATCGGCGAACTGGCGCCGCCGCTGGATTCCGACGCCGATGAAGCATGGCGCGCCCAGTTGGTCACCCGGTTCCCCACCGTACGGCCGTTCCTGGAACGCCTCACCACCGTGGTGGACTTCGGCGCCACGCCCGAAGGACTGCCGGTGCTCAAGGCATTGCGGTTGCTGCCGGGTCTGTCGGGCCGTAAGAAGGTCGCCCCCAGCGAGATCGACACCGGGCTGCTCGTCGGCTCCTGGAGGCGGCTGGTGTTGGCGGCCCCACACGCTGAGCCGGGCACGGTGGACTGGAAGGCCTACACCTTCTGCGTGCTGGAGCACTTCCACCGGATGCTGCGCCGCCGCGAGATCTTCGCCCGCAACTCCTCCAGATGGGGCGACCCGCGCGCCAAGCTGCTGGCCGACCATGCCTGGGAGCTGGCCCGGCCCAAGGTGCTGGCCAGCTTGAATCTGCCCGGCCGGGCCGAGGAACACCTGAAGGCGCGCGCCGAGCTACTGCACGACACCTACCACGAAGTCGCGGGCCGGCTGCCCGGCAATGCTCAGGTGGTGTTCGGCGACGACGGCCGGTTGCACCTGGCCGCGCTGGAGCCCCAGCCCGAACGCGCCTCGCTGACCGAGCTGCGGTCGGCGGTGAACGCGCTGCTGCCCAGGGTGGACCTGCCCGAGGTACTGCTGGAGGTGTTCGCCTGGACCGGCGCCGACACCGCGTTCACCTCCATCACCGGCGGCGAGGCCAGGTTGGGCGACCTGCACGTCACCATCGCCGCACTGCTGGTCGCCCACGGCTGCAACATCGGCTACACCCCGGTCATCGGCTCGGCCGAGGCCCTGACCCGCGACCGGCTGTCGCATGTAGACCAGACCTACCTGCGGCTGGCCACCTACCGAGCCGCCAACGCTACCCTGATCGCCAAGCAGCAGACCATCGCCCTGGCCAGCACGTGGGGCGGCGGCCTGGTTGCCTCGATCGACGGGATGCGGTTCGTCGTTCCCGTGCCGTCGGTGTACGCCCGGCCCAACCCCAAGTACTTCGGCCGTCGCGGCGGCGCGACCTGGCTCAACATGATCAACGACCAGGCCGCCGGGCTCGGCGGCAAGATCGTGGCCGGGACGCCGCGCGACTCGCTGCACGTGCTGGACGTGCTGTACGACCGCGACGGCGGCCGCCGCCCCGAGATGATCGTGACCGACACCGCCGCCTACAGCGACATCGTGTTCGGGCTGCTCACCCTGGCCGGGTACGCCTACGCCCCGCAGTTGGCCGACCTTCCCGACCAGAAGATGTGGCGGATCGACGCCCGTGCCGACTACGGCCCGTTCACCGACGCCGCCCGCGGCCGCGTCGACCCGGCCCGCATCGAACGGCATTGGGAGGACATCCTGCGGATCATCGGGTCGATCCACACCGGCGCAGTGCGCGCCTACGACGTGATCCGGATGCTGTCGCGCGACGGCCGCCCGACCCCGCTCGGCGATGCCATCGCTCACTACGGCCGCATCTCCAAGACCCTGCACATCCTGCGGATGGCCGACGAACCCGGCTACCGCCACCAGATCAAGGCTCAGGCCAACCTGCAAGAAGGCCGCCACGCCCTGGCCCGCAAGGTCTTCCACGGCCGCAACGGGCAGCTCTACCAGAACTACCACGAGGGCATGGAAGACCAGATCGGCGCGCTCGGCCTGGTCCTCAACGCGATCGTGCTGTTCAACACCCGCTACATGGACGCCGCCCTCACCCACCTGCGCGCCGGCGGGTTCGACGTGCGGGAGGAGGACGTCGCCCGGCTGTCGCCGTTCGTGCGGCACCACATCAACATGATGGGCCGCTACTCCTTCCAACTCCCGGAGATGCCCGGCGGGCTAAGGTCGCTGAACCCCACGCCGTGACGTTCGCCGGCCGACGGCCTCACTGGCTGTGACCCCCGAGACGCGCCTATCGGGGTGCGGTTACCGCGTCGCATTCCGATGGGTCGGCGGGATCGAGTTGTGAGGTGGTCTGGATGAGGGTGTCCAGTCGGTCGCGCGCGGCCAGGAGGTCGGCCGCGGCGTTGCTGAGCCGTTCCCGTTCGCGGTGCAGGTCGGGAAGCATCCCGGCGCAGGAGGGTGCCAGCGCCTCGCCGTCGTCGGTCATGCAGGGCAGCAACTCGCTGATCGTGGCGGTGTTGAGGCCGGCGGCGAGCATGAGGCGGATGCCCCGCACTGTGGCCGCGTCCTGCTGCCGATACTCGCGGTAGCCGCTGGGGCGTCGCAGTGGCCGGAGCAGGCCCTGTTCCTCGTAGTAACGCAGCGAACGCACGCTGGCGCCGGTGAGCCGGGACAGTTCTCCGATCCGCATGTGACGACCGCCACTTCCAGTTGACTCTCACATCGACGTGAGGGTTCAACCTATCGGCATGACAGATCAGTATTCATCCGCACGCGACACCGCAGTCACCGTCATCGGCCTGGGGCCGATGGGATCGGCGTTGGCACACACCCTTCTTGGCAAGGGCCGATCCCTGACGGTCTGGAACCGTACCCCCGGCAAGGCCGACGGCCTGGTAGCCGAGGGAGCGCACCGCGCGGCCACCGTCGCCGACGCCGTGGCAGCGAGCCCCGTCACGATCGTGTGCCTCAACGATTACGCGACCATGTACCAAGTCTTCGAATCCGCCGGCGCGCTCAGCGGACACGCGCTGGTGAACCTCAACTCCGGAACCCCTGCGGAAGCCCGCACGGCCGCCGTCTGGGCGGCCGAGCGCGACCTCGACTACCTCGATGGCGCGATCATGGTGCCGCCGGCCCTCATCGGGTACGACGGATCGGCCCTGCTGTACAGCGGAGCCCGCGACGTCCTGGACCGGCACCGGGAGATTCTGGCCGACCTGGGTGATCCCCGCCACCTCGGCGCCGACCCGGGCTTGGCGGTGCTGTTCAACACGGCACTGCTCGGCATGATGTACGCGACCATCAACGGTTTCCTGCATGCCGCCGCCCTGACCGACTCGGCCGGCGTGCCCGCGGCCGAGTTCGCCGAGATCGCGCTCGGCTGGTTCATGCCCGTGGTGCTGGACCCCGCCAGCCTCGCCGAACAAGCACCGAACCTGGACAAGGGCGTCTACCCCGGCGACCAGGGGACCATGCAGATGAACTTGAACGCCCTTGAACACATCGCCCGCACCAGCGTCGAGCAGGGCGTCCACCCCGCCCATCCGCAACTGATGAAGCAACTCGCCGAACAAGCGATCGCCCAGGGGCACGGCACCGAAAACTATTTCGCCCTGTTCGAGATTCTCAAGAACCCTGGCGCCGAGACCCCCCTGAGAGCCATGCGGCCGAACATCCGCAGCGGCTCGTAGGCCCTTACCTGATCGATGGCCAGGGAGCCACCACCCGCAGCATGTCCGGACAGTGCATGAACCCTGACGCCGCACGCGGATCACGGTTCTCACCGGTCTTGACCGGCAGCTCACCGGAACCGGTCGCCGGGCCCCAGCAGGCTGGTGAGCTCGGCGATCGCCTCCGGCGAAGGATGGAAGTAGCGGCGCACATTCTCGGTCTTCTTGTGACGCGACTTGGCCATCAGCATCAGCAGGCTCGCACCACCCTCACCCAGGTGGGTGAGGGCCGAATGCCGCATCTCGTGCAGGTCCCACCCTGTGCCAGGCCCGCCGAGTGCGGTGTGAGCGTCCAGCAGCGCGCGGGCCTGACCGTACGACAGGCGAGCAAACCCAGTGTGGGGACAGACATCGCGCGCGGAGACCACCTTGCCCGGCCCGGGGCGGCGGTGGGTGAGGAACACCGGGCCCCGGGCGCGGCCCTTGAGCAAGCGCGGCAAGAGCCGGGCAGTGCCGGCATCCCAGTACACCGTCTCCAGCACCACATCCTCGCGGGCCTGGCCGCGACGGCGGGTCTTGGCCCGGGCGCCCTTGGCCTTCACTCGGCACCGGCGGCCGACGAAGTCCAGGTTCTCGACATTGACGCCCAGGATCTCCTCAGCGCGTCCGGCAGTCTCGTACAGCATCCGGTACAGCGTCTTCTCCCGAAGCCCGACCTCGCGGCGCGCGATCAGCCGGTCGATCTCCATCCTGGAGCGCACCGGGGTCTCGGAGTCGGGGACCGCCAGCCGCTTGGTCCAAGCGGGAACGATCGGGGCGTCGTACCCGCGTTCGCGACACCAGGCCAGCCAGGAGCTGACCGAGGCACGACGGGCGTTCCAGGTGTTGACCGCCGCGCTGCCCCACAGCAGCTCCAGCGCCTCGCCGATCTCCTCGTCGGTCACCGACGCCAGCGGCTTGGCTTCGCCGAGCCGTTCAACGGTCTTGCCGATTCCGATTCCGTAGTTGCGGACGGTGTTCGGATTGCAGAGCGAGCCGAGGAACGCGTCGGCCGCCGTGGCGACGGTGAGCGTCTTCCCGGCGGTTCCGCCGGTCGGCAACGCCACGAGCTCGGCCACACCACTCCCTTGCCACAGATAATAGGCCGTTATCTGCGCCAAAACTTCAAGATTCTTCCGCGCCCCACCTCACCAGCGGCCCGACCAGCGACGACGCGGCTTAGCGCACGATCTCGCAGAGATGTTCCTCAACCCCCATCCACGCCGTGCTGGCCCTCGCCGACAGGGCTCGCCGCCACCACCATCAAAACGCTCGTGGCCAGTGCGACTTGGAGGTCGGCATCGAGGGCCTGCTCTGCGGCGGCAAGCGGTAATCCGAGGCGCCTCGGATTCGCCGCGTTTGAGGCTGCGTCACGGTTCCATGGCCTGGCGGGCGCGCAGGGCACGGAGCTTGTGGCGGTTTCCGCAGCGTTCCATCGCGCACCAGCGGCGGGCGCCGGGGCGGAAGGTGTCGACGAATACCAAGGGGCAGTTGTCGCTGGCACACTCGCGGATGCGTTCGGCGAGTGGCCCGGACAGCAGTTCGACCATCTCCCGTGCCAGGGTCGACAGCGCTTGCGTGGCCCGCACCGGCGGCGCCCATTCGGTGGTGGTGCCGTCGGCGGCGAGTTCCGGGGTCAGTGGCGCCGCGGTCGCGGCTCGGTTGATGGTCGCGAAGGGGGCCGTGCGGAAAAGGACCTGCCAGAGCAGGCATCTCCCACGCGGCCTACCCAACCCAACAAGCTGCAGGGCTACCGGGCGGTAGCCCTGCGCGCCGACAAGCGGGAGCGGATCTATCAGGGCACCATCGACGTCGCCTCGATCAGGATCTGGCTCCGCGACCCAGTCGCATGACGACCGAGCATCACCTATTCACCAGCTTCAACCGTGCACGGCGCTTCTTCGGGCTCATCCAACCACTTGCAGCGCCGCACCGTTGGCCGCTCTGCCAAGACCAGGGAGCTTTCCGCCAGGCGCGAGCATCCGCGCGAGACTTGCGGGTCTTGGTGCCGCGACCAGGGCGGACAGAGTTATCGCCATCCAGCCCAGGAAGCCATCGCCCGAGGCTTTTTCCTCATCTCAAGGGAAGCCGCGCGCAATGGATTATAGAATGCCGAGTACGTCTAAACGGATACCCATGCCTTGACGATGTGGCAGGCATAGCTATCGCCATATACCCGCGAATACGGCGCCTCATCTGTGGCCGACGCCCGCGTCTTCCATGGGCCGTAGATCGTGATTGAGTAAGGATACGTTGGTGAGTCGCACTGCGCTTTTACGCGATACCTCCCAAATCCGCTATCGCACCTGGCCCACGCCTGATTTGTTTGGCGGTCAGCCCAGCAATCATCGACTGCCGCCTGAGCGGGAGAGACAGGTGCGCCCAGCACGATGCTGGCCATAGCCGTCACTGTGAGGATACGGAGGGAGTATTTTCCTTGACGGTTCAACTGTGCCTGCTTTCGCGGACTAAAACTGCTGAATGACTGGACAGTAGACGCTGTTTAGACGGACGTCGCCCGCCACCGGCTTCAGACCCCAGGGCGGCACGATGGCCGACATGTCGTAGTACGCAGAGCCTGGTCGGCGACATGGACGATAAGCTCCGCGCCCGCTGGTCGGAGCAGCTCACGCACTAGGCCTCTTCTCAGGGAAAGTGAGATTACTTTGGCCGACCGAGAGCGGCGTCTACCTGTTCGGCGCCGATCACGATGATCACAAGACCAACCTCGATGACTCACGAGGTGGTCGTCCCTCCTGATCGGTTTCGACTGATGGAGGTTTCCGCCTGATCGTCCTGTTCAACCCGGGCGAGTGGTACGG
>NZ_JBHSBI010000064.1:0-14152 GCF_042650645.1 Nonomuraea purpurea
TGCTGCGGCGCTTCCCCGGCCTCGCCCTGGCCGATCCGTACGAGCAGGTGGACTTCCGCGCCTTCAGCCTCGTGTACGGCGTGCACACGCTGCGGGTGACCTGGTGAGTGGACGGCCGCCCGCCCAACAGCTCTACGACACCCCGACACGACTGTCCAGCAGATCGCCGACCTGTTCTGCATTGCGCCTGCCGACAATGCCATCGGCGCAGGTCATGCGGCTTGCTCGCTCTTCCTGGCTTGTGCCCTTGTAGCGCGTCGAAATACAGCCACGACGGCTCTGACCTGTGGTTTGACGGGGTTCGTCCCCGCAGGAAAGGTCGCGTCTTGTGCTTGTCCGTCTGCTCTATCTGCTCGTGCTTCGGGTGTTCGGCTGGCTGATGTTGCTGGGCCGCGGTCAAGCGTCGAAGGACGCGGAGATCATGGTGCTGCGTCATGAGGTGGCGGTGCTGCGGCGTCAGGTCGGACGCCCGAAGCCGGACTGGTCCGATCGGGCCGTTCTCGCGGCGCTGGGCCGGTGGTTGCCGACGGTGCTGCGCGCCGGATGGGGCCATCGGCGGGTGTACGGGGAGTTGACGCGGCTTGACTTCCAGGTCAGCGCGGCGACCGTACGGCGCATCCTGCGCTCCCGCCGTTTCGGCCCGGCACCCCGACATCTCGACACCTCCTGGCGGACCTTCTTACGGTCGCAGGCCAAAGGGCTCCTGGCTTGCGACTTCTTCCATGTTGACTCGATCCTTCTGAAACGCTTGTACGTGTTGTTCGTGATGGAGGTTCGCACGCGACGGGTGCACGTCCTGGGCGTGACCTCCCGTCCGACCGGGGCGTGGACCGCTCAGCAGGCCCGCAATCTCCTGATGGACCTCGGCGAGCGGGCAGGGTCGTTCCGTTTCCTCATTCGCGATCGGGATGCCAAGTTCACTGCTGTTTTCGATGAGGTGTTTGCCGCCGTGGGTATCACAGTGTTGAGGACGCCGCCGCGGACACCGCGAGCGAATTGCTTTGCCGAGCGCTGGGTGCGGACGGTGCGGGCTGAGTGCACCGACCGCATGCTGATTTACGGAGAACGTCACCTGTGCTCGGTTCTGAACGAGTACATCGATCATTACAACGCGCATCGGCCGCATCAGGCTCGTGGGCAACAACCACCCGATCACGATGAGCATGTTGTGGTGCCGATGGAAGGCCGCATCGAACGCCACAAGATACTTGGAGAAGTGATCAGTGAGTACCGCCGAGCCGCCTAGCCTGACTGGTGAAACCCCAGATCAACCCACGTGCGCGCGTTTTGATGCCCTACAGGCAATCGCCGAATGTGTGAGCTTTTGAGACGGGCGGATATTCCGGGGCAGATATTACAGATGAATTAGAGGTTTTGATCGGTGATACGTTTCTGGTGGGCTAGGCGCCGCAAGCGTGTCTGGCCCCAGGTCGAGAATCGAGCTGGTGTCCTCGGCAGGAGAGACATCAAAGGGATTACTCTTGATGAGGTCGAGCGCATGGCTCGACAAGCGAAGGCTCATCATTGGAGCGGCCAAGGGCGCCCAGCCTGGCTGGATGAACATCGTGCATCAATCTCAAATCTCTACCTTACGTTCCTGCACGAGGAGTCCGAAGGCTGCTTTCGGTGCTCCGTAACGGTACTATTCAGAGAAGGGGGAGGAGGCCATTTCGGGCTTGATGTTGTGCGAGATGAATTTAATTCACTTCCAGATCTGCAAGAATTCGCCGTAATTGAACTTGCGCATCGCTTCCTAGGGTCATTTCCCGATATTCGGCTAGATGCCGAGCAGCAGGCTGCATGGGACCGTGGCTACGGCGAGATTTAGGATGGTATGTCTCTAAACTCGACTTTCGCTGTTCTAAATGAGAGTCATGCGGCGTCTTCGAGAAAGCAAAGATCGGTGTGCATTGGCAGATCACCCAGCTCGGCTGGGCATCACACACCTGGCAGCCCATCTGACCCCGCACACGACACAAGGCCACAAGCCCAGACCGAAGATCCGTTTTGGGGCCACACCGTGTGTATCGCCAACGCCTGTCAAGGCAGGCGCCGGCGGTCTTGGTGGCCAGGCTGGCTATGGTCTTCAAGCTTGTGGAATCCACTATGGTCCGCTGGTCCAGCGACGGAGTCGTCCCTCGTCGGGTCGTCCGTATCCGGGGATGTGCATGGTAAGCCAGGTGTCGTCGCCGTGACCACGTACGAATCCGCTGTCTTGTTCATCCGGGAATTGAGCGGGATACGCGATGCGCCCGATCGGTTCAAGGGTGTCGGTGCGAAACAACAGATGCCGGTTCTTCTTGTCGTCGTGACGTCCGACGACGAGCACTTGTTCCGGGTTCAGGAAACAGGCGCCTGGGGTGAAGTCCCAATGATCCCATTGCCCGTCCTCGTTCAGTCTGATCTCGCTTCCCGCGAAGTTGCCCACGACGATGTCGTGCCAGGCGCCGCCGAGCCAGTGGCGACCGTCGGGAGACACGTCCATTGGGAACCAGCGCCCTCGGACGGGAGTGCTTTCGACGTTATCGTCCCAGGCGGTCCAGATGCCATCGACTGCGTGACCGTCGAAGTAGGCAAATCCCAGTCGGTTCCGATCGGGAGAGGCGATGATGTCCGTGATCCCCCGATAGCGGAATTCCGCTCTATCGGTGATCTGCCAGTCCGACATCCTGACCACCCAGCGCTCGGCGTCGTCCACCCAGTCCTCGTCGGAGGATGGGCCGAGCACCGGTATGAAAGCCCACAACTCGGAGCCGTCGGAGCTGAACACTCCACCGGCGGCACCGCGTCGCCGCTGGCATCGCCGAAAGCGGGATATGTGGTGCGCCAGGCCACCCTGCCGGTCGAGTCGACGACCATCATGTGCTCGGTGCCCGCGAGCACCACCCACCGTCGATCAGGGCTCACATCGACCCGAACGTCTCCATCCGACTCCCGATATCGACGCGCCAGTTCCTCCGGGACAGGGAAGCCGGAAACGACCCGCAACGCACGGTCCAGCACCATGACCTCGCTGGCGCAGGAAACCGCCAGGAAGCCGTCCGGCAACGAGCGCACCGCGCCGCGTAGTGGTACGGACACTTCTGCGACCAGTCGCGCCGGCACCTCGGGGACCAAGGAGGCACAAAGATCATCAGGCATGCTGGGAAGGATACCCATTCGCCTGCGGGTTCGGCCGGAGGCTGCTTTACCAGCGCTTGGACGGGTCTGCGGTCAAGCCGGGCGTGTCTCGCCCGCCAACCCTTCCGCCATGCCCTCCTGTTGGGCGTCGTTCGGGTCTGGCTTGACGATCCGGTCTCAGGCACCCGATGCCCGGTAGCGCAAACCGGTTCATTTCGATTTTGCTGTCGGCCAGCCGATGTGCCGAAGAGCATGTGACGAGCATGAACTCGGCCATCTGCGACCCGTAGGAGGCGGTCGAGAATCGAGAAAGTGCAGGTCGGATGGGGTGTGGAGTGGTAGGGCGCCCGGGGCTCGAACCCGGAACCTACGGATTAAAAGTCGGCAGATATTATGCCGAGCCCCATTCGCTCGTATCCCAATGTATCACTCTGCCCGCAAATGCTGTTGCCAAAATGCCCAAGAATGCCCTCCGGTGTTCGCCGGTGCCGTTGGCCGAAGAGCATGCGCCGAGCATGTGATCACGGCATTGGCGGGGGCGGCCCGTTGCCGATTGCATGGTCTTGACCATCGATTCGCGCCGTATATGTGTGTTTGGGCTTGATTTCAAGCCGCAGGTCGAAGGGGTTGACACCCTGGGTGCGGGTTTGACACGTCGCAGGGTAGGCGCCGTGCTGTCATCAACCCGATACTCTTACCTAGAGTCACAGCCTTGCACAGAGAGTGATTGACGCGTGCGAAGCCGGAAGACCGCGCTGATGGCGAGCGCCCTGGCCACCACCTCAGTGGCGATCCTGGGACCGGGCATCCCGGCACAGGCCGCCGCAGGCAGCTTCGTTTACCACACCTCCCAGGGTCCTGTTGAACTGACCCCGTACGACAACACATGCTTCCGCACCACAGATGCGCAGAGGGCGCTGAACGCTACGGACCGGTACGCACAACTGTACGAGGACAGCAATTGTCGAGGCACAGTGATCGAGACCCTTATCCCAGGAGGCTCGACTCGGAACAACTTCGCATCCGTCCGGTTCACCCGCACATACGAGTGATGTCCCGGATCGGCCTCGGGAACACCGGAACCCCGCGAGCCGGTTTTGGACCGTGATCGCACCTGTCTCGCGTGGCGTTACGGCGGACCAACAGCCTACGACTGCCAGATCGACGTTCTGCTGCGCGCCGATGTCGCTGGAGAGCCTCCACTTCGGCATAGCAGGCGGGGGCGAAGGCGTCACGGCCGAAACTGACTCGGTCTTGTAACTGCTACGGAAAGGGCGACACGCTCAAGGTGGCCCTGCGGCTGCCGATAGTGTCATCCGCGCAGGTCATCCAGTTTGTCCGACTCCTCCCGGCTTGTATCCGCTTCGGGCTCTGAAGGGCCGTCGGCGCTTGAGAATGATCTCGCGCGTGCCGGGCTATGGCGGTGATCAAAGCTTGTCGACCAGGGTGGCTTCGGTGGCTCTGACGCTGCCGTCGGGCCTGCGGTAGGTGACAGGGACAGTGGCTCCGGCGCGCACTTCGGTGCGGGCGGCAAGTTGGTCTCTGGAGTTGGTGATGGTCTTGCCGTTGAAGGAGGTGATGACGTCACCGGGGCGGATGCCGGCCTTGTCGGCCGGGCCGCCCGGCGCGACGGCGGACACCAGCACTCCGCTGTTGTCGGGGGTGTCCTCGCGGAGGATGCCGAACAGGCCCGACTTGCCCTCGGTGATGATCACGTCGAGGGGCTGCTGCTCACCGTCGACGGTCAGGCTTCCGCTGTAGCGGGCCCGGGGCAAGGGGGCGTTGGGGTCGGCCTGGAGCCAGACGCGCCATGGCCATATCCACCGCCATCGCCCCGGGGGTGTTCGGACGGTGGCGGTGGAGCCGTCGGTGGCGATGGCCTCCGCGCAGGGTGGGCGGCAGTTCATCTCCAGACGGGTGATACGGGTGTAGCGCGGAGCGGTGAAGACGAACGTGCCTGAGGAGGGGCGGGTGCGGCGGTCCGGCGGGTAGGTGACGGGTTTCGCAGCTCCCGGGGCATCGAGTTCCGGTACCTCTAGCTGTGGTTCGACGCGCGCAGACGATGCGAAGAGTACCGCCGATCCTGGTCGGGGCGCTGCTGGTCCAGCGGTCGTAAGGGGGGAGACGGCCTGGGCGGCGCCGGGCAACGCCAGCGCGATCAGCACCACGGCCCCCATGGAGGCGTTTGCGCGGATGAGGTGTCTCATCTGGTGTTCCTTCTTTCATGCGGAGCGCGGATGCGCTAGCAAGCAGCGGTGCGTTGTGGCGGGAATGCGCTCAACCTCCTGGAAGGTCTGTCAGGCAGTCACTTCCGGGTCCCTCATCGGGTCCCTACGTGGATGGGAGACATCGAGGATGACCTGGAAGGTGACGGTGTCGGCGGGTTCGCCTACTTGCCGACCTTCGGCTTCGACCCAGGCGTGGGCGGCGAAGGGGGGCGTTCGCACGCCGGTGCACCATCGGGGCCAGGTCCCGCGCATCCGGCACAGCAGGACGGTGGCCAGGGAGCGTTGCAGGCAGTAGCGGCCGGCGCAGCGTCTGCTGGTGGCGACGATGTCGTTGCGGGCGCGCAGGGCTTGTGCGTGGGTGGCGGGGGCCGAGCCGTGGCGGATCAGGTGCAGCACGGCGACGATCCGGCGGGGCGGCAGGCACGCCAGGAGCCGGGCCGCAGCGATGGCCGCGCGGGCGGCGGCGCGGCGGATCAGCGGGGGGCGGGGAGCGGTGAGGGGGACGGCGGAGTTCATGGGGTGGCCGTCTCGATCAGGTTGGCCTTGGCGAGTTGTGCGAGCAGGGCCCGCAGGTCGGCGCTGGCCTGCTGGACGCTGACGGGGTTGGCCGCGGCCAGGTCCTGGGCGATCCGGGCTGGGTCGGTGCCGTCCAGCAGGGCGCGGACGATAATGGCTGCGGTGGTGTTGAGCTGCCAGTATCGGCCGGCTCGCCCGTCCAGCAGGATGAGGGCGTCGGTGGTGTCGGTGGCGCTGACGTGCTCACGAAGCCGCACGGACATGACAGGCTCCTTCTCGAGTCGATCACGTGCAGGGAAACGGGAGGAGTACCCGTCTGCGGGAGTTCATGGTCTGTGGCGGGTCTGCGCGGCGGCGCGTGCGGGCGGGCGTGGGCCGCTCTGATGGTGGGCGGCGGCGCGCAGCCACATCTCGCAGGCCAGCGTCTGCAGCAGCGGGAGGCCGACATCGGAGGCGTCGCGCTGCGGGGCGAGCAGAGCGGCACGGAAGGCGGCGGGGTTGACCAGCCCCATCCGGGCCAGGTGCGAGCCTTCGATGAGGTCGAGCAGGTCGCGCCGGTGGCGGTGGAGGCCGGTGTGGAACTCGGCCGAGTATTCGCCCTTGGTGACGCGCTGCAGGATCGGTGTGGGGGCGATGCCGGTCATGGCTGTGGTGAGCAGCGGTTTGTAGGTGCCTGTCTGGGACCATTCGTGGGGACGCACCGACAGCACGGCCTCGATCACGGCGTCGTCGTGGTAGGGAGCGGCGAACGACACGCCGTGCTGGGCGATGCCTTGCTGCAGCAGTCGGTGCCCCATTCCTGAGCTGCGGATCATGGTCAGGATCTGATGCGCCGCGCGCTGCGGCGCCAGCGGCTCGGGGGCCTGGCGCGCGATGCCCTCCAGTACGCGCCTGGCCGCTGCCACTGCCTCAGGGGTGGCCCAGGTCGGCATGAACGGCGGGATGGACCAGCCGGTAGCGGGATCGCGCAGATCCAGGGTCCCGGTCGCGAGGTGTTCGGCGCACCTGCCCAGCCACCTGTTGTAGGGGGTGTTGTCGGCCAGGGCGCGCAACAGCGTGCTCCAGCTCTGCCGCCACATCGGCCGGTGTGCCCTCAGCCGCCGCAGCGCCATGAGTGGGCGGCTGCGGACCAGGTCGTGCAGATAGCCGGGTGTGGGGGAAAACAGTTCATCCCCGCCGCCCCCGGTCAGGTGCAACCGGGACCCGGTCGCCTTGACCCGGCGGGCCACCGTGGCCAGGCGCTCGGTGTCGCGGACCCAGGCACCGGGCTCCTCCAGGGGCGGCGGCACAGTGGTCAGCCCGGCGAACCAGGCGGGCATCTGCTCGGCGTCGATGGTCATATGCCGGGCCGCCGGCAACTCTGCGGCCGCCCGTGAGGCCCAGGCGTCGTCGTCGTTGAAGCGATCAAGCGTGCGGTAGTGCACGGTGACCAATTCGGCGCACCCCCGCGCGGCCAGAAAGCACAGGCTGGTGGAGTCGAGCCCTCCCGACAGGTCGGCGCTGATGGTGCCGCCCGCCGCCGTGCAGGAGTCCGCCGCGCTGATCAGCGCCTCGCGCAGCGCCGCCGCGCCCTCCTTCAATGGCAGCACTGGCTCGGGAGGACGCCACCAGCACCGCGTCGCCCACGACCCATCCGCATGCAGCAGCAGCAACAACTCCGGTGGCAAGGCACGCACTCCGCGCCACATGCTCGTCTCCTGCACGTGGGTGATCAGCCCGGCGGGCAGCAGGCGGGCGGCGAGCACCTCCTCATCCACCGGCGCCTCCACCAGTTCGGCCAGCACATCGGCCCGGCTGGCGGCGACCTCGACCCCCGCCAGGCGCGTGTGGAACACCCGCCGCATCCCCGAGATCACCCCGCGGACCGTCACCTGCCCGCCGGCGGAGACGGCCAGATGGAAGCTGCCCGGCAGCCCCGCCGCGAGCGCGTCGACCGGGGCGCCACCGTTCAGCGCGCGTGCCCGCCCATCCAGGTCGGCGGCGGTGACAAGGCAACGCCCGATCACCGCCACCTGCGCCGCGCCCGCGCCCGCCAGGTGCATCTGATCCGCCGGCCACCGGCCGACCAGCCATGGCCGCCCGGAGGCGTGCTCGATCACCTGGGGAGCCCGGCGGCACAGCGCGTGTGCTGCGGCCTGAGCAGAATCCGCGTCCGGAAGTACGGCGAACCACATCTCGCCGTCAACGGGCATCACTGTGAGTCCCTCCATCAGCGTTTCGCTCATCGGCCGTGCTGGGACACGGCCTGGGCCGTGAACCGGCAGCCGCTTTCAGCGGCGACCGTCACCGCTTCGGGTGACGGGTCCTACCACCAGGTGGGGAAGAACACACTCGGCGGGGTGCCGCCGTCGAATTGGCCGGCGACGCCGCCCAGGGTGTGATCGGCGAAGCCGCCGATCTCGATCATCGCGGGAGGCTCGTACACCTCCTGCTGGGGGATGGGTTCCATGACACACACTCCTTTCGTCGATCTGGTGTGCCACTCCCTCTCTATCATCACTCTAAGTTACCGTGCAGCTACTATTTGCTAGGTCTCCTGGCTGCCGTTCGAGACCGTGAACGCCGTCCTCGGTTGCTGACAAGCCAGACCCCCGCATCCTGTAAAGCCGTTTGAAAACGATGATTTACCGGGCGGTCAGCGGCGACCACGAGTTGATCGCGTTTCCGTAGGAACGATCGTCTCGAAACATCGGTGCGGAGGATTCAGTTTCGGGGCTGTTCCCGGGTTGAGTGGGGATGGACGACTCCATGGGCCTCTGCCTGCTGCGTACGTATTCGGCTGGCTTCCAGGTACCTGAGGCCTAATGCCTCGTCAGGAAGCGCGTCATCGTGGTTGATCACTGCGCCCGCCGACAATGTCACCCGCGCAGGTGCTGCGGATTGCTCGCCTTTCCTGGCTTGTACCCTGCCCCAGCTCTCGAAGGGGATCAATTGCGACATGATGATCACTTGTGCCTTCCGTCTGGCCTACGTGACCGTCACGAACGCCTTTGCCGCGCTGCGGCTGCTGCCACTGGGAGATCGAGACAAGGACATCGAGATCCTTGCCTTGCGCCACCAGATCACTGTTCTTGAACGACAACTCGGCGCGGACACCAAAGTGAGGTTCGCTCCCGCGTATCGCGTCTTCCTTGCCGCGCTTCTGGCACCGTTACCTCACGGGGTTCTTCGCCGGCTGCGGCTTCTCGTGTGGTCGGACACAGTCCTGCGCCGGCACCGTGATCTGCTGAAGCAAGGTCACGCCCACATCTGAACGTCACGCCCGCACCCAAGCCTCCGCCCGCCTCGCCTGGACCATCGCCGACAAAGCCATCGGCGTGCTCACCGGCGAGGTCGGCGTCGGCAAGACCGTCGCCATCCGCGCCGCCCTCGCCGGTCTCGACCCGACCCGGCACACCATTATCTACATTGCCAACCCCGCCGTCGGCACCCGCGGCATCTGCCACCACATCGTGGTCAGTCTCGGCGGCAAACCCCACCTCCACCGCGCGATCCTCATCCCGCAGGCCGCCGACGCCCTGGCCATCGAACAGGCCGAACGCGCCCGCACCCCTGTGGTCATCATCGACGAGGCGTACCAACCCCGTCCGTTGCCCGCGCCGCCGAGCCTCGAGAGTTTGCCGGGGTGAGGCTCTGCCTGCCGAGGTCCTGGTCGTAATCGAGCTCGTCGCGTTCAGGCATACGGGGTCACGGGGCCGTCACCTGTAGGGGACTGACTGCCACTGATCTGCTGTGATTGCATAGCGTATGCAGTTAGTTGCCAATAGTATCCGCTTGTGTGGGCTGGAGGATCATGTATCTCCCCTTCCTGGCCCGGCGCTCAGCGCCGCCAGCCTGTCTCGCCCTGACGATCGTGCTCCTGCCTCCCGGTCACCACATAAGCCAGTTGCGCAGGCGGATCGGGCAGGCCGGCACGACCTGACCAGGCTTCAATGCCGCTGTGGCAGACACCCCCGGGGGTGAAAACAACGACCCAGTTGCGACACCTATGCAGCGTGAAAATCGACCGCCGAGCAAAGGACACTTCATGCGCACTCAATCACGTTTCGTCCGCCGCCTCGCCGCAAGCGGCGCAGCCACTGCAGCACTAACTTCTCTCGCTCACGGCATCGCCCTGGCCGATAGCCTCCCCGTAACCGCCCTTATCGCGAATGCATCTCCCCTGCCAGCGTGCGGTAACGCTGGAGCAGATCGCTACTGCTATGCCGAGACCAAAAACCATCTCACAAGATTCGAGGTCAAAGTAACGCCGAAATTGTCCGTCAATCGAGCCGAAATCACACCCAGCATCGAAGTCGCCTGCAAGGCAAACGATAACAAGAGTGACGGTTTCCCCGTCAAGAACTACAAATACTTCCCTTGCGGCGGCGTATTCAACTATTCGATCAAGAATGGTAAAGGAAAAGTGCTAGCCAGTGGCGCAATCCCCAATCCTGTCAACTATACAAAATCACAGTTCACATTGACAGGGGCCGCATTTACGCCGTCAATAGCCGACGGCACCGGACCCTGGACGTTCACCTACTACAGCGACACGGGCGTCCTCTTTCAGCACACCAGAAATGGTAGTGCCAGCGTTATCATCACCCGCAGAGACGAAAAGGTCTCCTTCTAAATATTCCCGGGGCGCCGGAGGATGAACTTCATCACCCCGGTGAAGCCGAACGTGTAAGATCGGCAGATCCGTGTCAGACGGCAACGTCTGGACCTGCACTTGGTGGAGAGTCCGCGTGATTTGTTGGGTGTCCGGATTGTCGCGTCGAGGTCGACGGGGGTGGGGTGGCCTCCGGAGCCGCCGGTGTGCTGGACGCGTTCGATTGCCAAGTGGACATGATCAGGCCCCTGATGACCTGGGACCCGGCCAGTTGGAGCTGCCTGGGTCTTGCCCTGGGCCGCAGCCCGCCCCGACTCCCTAAGGGCCCCGACTTCCTCGTCGGCGGCCCCTGCCGTGCTGGCCTGGCGGGCGTCCGCATAGCATGCGGATTTTGGAGAGTTTTGCGAGGCACTCCGCGCGTGCGCGCGAGTGGGGGCAACGGCCCGGTTACGTCAGTGTGAGCTGCTTTTGGTCCATGGCGACCCAGTTTTCAGGGGAGCGGGGCAGGCTGAGGTTCTCCAAGGTGGCGGTGACGGTGACGCTGTCGCCCGCCCGGATTGGGTTGAAGGTGCTTTGCGCGGGCACCGACACGGTGTGGGAGGCGCCGTCGCAGACGGGGTCGACGCTTCCGCCGGCGGTCCCCCAGCCGAATCGCAGCAGGACGCCAACCAGTTTGATCGGCGGCTGGGAGGCGGAGCAGGTGTAGGTGACGCTCACGCTGGCGGTGCGGTCGCCGGTGGCCTTGGCGGAGTTGATCTTAATGGTGGGGTCGGCGGCGTGGGCCGCCGGTGCGGCCGTGCCGGTGACAATGGCTGCTGCGGCCATGGCCGACAGAACAGCTGAGGGCAGGGACATCTTCATGAAGGTTTCCTTCGATGAGAGCTTGCGAACGGGAGTGTTACCTGGGATGAGGACGGTCCGGCCGAACTCGAAATTGCCGATTCTCGGGGACAGGATGACGCCGTCAAATTGGCCGGCACCGTTTCTGCTGTCGTAGACGGAGATGGGGACGTCGGTTTGGTTGTTGACCGACAGGGGCCAGAAGTTGCCGTCGTAGCAGCCCTTGGCGGGGTTGTTGTAGGTTTTTCCGCTGATCTTCAAGGATCCCCGAGCGGTCCCCGCTGAACCGAGGACCGGGCCCGAAAGTTGATGGCCTCGCCCGCTCAGGCGTTAGCGGCCCATCCTCACCGCTCCACCGCCCATCAGCCGGCTCGCCGCGTCGGCCGTATCGGTGATTTGCGCGGCGCTTCGGCAGCGGGCCGGGGGGTGTATGTCCGGAGTAGGGATGCGCCCGGGCTGTCAATTGTTGTAAAGGCGCGGATTCCTGTACTGCCGTCGCCTTGCGTAACCAGCTTGAAGCTCTGCGCGAGTGCCTTTGTAGGCTTCGGCGGTGACGACGGTGCCGTTCATCGTCATTACCTGCGGCGGGGCCGCCTGGGCAGATGCGACGGATGCGACGTCGGGGGCCGTGGCGGTGGGTGAGGTCGTCGCCGCCGTGCCGGCGGCGGCGAGGGTGGCCGGTGCGGTCAGCGCAGGGCGCATGATCGGTGTCCTTCCGGGACGTGGCGGGCTGCTGTCCCAGGTCAATCATTAACTTCAAGTAATTAATTGAATACTTACGGTAACGATAGGATGTTGTAGCTCGGCGAATGGCGGCGTCTGGGACGTTATGGGTTGATGACGCCCATTCGGCAAGGTTGGTGGGAGCACAATTCAGCCTCCTGGGCGCGGGGGCCTCCAGCGCTGGCATGTCGCGCTCGAAGCGATGCTCGTCGTGATGTCGTCGACGGAGACAGTCGGCTTGCATCCAAAAGTCGAACGACAGTCCGTGATCTGCAGCTTTAGGCGTTTCGGCTGTAACGCGTCAGCAGTGTGGCCGCTAATGCCGGGCGGATGTGACAAACCATCCGCCCGCGAGATCGGTCAATCGGACGTGACTGTGACGACACACCCTTGTTCCACTCTCTGTCATTAGTTGGCTACTTGCAGTTATCAAGGAGAGGATTCGCGTCCGCGAACACCCACCGCAAGGAGTGATCATGAACAGCTTCTCCCGCTGGGCGATGCTCGTCACGGCCACCGCCACCATGAGCACGGGACTCGTGCTGCCCGCGTCTGCCGCCACGAGCCAGCCTCAGATCGACTTCGTGTGCCCGCTGGTCGTCTCGGTGTGCGGCTTCACCCAGCCGAATGGCAGCGGCCAACGCAAGCTGCTCTTCGACCAGCAGGCCAGGATCAACCCGGCGCTGCGCAGTGCAGCCAACAACACCGGAAACACCTGGTGCTTCTACTCGCAGGACTCCTTCCGGGGCCAAAGCCGCGAGGTCTCTGCAGGCGATGTCGTCAACGACTTTGGCTTCGGCGTCCGCTCGGCCAGGCCCAGCTCCTGTAACGCGTAGCTTCCCCTTCCCGCCCCTCGCGCGGTGGGGACACCGCCAGGAATTGATCAAAGACGAAGTGGGCTCGAGATCACGTTGATCACAAGCCCACTTCTATCGATCATGTTGGAGGCCACCGGCCTGACCGCAGGCACTCCCTCCATCGCCGGCGAGTAATCGAACAGTGCGCTGATTTTGTACCGCGGCTGGTCGAGCTGCAGGTCAGCTGCGGAAGCTTGGCCAGGTCACAGGCCGGCCAGGGCGTCGTTGACGGCGGCGATGTAGGCGTGGAAGGCGGCCGTGCGGTGGCTGGGGTTGTCGATCCAGGGCTGGTGGAGCTTGCCGTCTTCGAAGAAGAGTCTGCGCTGTCCCTTGGTGATTTCCAGTTGCACGCCCCTGCCGCGTACGTTGCGGTTGGCGATGTTGTGGGGGCTGGTGCCGGTGTAGCGGGGCGGCATGGTTGCGGCGACCGGGAATCCGGCGGCTGTCAGCTGTGCCGTCACCCGGTCGGCGAGGTCTCGATCACGCCCGCCCACGTAGGTGGTGGGTTGCTCGCCGTGTGCGCCGTGCCAGGAGACGGTGGCGGACATCCTGGCCTGCAACGCCAGTGCCCACGGCTCGTCGAAGTGGTTGGAGGTGAGGTGCAGGACTCTGTTGGCCGAGCGCTTGAGGCCCTCGAACGCGTAGAAGGCGTGCTGTCCCGCGGCGGCGGCCTGGTCGGCGAGTTGCGAGGTGCCGGGCTCGATGCCGCCGCCGTGGATGGCGATGTGCGACGCGATCGCTCCGTCGGGCAGGCGCATCACGCGCCGGTAGTCGGTGTTCTCGTTCTCATGGGCGGCGAGGTCGGCGTAGCTGGTGTAAGTGTCGGCCGCACGTCCCGACGTGGACACGGGTGTCGGGATCTTCGGCACGCTCAGCGTCAGGGCGAGGGTGAGCATGCGGGTGATGGCAGCCGGCATGGGCTGGCTCCTTGATGTCACAGCCCCCACGACGGCGCCGACTTGCCTGAAGACCCTTGAATACTGGTGTGGCACGCATGTGCTGATGTTGCTTAAAGCGCATATGCAACTACCAAGAGTAGTGGATGGTTGGGTATCCCTGAGGGAGAGGCACGCTCGTGCAGGCGGGCTGGCCCGACCGTGCGGAGGAGGTCGGCGGGCGGGGTGCACGGATGCCGGGACCAAGGCGTGCCGGCGCAGGTGTTCCCGCAAGCTCCCATTAGAGCGTGTACGAAGTTCGGATCTTCAGACTGGTCGGAGGCTTCGGATCCACATGACGGCTCCGCGTAGGTGCAGGCCTGCCAGGTAGCTGTCGGG
>NZ_JBHSBI010000065.1:0-13081 GCF_042650645.1 Nonomuraea purpurea
ACGCGTTCGCGGGTCAGACGGTCCGCATCCTGATCGACGCGGCCGACGCCTCGGGAGCCTCCCTGGTGGAGGCGGGCGTCGACGACGTCAAGATCACCCAGCAGGCGTAGAAGGCATTTCGGCTCCGCCGTCCGGGATTTCGGTCCTGTGCGGCGGAGTCCTTGTGTTTGGGTCTTGTAAGCGTCCGGTGTCAAGGTTACGATCAGGCAATCCTTAGGAAAGTTTCCTAAAAGATTGATCCTCCCCGATGCCCGTGGCACCTCCGCGGGCCGGTGCCGTACGGCTCGCGCTCTCACCCCCCGGTGCGAGCCGTACGGCACGCGCTCCACACCCGTGTCAGCCGTACGGCACGTCGCCCCCCAAAGGAAAGAACCTCGTGAGACTTCGCGTGATCCTCCTGGCGCTCGCGACCCTCGCACTCGGCCTGACCGCCCAGCCCGCACAGGCCGCCGCGGCCACCGCGACCTTCGTGAAGGTCGCCGACTGGGGCTCGGGATTCGAGGGCAAGGTCACCGTCACCAACGGCACCACCACTGCGATGAACGGCTGGAACGTGCAGTTCGACGTGCCCGCCGGCGTCACGATCCCGTCCGCATGGGACGCCGTCATGACGCGCAACGGCCAGCGCTACACCTTCACCAACCCGGCCTGGGCGCCCGTGCTCGCGCCAGGAGCCGCCGTCAGCTTCGGCTTCAACGGCAGCCCGGGCAACTTCTCCGGCATCTCCGGCTGCACCCTCAACGGGGCCTCGTGCGGCGGCTCGACCGCCGGCGCCCCCGGCAGGCCGGGCACCGCCTCCGCCACCGTGACCGCCTCGGCCATCACGCTCACCTGGGGAGCGTCGGCGGGCACGGTGACCGGTTACCGCGTTTACGAGGGCACGGTTGTCAAGGCCACGGTCACGGCCACGACGGCCACGATCGGCGGGCTCGGCTCCTGCGAGAACCACACTTACTTCGTAAAGGCATACAACTCGCAGGGCGAGTCGGACGCGGGCGACCCCGTGACCGCCACCACCGCCGGCTGCACGGGCGGCGGCGGGCCGCTGCCCAGGCACGTCCTCACCGGCTACTGGCACAACTTCGTCAACCCCGCCGTCGAGCTCAAGCTGTCGGCGGTGCCGGCCGAGTACGACTTGGTCGCGGTCGCGTTCGGCGAGGCCACGGCCACCGCGGGAGAGGTCGCCTTCGCGGTCGACCCGGGGCTGGCGGCGGCCGTGGGCGGCTACACCGACGCCCAGTTCAAGGCCGACGTGCAGGCCCTGCACCAGCGGGGCAAGAAGGTCATCCTGTCGGTCGGCGGCGAGGCGGGGCGGGTCCAGGTCGCCGACGCCGCGGCGGCGACGAGGTTCGCCGACTCGGTGTACGCCCTCATGCGCAGCTACGGCTTCGACGGCGTGGACATCGACCTCGAGAACGGCCTGAACGCCACCTACATGGCCCAGGCCCTCAGGTCGCTGCGCTCGAAGGCGGGCTCCGGCCTGATCATCACGATGGCCCCGCAGACCATCGACATGCAGTCGACCGGGATGGAGTACTTCAAGCTCGCCCTGAGCATCAAGGACATCCTCACGGTCGTCCACACGCAGTTCTACAACTCGGGTTCCATGCTCGGCTGCGACCAGGCCCAGGCCTACTCCCAGGGCTCGGTCAACTTCATGACCGCGCTGGCCTGCATCCAGCTCGAGAACGGCCTGCGCCCCGATCAGGTGGCGCTCGGCCTGCCGGCCGGTCCCGGCGCCGCGGGCGGCGGCGTCGTGGCCCCGGCCCTCGTCAACCAGGCGCTCGACTGCCTGGCCAAGCGGACCGGTTGCGGGACTTTCGTGCCACCGCGCGCCTACCCCGACATCAGGGGCGCGATGACGTGGTCCATCAACTGGGACGCGAGCAACAACTGGTCGTTCTCCAAGACCGTCAAGCCCCACCTCCAGGGAATGTCATGAAATTTCGCAGCAAATTAGCCGCCTTGGCGGCAGGACTGGCCCTCGCCCTGACCGGAGCCGGACTCACCACCGGCGCGCCCGCCGCCTACGGAGCGGTTCAGCAGCTCGCCGCCGCCTGGGCCCCGTGGACCTCCTACGCCATCGGCGCGGTCGTCACCTACAACGGCGTCGACTACGTGTGCATCCAGGCCCACACCTCGCAGCCGGGCTGGGAGCCGCCGAACGTGCCCGCCCTGTGGAAGCCGGGCTCCGGCGGCGGCACCGACACCACCGCGCCGTCCGTGCCGGGCAACCTGCGCTCGACCGGCGTCACCTCCAGCAGCGTCTCGCTGGCCTGGAACGCCTCCACCGACAACGTCGGCGTCACCGGCTACAACGTCTACCGGGGCGGCACGCTGGTGACCACGGCGACCGGCACCTCCTACACCGACACGGGGCGCGCCGCCAACACCAGCTACACCTACACGGTCAGGGCCCGCGACGCCGCGGGGAACCTGTCCGGCGTCAGCAACTCCGTCACCGCCACCACCTCGGGCGGCACCGGCGCCCCCGGCCAGCCCGGCACGGTCACGTCCTCGGTCACGAACTCCAGCATCTCCCTGAGCTGGGGCGCCTCGTCCGGAACCGTGACCGGGTATCGCGTGTACGAGGGCTCGGCCCAGCGCGCCCAGGTCACCGGCACCAGCGCCACGGTCTCGGGGCTCGGCGCGTGCACGACCCACACCTACACCGTGCGGGCCTACAACTCGGCGGGGGAGTCGGCCGGCCGTGACGCCACCGCGACCACGTCGGGATGCTCCAACCCGGGCAAGCTGGCCGGCGCCCCCTACCTCTACATGGGCTGGGGCAACCCGCCGAACCCCGGTACGGTCATGGACGCCACCGGCGTCAAGTCGTTCACGATGGCCTTCATCCTGTCCAGCGGCGGCTGCACCCCGGCATGGGACGGCAACCGGCCGCTGACCGGCGGCGCCGACCAGCAGGCGATCAACACGGTCAAGTCGAAGGGCGGCAACGTCCAGATCTCCTTCGGCGGCTGGTCGGGCAACAAGCTCGGCCCGAACTGCTCGACGCCGCAGGCGTTCGCGAACGCGGTGCAGCAGGTCATCAACGCCGTCGGTCCCGCCGTCGTGGACTTCGACATCGAGAACACCGACGAGTTCGAGAACTACACCGTCCAGGACCGCATTCTGAACGGCCTCAAGATCGTCAAGCAGAACAACCCGAACGTCAAGGTCGTCGTCACCTTCGGCACCACCACCTCGGGGCCGAACTCCCACGGCATCAGGCTCATCAACCAGTCGAAGGCGCTGGGCGTGCCGATCGACAACTACACGATCATGCCGTTCGACTTCGGCAGCTCCAACATCTACCAGGACACCGTCAACGCCTCCGAGGGCCTGAAGAACGCGCTGAAGAACGCCTTCGGCTGGAGCGACGCCCAGGCGTACGCCCACATGGGCATCTCGGGCATGAACGGCCTGTCCGACCAGCAGGAGATGACCTCGCCTTCGACGTGGACGCAGATCCGCGACTGGGCCAGGGGCCGAGGGCTGACCAGGCTCGCGTACTGGGCCGTCAACCGCGACCGTCCGTGCCCGGGCGGCGGCGTGGTGTCCAACTGCAGCGGCATCTCCCAGGCCGACTGGGAGTTCACCAGGATCACCGCCGGCTTCTGAGTCGCTGAGCGGCCCGCCCCCGCAAGGGGCGGGCCGCAGTGAGGAACCCCCATGAAACTCCGCGGCCCGGCCGTTCTGCTCGCCTCGGGACTCATCGCCCTGCACGCCACCCCGGCCTCGGCCGCCAACCTCCTGGCCAACCCGGGCTTCGAGTCCGGTCTGAGCGGCTGGTCCTGCTCCGGAGCGCAGGCCGTGTCCTCCCCGGTGCACGGGGGCACGCGGGCGCTGCAGGCCACTCCGCAGGGCAGCGACTACGCCCGCTGCCAGCAGGTCGTCACCGTCAAGCCGTCCACGACCTACCAGCTCTCGGCCTGGGCGCAGGGGAACTACGTCTTCCTGGGCGCCACGGGCGCGGGCGTCGAGGTGAGCACCTGGGCCGCGCCCGGCGGCCAGTGGGGCCAGCTCAAGACCTCCTTCACCACCGGCGCGGCGACCACGTCCGTGACGGTCCACGTCAACGGCTGGTACGGCCAGGGCGCCTACTATGCCGACGACATCGTCCTCGACGGCCCCGGGGGCGCCCCCGACACCCAGGCGCCGACCGTGCCGGGCGCTCCGTCGGTCGGCGGCGCGACGGGCACCAGCCTGAACGTGAGCTGGCCGGCCTCGACGGACGACGTCGGCGTGGCCCGCTACGAGGTTTCCCGCGACGGCGGCACGCCGGTTTCCGTCACCGGCACCTCCTACACGGCCACGGGCCTGGCCTCGGCGACCACGTACCGTTTCAAGGTCCGGGCCTGCGACGCCGCGGGCAACTGCTCGGCCTACGGCCCGGAGGCGAGCGGCACCACGACCGGCGGCGGTGGCGGTGGCGGGTTGCCGAAGCGGGTGATGGTGGGGTACCTGCACGCGTCCTTCGCCAACGGGTCGGGATATATCAGGATGAGTGAGGTCCCTGGCGAGTGGGACGTCATCAACCTGGCCTTCGGCGAGCCCACCTCGGTCACCTCGGGCGACATCAGGTTCCGCCAGTGCCCGGCCGCCGAGTGCCCCAACGTCGAGCCCGAAGCCGACTTCATCGCCGCCATCCGGGCCAAACAGGCCCAGGGCAAGAAGGTGCTGATCTCGATCGGCGGCCAGAACGGCCAGGTCCAGCTCACGACCACGGCGGCCCGCGACACGTTCGTCCGGTCGGTCGCCGCGATCATCGACAGGTACGGCCTCGACGGCCTCGACATCGACTTCGAGGGCCACTCGCTCTACCTCGACCAGGGAGACACCAACCTGGCCAACCCCACCACCCCGGTCATCGTCAACCTGATCTCGGCGCTCAAGACCCTCAAGGCCCGCTACGGGTCCCGTTTCGTGCTCACCATGGCCCCCGAGACGTTCTTCGTCCAGCTCGGCTACCAGTTCTACGGCCCCGGCCCGAACGGCACGGCCGACCGCAGGAGCGCCTCCTACCTGCCCGTCATCCACGCCATGCGCGACGACCTGACCCTGCTCCACGTGCAGGACTACAACTCGGGCCCGATCATGGGCCTCGACGACCAGTACCACACGATGGGCGGGCACGACTTCCACGTGGCCATGACGGACATGCTGCTGACCGGGTTCCCGATCATGGGCAACCGCGGCAACATGTTCCCGCCGCTGCGCCAGGACCAGGTGGCCATCGGCCTGCCCGCCTCGCAGAACGCGGGAAACGGCTTCACGACCGTGCCGGAGGTGCGCAAGGCGTTCGACTGCCTGGCCAAGGGCGCGAACTGCGGCTCGTACAAGCCGCGTGGCCTCTATCCGAACCTGCGCGGCCTGATGGCGTGGTCGATCAACTGGGACAGGCACAACGGGTTCGAGTTCTCCAGGAACCACCGGGGGTACCTGAACGGGCTCGGCTAACGCACCAGATGGGTGGGCTTGAGCGGGATGCCCAGGCCCGGCGGCCGGTAGATGGGCAGCGCCTCGCCGTACTCGTGCATCCAGGCGTGGTCCACCAGCAGCCGCATCCGCGCCTCACCCGTCCCGCCGCCCCGCTCGATCGGGTCGGCGGGACCGGCCAGCCGCGCCACCGCCCGCGCGACGAGATCCGCGTCGGGCGGCGACATGTCGCAGTGCTCGTCGGGCCCGATGAGCAGGTCCACGTCCGGCGGCAGCGGGTAGATCGGCCGGGGCAGCGCCAGCACGCGCGGCGAGGGCGCCATCGGCCACCCGGCGGCCACCGCCTCCAGCAGCACCGAGCGTGAGGTCCTGCGCGCGAACAGCCCGTCGGACAGCGCCCAGCTCAGCGCGCCCACGTCGGCGCGGTCCTCGCCGCAGGCGTGCAGGCACAGGTACGGCACCAGCGGGATCCCCGCGCCGCCCGTCTGCGCCCACCCGCCGCCGCAGCCGGTGAGCACCAGCAGCGCCAGCATCGCCCGGTAGGCGGTGTCGGCGTGCGGCGTCTCCAGCCGGCCCGGCACGATCACGCAGCGTCCGCCGGTCTTCTCGGCCGTCACGCCCAGCTCCCGCGCGATCTTCAGTGCCCGCGACGCGGGCACCCCGGTGCAGGTCTCCTGCCAGGCGGGCGTGTACGGCTCGCCCCGGTCCTCGTAGCCGCCCGGCCACACGCCGGGCAGCCCGGGACGCGCCACCCCGTAGACGGCCAGCAGCAGATCGAACACGGTCGTCACCAGATCGTCGCCGTCGCGCAGCACGGGCACACCCCGCCGCAGCACCCCGGCGCCGTCGTCGAAGCGCGGCAGCAGCACCTCCACGGCCTCGCCGCCGTACAGGCTGAGCCTGTCGCACACGCCCCCCAGCAGCCCGCCAGGCACGTACGCCTCCCGCCCCGTCGGCGTGTCCTGCCTGGATCGCAGCCGCACCAGCGACGGCAGGTCGGTGCGGTCCATGGCGTGCCGGTCGAACGGCGCCCTGTCCAGATAGAACTCCTTGAGCAGCACATGGCCCATGGCCATGGCCAGCGCCCCGTCCGTGCCCGGCCGCACGACCAGGGTCTCGTCCGACAGCCGGGTCGGATGCGTGCCGATCGCGACGACCTTCTGCCCCTTGTACCGGCCGGCGATCACCAGGGGCGTGTCCGGCGTACGGACGAGCCGGTTGTTCTCCCCCCACAGCAGCACGTACGCCGCCCGCGCCCAGTCGGCCGCCCCCGGACCGGTGAACGACGGCCCCAGAACCTGGTCGGGCGCGCACGGATGCTCGGTCAGCACCGCGCCGCCCAGGCCGCCCACCAGCCGCGCCAGCGGCGAGGTGGCCAGCGCCGCCACCCGCTCGGCCCCGTGCCGCGCGGTCGTGTAAACCATGGCCGCCGCCACCAGTTCGGCGGCCGTCTCGTCGTCGAGCGGCACCTGCCGCTCACCCCGCGCCTGGCGGTATTGCTGTGGATTCCCTGTGAGTTTCGCCCAGGCCGCGACCGGGTCGCGAACCCCTTCTCCCACCTCGAAATAGAGCCTGACCAGTGCCTGGTTGACCTGCGATCCCCCCATGGAAAAAGTTCAACACAGACCGTGATGTCGTATTGGGATACGTAGCGGCATGTCGGGGATAAGAATTGGAACCCCTGGTAGAAGCACTCCCTACGGTACGGCAGGCTAGATCCCGCCATGGATTACGCAGTTCTCACGGGGATAGTCCTCGTCGCCGGTGTCTTGTTGGCTCTTGTCGCCCAATGGCGTGATTGGCGACCCCCGCTCATCGTCGCCATCCTCGTGGGCGTGGCCGTCCGGGTGCTGATCATGTACACCTCGGCCATCGACACCTGGCAGCCGGTCGACTTCGTCGAGAGCTTCAAGCCCGCCGGTGAGGCGGTGCTGCGCGGTGAGGACCCGGTGCTGGCCAGCGAGGGCGGCTGGCACTTCCTGCCGACGATCCCCTACGTGTACGGCATCCTGCTGTGGCTCGGCATCCCGTGGGAGTACGCGGGCCGCCTGGTCACCGTGGTCGCCGACATCGTGCTGATCCCGCTGGTGGCCAAGCTCGCCGGCGGCCCCAAGGCCTCGCTGCGCGCCCTGCAGTACGCGCTCAGCCCGCTCGCACTGCTCGTCGCCTCCGTCCATGGCCAGGTGGAGCCGGTCGCGCTGGTGTTCGGCGTGGCCGCGTTCGTCGTCGCCCGCGGCCCCGGCTCGCCCGAGCGGGCCGGCATGACCACCGACGTGGTGGCCAAGGTGCGCAAGGGCGTGGCGGCCTACGGCCTGCGCGACTCGATCCCGAGGGTGATCGGCAGGGGCGGCATGCTCCACCGCGCCATGCTGCCCGGCCCCGACGACCGGGCGCACCTCAAGCGCGGCGCGCTGGCCGGCGTGCTGATGGGCCTGGCGCTGTGCGCGAAGAGCTGGCCGATCTGGCTGATCCCCGGCATGCTGCTGCTCCTGCCCAACCTGCGCTCCCGGGTCGCCGCCGTGTTCACCACCGGGCTGGTGCCGCTGTTCTTCCTGGTCACCCTGCCGATCTTCGCCGGCACCTCGCTCCAGCAGATCCCCGAGGTCATCAACACCATCCGCGACATCCGCCCGATCGTCGGCGAATGGGGCTGGACCCCCCACTTCACCGGCGGCGACTGGGCGCTGCGGCCGGATCTGGCCACCTTCGGCACCAACCTCATCTACATCAGCGTCGTCGCCGTCGTGCTCTACTGGCGGCGTGCCGACCCGATCGACATGACCACGGCCATCCTGCTCGTCTTCATGGTCATGACGCCCCGGCTCGGCGCCCAGTACCTGCTGTGGTTCATGCCGTTCCTGGTCGCCAGGCCCACCAGGTTCGCCTGGCCGGCCATCATCGGCGTCTCCACGTGGGCCGCCTACGGCTATCTCTACATGACGCAGTTCGACAGCGGCACCTGGTGGGCGCTGCACTCCGAGTGGTCGCGCGCCTCGATCGTGCTGCTGCCGGTCCTGGCGCTGGCCATGCCCTGGGGCCGCCGCATCGCGACGGCCCCAGGGCTGGCGACCTTGGAGCCGCAGACCAAGGTCAAGGCCACCTCACCGGCATAGGCGCCACCACAACGCGACCCACTGGTCGGGGTGGACGTGGCCTACGACGGCATCACGGGCCACCCCGGCCGCCTCCAGCGCGGCCTCGACACCCGCGTACCGGGTCTTCAGCGAGGCCCGCACCGAGCCGCCCACGCCGCCGAAGCCCAGCTCGACCAGCTCCTGGTAGGAGTGTCGGCCGGTCACCAGCGACTCGTCCCTGCGCTGGATGCGCAGGATCGCCGAGTCGACCGACGGCACCGGACGAAAGCTCTCCCTGCCGACGGTGTCGCCGAGCCGCCAGTCGAACCACGGCCACGACTCCACTGTGACCAGGCTCCAGCGGCCGTAGTCGCCCGTGCGTTTTCTGGCGTACTCCCGCTGCGTGAGCAGCGTCGCCGAGGTCAGGGTCCGCGCCCGCAGACACCAGTTCACGATCTTCGACGTGATCGCGTACGGGATGTTGCCGACGACCGCGAACGGCTCGCGCGGCGCCCTGGCGGCGGTGAAGTCGCCCCTGACGACCTCGATCCCGGGATCGTCGTGCGTGCGGGCGGCCAGCCGCCCGGCCAGTAGCGGATCGATCTCGTAGCCGATCACCCGCGCGCCCGCCTCGGCCAGCGCCAGGGTGAGCACGCCCTCGCCGGCGCCGGGTTCGAGTACGAGCCCTTCCGGCGCGGCGGCCTTGATCATGAGATCGACGGCATGCCTGTCGACCAGGAAGTTCTGCGACAGCGTGCGCCTGGCCCGATCTCTGGGCGTGCGGCCGCCACCGCTGTTCCTGGCCTTCTTCTGAGTGTGTGAATAGTTTCCGTGCGCGAAATTCTGCGCCACAGCACTGCCCTTCCGGGTCCTCGAGATCAACGGGTCTCGAAGGGCCCTGGGCGCGCCTGCGGACGCTCAGCTCAGGTGGATCGCGTCCGCTAGCGGGCCAGAGCCCGGCTGCGGCGGATGCGGATGAAAACCTGGCAGGAGAACATGCATGACATGCCGGTCACTGTAGGTCGCGCTCGGTGACCGGCGCAAAGGATTAAACGACGGGAGCGCTTATGAGCCCGCGTTGAACTTGCTCGGGTAAACCACGGCTTCTACCTGGCCGTTCGCGCCGCCAGGATGTCGCCCACGGAGGCGCTGGCCACACCGTGAGCCTTTGGGCACGTCCGATTCTTACAAGGCGGCCGCGCCGGGCGGGCGCTAACGTCGGCCCGGCAATCAGGCGAGGAAAGGATTTCGCTGTGCTCGACCAGGCAGAACGGTACCTCCGGCTCCACGGGCGGCTGCTCGACCGGCTCCGCTTCGAGGCGCTGTTCAAGGGCGGCTCCCGTCAGCGGGTGCTCGACGTGCTGCGCTGCTACCAGAACCCCTCCGACGGCGGGTTCGGTCACGCCCTCGAACCCGACCTGCGCGGCTCGGGCAGCCAGCCCGAGTCGGTGGAGGTGGCGTTCTGGATCCTGGACGAACTCGACGCCTTCGACTCGCCGATGGTGCCCGCCGCCTGCGACTACCTGGCCCAGGTCAGCGCGCCCGACGGGGGCGTGCCGTTCGTGCTGCCGTCCGTCGAGGATGAGGTGAGCGCCCCATGGTGGCGCACCGACGACGACCCGCCGGGAAACCTCATCCCCACCGCGTCGATCGCCGGACTGCTGCACAAACACCGCATCACCCACCCCTGGCTGGCCGCCGCCACCGACTTCTGCTGGTCACGCATCGCTGAGCTGAAGGAGACCAGTCCGTACGAGGCCCGCGCGGTCGTGACCTTCCTGGACCTGGTCCCCGACCGGGAGCGGGCCGAGGCCGAGTTCGCCCGGCTGCGGGAGGCGATCCTGGCCACGGTCACCTTCGATCTCGACGCCGACGGGCCCGTGCACTTCCCGCTGGACTTCGCGTCGGCGCCGCTGCGGCTGCCGCTGTTCACGCAGGACGTCCTGGACGCTCACCTGGACGTGCTGGAGTCGGGCGACAAGTGGGAGGCCAACTGGCTGATCTGGACGCCGGTGGTGGAGCACGAATGGGGCGGCCATATCGCCGTGGAACGACTCAAGACCCTGCGGGCGTACGGGCGGTTGCGTGGGTGAGCGGGCGGCGGCTCAGGGCTCGCCGGCGATTGTGTCGGTGCGGGCGCGTACGTTGGGGGCATGTACGCGGAACTCCCGCCTGACCCTGACCTTGCGGCGCGCATCACCTGCGTGTGGCATCAGGTGAGCGAGGCCGACACCACCCAGCTCGTGGTGCCCGACGCCTGCGTCGACCTGATCTGGGGGCCTGACGGGGTGTTCGTGGCCGGTCCTGACACCGGTCCCATGCCCGCCGCCATGTCGGTCGGCGACGTCTTCGTGGGCATCCGCTTCAAAGCGGGCGCGACGGGCGACGTCTTCGGCGTACCGCTTCCGGAACTGCGCGACCAGCGCGTCTCGCTCTCCGACCTGCCGGGCCCGGTGCGCTCCGTCGTGCGACACGCCCCCGCACCGGGCACCGCGGCCCCTCCTGCCGCGTATGCGATGCCCGGCGGGTTGCCTGATCCGGTTCTGGACGCCGAGCGGCGTGACCCGGCTCTGTCCACTGCGCCGCGCGAACTGGTCTTCTCCGCCGAGCGGCGTGACCAGGCTCGTCTCGCTGCATGGCGAGATCCCGAGGGACTCCATGACCTGGACGCTGTGGCCGCCGGGTGGTGGGATGGGCGCCTTGAGCTGGAGGCTCTGGCCGCCGGGCGGTGGGGTCCCGACCTGGAGGCCCTGGACGCCGGGCACCTCGATCTGGCCGGCCGCCTCGACGTCCTGCGCTCGGCTGTCAGAGGGCTGTTGAGCCGATCCCCGGCGCCCGACCGCGTCGCCCCCGCCATCGCGACGGCCCTGCGCACGGGCCGCACGGTTTCGGAGGTGGCCTGGGACCTGGGGTTCAGCGAGCGCCAACTCCACCGCCGCAGCCTCGCCTCGTTCGGCTACTCGCCCAAGACCCTGCAGCGCATCGTGCGTTTCCAGCGCGCCCTGCGCATCGCCCGCACGGGCGTACGCCTGGCGGAGGTCGCCGCCGACGCGGGCTACACGGACCAGGCCCACCTGGCCCACGACGTCAGGCGGCTGAGCGGGATGCCGATGAGCCGCCTGCTCTCACCGGTTCGGATGTCTTCCTGAAACGAGCGCCTGCGCCCACTTCGCGCTCGGATCGCTGTCGATCAGCAACGCGCGGGTGAGAAGGCTCAGCGGAATGGCGAGAATCGCACCCAGCGCCCCCAGCACGAAAGTCCAGACGAGCAACGAAAGAAACGTCATCGTCGTCGACAATCCGACCGCGTCGCCGAGGAATTTGGGCAAAATAAACGATTGGGTGACGACGTTGATGACGGTGTACGCGACGATGACGAGCACCATGGTCCGCACCCCGCCGCTCAGCAGCGCGAGCATCGCCGGCGGCACCAGACTGATGACGAAGCCGATGTTCGGGATGTAGTTGGCGATGAGCGCGAGCACGCCCCACAGCAGCGGCAGCGGCACGTCCAGCAGCGACAGGGCGATCACGTCGAGGATCGCGCTCAGCAATCCGAAGATGGTCGACACGATCAGATAGCGCCGCGTTTTGTGGGCGAACGTGTCCAACGCGGTTACCAATTGGGGCTTGTTGCCTTCCCCTGAGGTGAGGATCTTTGTCGTAATCGGAGCGTCGAGACACATCGCCAGCAACAGCACCACGATGAGGAAGAGCCCCGACAGCACGCCGATCAAACTGCCGAGCAGGCTCTGCACCAATCCGAGGATCCGGCCGGGGTCGAACGCCTGCAACGCCTTGTTCAGCGTGCTCGTGCTGATGCCGTGGGTGGTGGCCCAGTGCTCGGCGTCGGCGAGGAGCCGTTCGAACTGGTTGGTGTACGCGGGCAGCAGTGAGGCGAGCTGGGCGGCCGAGAAGGTCAGGATGCCGACCATGGCGACCAGTACCAGGACGACGATGAGGAAGGGCACGGCGACCTGCAACCAGGTGGGCGCGTGCTTGGCATGGAGCCAGCCTCGTACCGGGGCGACGGCGATGACCAGCACGAGTGCGAGCACCAAGGGGCCGGCGATGGAGGCGACCTCGCGCAGCCCGAAGAGGGCGACCACCGCGGCGGCGATGCCTACCAGGATGATCAGCGCTCTTGGGACGGGTTGATCTCGCACGACGGGTTACTACCCCTGCGGCGCGGGCGCACCATCGATTTGACGGTTCCCGGAGGCGTACATAGAGTTCAGCAGTCCCACGAGGACGGCGCTTGATCGCCGGGCTCACTCGGGGGCGACCTCCAGACTCACTCTCCACTTCGGTGAGACGTACGCGTCCACTCGGATCGGCTGGTAAGTTAGAGGGGTTGTCTCCGAAAAGGGACGGGATTAATTCCAGCAGGTCGAGCAAGTCCGGTCAATTTGACAGAGACTTGAACGGCTGAAAGAATTAAGACACAACGAAATGAACGCCTCGGAAGTGGGACAAACAAAGTCTCGGTGAAGATGTACGCGTCCGTTTCTTGAGAACTCAACAGTGTGCTAAAAGCCAGTGCATGATTTACATGCAAAACCCTGTCA
>NZ_JBHSBI010000066.1:0-10234 GCF_042650645.1 Nonomuraea purpurea
CAAAGCCGTCTGGATCAACGAACCCGCCAAGGAGGAAACCAACTCCGATACAGAACAAGTCGCCTAAAACGTCTCAAACAGTTTGACAGTTACCGCCGCGCCCACCAGAGCGACGAGAATGGCACCACCACCTACCACCGCAGGTTCATCCTCATCGACGGGCGACAAGCCACAGTGAGCGAGCCCGTCTGGCACCCATCCCAACGGGAGAGCAACTCCTTCTTCTCGGCCCCGCACAACGATGTCCGGATCGCCTGCGCGCCAAGGTCACGAACAAGCGCTACAAGTGCACGTCCTTGAGCAGCGACCCGTATTGGCGGTGGCGTCGGGCCTGACGCGGATAGCACGAAACGCCCGCCGCCCGCCAGCGCGGCGGGCCTTCGTCGAGGGCGTACACGTCCCCTTCTTCCCTGACCTCAGGTGATGGTGGAGACGACCACCCGGCGGTTCTTGGCGCGCCCCGCCGCATTGTCCGAGCCATCCGGCTTGGTATCCGGCTCGACCGGTTTGGCCTCGCCGTATCCCCGCGCCTGCAACCGTGATCGCGCCAAGCCCCCCTCGCTCGCCAGCCACTCGACGACCGCCTGGGCCCGCCGTTCGGACAGCGACTGATTGTAGGAGTCGTCGCCCTTGGCGTCGGTGTGCCCGTCAACGGCAATCGGCGCGCCTGCCTTCGCCTTCTCCCCGATCTCCTGGGCGATGCGCTTGAGCTCGGCGGCGGCCGCGGGCTTGATGACTGCCTTGTCGAAGTCGAACAGCACGTCGGCCTTGAGGGTGAAGGCGATCGAGTCGTCTCCCTGCAGGACTTCGCTCTCGCCGACCTTGTACGACTTCAGCGTGGCGGACGGGATGGTCACTGAGGGCACCGTCACTGAGGGCACCGTGACCGAGGGCACCGTGACGGACGGGACACATTCGTTCTGATCGTTGCAGGCCCTCGGCCGGAGGATGGACGGCCGCAGAATGGACGGCCGGAGGATGGACGGCCGAAGGATGGACGGCACGATGCCGCCGTTCTTCGGTTTAACCTGGCACACCTCTGGTGTCGACACGCTTTCGGCGTGCTGCGCCTCGGCCCGTGCCCCGTCGGCCCGAACCGGGTCGAGCTTGATCCCGCCTGCGTTGACGCCGGGTATCTCGACCGGCGGAATCTCCACGGCGGGAATCGACGTCGGCGGGATCGACGCCGCGCCGAGGCAACCTCCAGGAGCCGGGGCGATCTCGGTGCACTGGGCGGGGATGCGCTGTGCGGGGATGTCGACGCCGGGGATGGTGACGGCGGGAATGGTAGTGCCGCCCACCTTCGCCTCCGGGATGGTCACCGGGTCGGCGTGCACGGCCGGGCTTTCCACCGCCGGGAGGAGCTTCCCATTCGGGCAGTTCGCCGGCTCGGGCCCGGTCGGCGTCGGTGTGGGCGTCGGCGTGGCCGGGCTGCTGGGTGGTGCCTCGGTGGTCGTGGTGGCACTTTGCGAGCTCGCATGGGCGGGCGTCTGGCGCTCCTCCCCGCCCCCGCCGGTCGTGCCGGCACCACACGCGGCCATTACCACGACGAGCAGCGGTGTTAAAAGCCTGGTTCTCGTTATGACGGATTTCCCGGAGATTCCCCACATAGCCCTCGACGGTAGGACATCCACCTTCAGAATTCGCATAGCGCGTTCATCGAAGCTGAGCGGCGGGGAGTCTTCTTGGGGCACGGCCCGAAGGTAACCGCAAGGTGCCACCCGCCCCGAAGATCCCCCGGCGTGCTCATCCTCGACCGGCGGGGCTTCGACCGGCTCCCGGCCACCTTCGCTGAGCTGCTCAGCGCCGACGAATACGAGCCGCCGACCCCCAAAGAGCCCATCGAGCATCAGATGGGGGCGGCTGGCGATGGTCCCCATCGCGGGCAAGCGGATTGCCCGTCGCTCTCCGGACACCGCCCGGATGTTCGAGATCCTTGAATGCCCCAACGCTCCGACGCCTCCTGGCAACACCACCTCGCCACACTGCGCGAGCTGCTGGACAGCTTCCCGGTGCTCGGCCGACCAGACGACGTCGCCGCCGGACACGCATACCTCGACCTCGTTGAGCAGAGCCTCGGCTGAGGTCGCCCCCACCACCCGGAGTACGCGGCGCGGCCAACCTACTTGCCTTACATGCCCGACAGACCTTCAAGCAGCTGAGCAGCTATTTCGCTTGACAACCCAAGGCAGCGATTGCGTTCGGCAACGACATTACTGCGCCTCGCATCAACTATTCAGGAGTACACGCCCGAGAAGCCTGCCAGCGCTGCCAGGACGAGATTGCGACGCCTGAATAATCGTAACGTTCTCAGAATTGAAAGGACCCCATCCTGAATAGAAGCGCCCAGTCGGCCATTGAACGACCACTCCGTCCCGAAATTCATGCGCGAACGCATATCCTATTCGAGGTAGGTCCGCCGCAAACTCGCGGGATACAAATACCTCTGATGGGAGAGCCGACGCTCCGCTAGCGAGCTCTGAAGGTGTAGCAAGGCTATATTCGACGCCAATAGCGCCGTACACTACCCGACATTGTGTTGTGATTTCCCGAAGAATGCGAAGCGCCCAGCGAGCAGACTTTGACGCCGAGGAGCGCTCGCGCTTTCCCCACATCTCCGTTGGAATCCCAAGCGCGCCAGCCGCAGTGGAAACGGCTATTGGATGGCGGTCGTTGTGTGGGGCGGCCAGGTACTCGACGAGCACAACTCCACCTGGACCGCCTAGGTATCCAGCTCGCAACGGCCGCCGAGATGGATCTCGACCTGCGACAATTTTTCGGAGTTGATCACGCGGCAGGTCCAGGACGGACGATCGATCAGCCAGGTCCGAGCGAAGTTCGAACCCCATCTCCCATGGCGCTACTTCGATCGTGCCGCTCGATTGACATTCGGCGCGCTCAACGACGCCACACACGGCAGTGAAACACTCGCTCTCCGAACTTTCGGGATATACCGAAATCGTGAGATGTGGTGGCTCGAGATGCAGGTTTTCCCTGGTCATGGCCTATTTCCTTAGCAGTTTCAGCATTGCGCCAACCTGGCCATTGTTTGGCGCAAATGCGGTGACCAATTCGCCGCTGGACCTATCGAATTGCGCCACGAACCACTTCCCATCAATTCGTGCAAGATAAGCGTTCGTAAGCGTAGAGCCACTGCTCCAAGAAACGATCTTTGTGCTACCTGCCGCGCGCTTGATCAGTGAGTTCCACTCGCCCATCTTGTCAGCCTTGGTAACCGGCCGACCGAACCACTGCTCCGCGTGCCTGTCAAACGAGTGACTGAGTCCTCTTTCCGTGATGCTCGGAGTCGGAATTTTGCATGGGCCAGTGTTGTGGACCAGCACCGGCGCGTCGCCTGCCAGCACATAGTACGTGTGCGTGTCTGCGACGGTGAGGTCGTGTGTGCGCTGTCGGCCCTGTTGGTCGAGTACTCCTGTCACTTGGAGGGACAAGCCAGTGGGGCTGCGTAGTTCGTCGCCGATTCGGATGTCTGCGGCGTCGGTCCATCGCTTGGCGTCTATCAGCCAGAACGGGTGGTTGTCGGTCGCCGTGATGGTGGCGGGGCCTCGGCCGGTGGCAAGAGTGAGGCGTGTGAAGTTCTCATCGTTCTCGGTGGTGATGGTGTTGGTGACCGGCCGTGCGGTGGTGAGTCCGCTTTCGGGGTTGGTGGCGGTCACCTGGTCCCCGACGCGGATGTCTTCGATGGCCCGTTGGGCTCCGTCTGCGAGGAGGATCTGGGTGCCGGGTGGGAAGCTGTGGGGCTTGGCGCAGTTCGCGGTGTCGCGTTCGCGTCGTACGCGGTCGATGAGTTGTTTCACCTCGACCGTGGCGAGGGCGCGGGCGTCGATGAGGGTTCTGGCGCGGAGGGGGATGCTGTATCGGACTGTTTGGCCGCCGCTGGCGCGGGACTGGGCCTGGGCGTCGGCCCTGTACTTCGCGGCGACCGAGGTGTAGACGGGGCCGGCGCTTGCGCTGGTGCAGGTGAGGCTGCCGGAGACGGTGCTGCCGGAGAGGGGAAAGGTGCTGCGACTGCTGGTGCACTGTCCTGCGGGCTGGCCGCCGATAGTGAAGGTCGCGCTCATGATGGCGGTGACCTTGCCATCGGCGATGCGGGTCTTCGCCCCGCTGGTGACCTCTCCGGTGAACCTCTGGTTGGCGGTGCAGCCCCCTGCGCCGCAGTTCAAGTCACCCGATCCGTCGAGGGTGAAGGTGATGCCTCTGTCGCTCGCGTTGTTGAGCTGCTTGGCCTGCTTCTCCAGAGTGTCGAACATCCGGGTGACGGCGTCCCCCACGATCGGGGTCAGGTCCATCCCCTTGGAGTCGCTGTCGACCAGGGGCCCGGCGGTTACCTGAGGGATCTCGGCCGGCGCTTCCCCGTTCCGGAAACGCTTGGCCAATTCGGACACATCGTAGGGTTCCAGGCGCAGCACCCGGTAGGGCTTCTGCCGGGTAATGAGCAGACGGCCGGCCGAGGTGTCGATTCCACGTGCGGGTTTCCCGCTCACGGTGACGGACTTCTGCTCCGGGTCGTCCGCCTGCGGTACGCCGTCCAGATCCTTCAGGGCCTTGGACAGTTGAGCCGCCAGTTGCGGTGGCGACGGCCGCTGATCGAGCACCTCGGTCAGCAGCTTGGAGCCGTCTTCACGCCCGGCCGCCCATTCGCTGGGGGTCTTTGTGCCAGGTTTGACGTCGACGTCGGGGGCCGGGTCTACCTGCCACCGGGTGAAGGTCTTCCCGCCAATCCGGAGGACGTCTTCATCGTGGTCCTCGATACCGTCACCTGTGGTACCGAACTGACTTCCGGACGCGGTGACGGTGATGTCTCGTTCGGTGATGCCGGCGATCGCCGTGTCGCGGTATCGCAGGCCCGGGGCCTTGGCCAAGGTGGCGACGGCCTGCTCGAACGGTTTCAGATTCCGCTTGGCCGCGGTGGACGTGCCGGATTCGGAGGAGGGGTTCACCCAGGCCGGCAGCCCCGCCACCAACGCCAGGACCAAAGCACCGACCCCGGCGAGGAGCAGCACGCGCTGAGGTCCGGTCAGCATCCGCAATCTCCGGGTCCACGGGCGACGCACCGGCGCCGGTGGATGACCGGGCGGTGGCGGAACGAACGGCGCGCCTAACTGCGACTGCCTCTGGGGAGGCGGCTGCCCTTGTGGAGGGCCCGGCTCGGTCATGACGTCTCCTCATCTGGTCGGTTCCTGCGCCGCCTCTTCGGCGGCGCTGCGGCAACTGCGTCCGGAGTTCTGGTCAGACCGAAGGGTGTACCGCCCTCGTGATCGCACCTGGTGCCGCGCGGCGGCTCCGCATCACAGGCATGCTCGTGTCCGGCGCGGAGTCCAGTGTGGGAGGCTCGCCTCCAAGATCGGGCGTCTTTCTAGAAAAAAGTCTAGAACTATCTTCTAAGCTGTCTGTGACGAGAACCGAAAGGGATGCGCTGCCATGAGACCGAGGACGTCTATTCGATGAGCCGCAAGCAACAACGCGGCGAAGCAACGGCCGAACAAGTGCTGGACGCAGCGCTACGCATCTATGCCTCGTCGGGGGAAGCCGGTCTCACCGTCGGCGCGCTCACCAAAGCCAGCGGGGTCAGCCCCGGAAGCCTCTATCACCACTTCGGCAGTCTCGACGGCGTGGTCGCCACGCTCGCGCTGCGCTCGCTGGACCAGCTCCTGACGACACTGGTGACAGCGCTGGAACAGGCGACCGACGCCCGCTCCGGTGTCCAGGCCGCTGTCATCGCCTACCTGGACTTCGTACAAGCCCATCCGGACGCGGCCCGCATCATGCACTCCGTCCCCGCCGATCGTGAAGTCATGACCCACGCGGAGCAAATCCGTGACTCCCAGGAGGCCCGGCTGACACCGATCGCCCTCTGGATCCACGCGCACCAGGAATCCGGCGAACTCGCCGAGCTCCCTTCCCCGATGATCGAGTCCCTCGTCATGGGCCCGGTCGTCGCCGTCGTCCGCCGCTGGCTCACCGTAGGGGACCTCGATCTGAAGGAGGCCGCCCGCGCGCTGCCTGAACGCATCTGGCGCTCGGTCAGCCGCTCCTAACCGGATCAACCGGGCGAACCCTGGTGAGGACGTCGACCGTGAGGTCGCCCGTTCGTGACCTCCTGGCCGAGCTGGGGGAGCCTGTCGCGCTGAGCGAGCCCGGCGACGCGTGGCCCGAATCGGAGCGCCGACCAGGGTCGGGTGGCTACCGGAGCAGCCTCGTTGTGCGCTCGGGATAGGCGGCGGTGATGGAGCGCATGGCGGTGCCGTCGCTCTGTGAAATAGCCCCAGAGTTCGTTGGGTAGTTCGGCATGGCCATAGCCGCAGGACCTGGGCTTACTTCCTGGGATCCCCGGTTCTTTCGAGATTGATGAGCCTTCAGAGATTCTGAAGGTCTATCGTCCTCGTCGTTCGTCTTGCACAGATGGCGAAGACGAGGAGGCCGGAGTTGGCGCTGGGACAGCCGCAGGGAATTCACCGGGGTCGAGGAACCGGCGGACAGCCGTTGGCGCTGAGAAGGATCTTGATTGCAGTGAACTGAGGCTGCTCCTGGTTGCGAAGCTTCCTTAGCTCGTTGCCCGGTCCCGGCGTCGGCGTGCGGCGCGGATCTCGGTGTCGGCGATCTTGTCGTCGAGCAACGTGTACAGCTGGGTGGTCGTGGAGGCGTGGCCGAGGCGGCGGCGGACGGCCTCGATGGAGACGCCGGCGTTGATGAGTTCGGTGGCGTGGGCGTGGCGCAGCTGGTGGATGTCGATCTCGACGCCAGCCTGCGCGCAGTAGCTCTGCCAGCGGTGGTGGGCGGCGTCGTAGGATAGGGGCCCGCCCCGGCCGTTGATGGAGGCGCGGAACAGTGGCCCGGCGGTGTAGCCGGCGCGGGTCAGGTAGAGCTTGAGCAGGGCGACGTAGCCGCGGTCGTCCGGCAGGACGGTGCGTACGCTGCCGCCCTTGCCGTGGATGCGGACGTGTTCGTCGTCCAGGCGCAGGTCGAGGTCCTCCACGTACAGGCCGCAGACTTCGGAGGCGCGGGCTCCGCACACGTAGGCGGTCTCGAACAGCACTCGGTCGCGCACCCGGTCCAGCGGCAGGTCCTTGGGCGGCCTCCGCGAGCAGATCACCGCCAGCACCTTGACGACGTCGGCGGCCGCGGCCGGGCGCGGCAGGCTCTTGGGCACCTTGACCGTGTCGATCCGGTCCATCGGGTTGGCCTGCAGCAGGTCGTGCCGGACGGCCCACTTGGCGAAGGAAGCGACGGCGGCGCGCTTGCGCTTACGGCTGGCCGGTGATGCGAACGGAGAGACAACCTGATCTCTCGACTCAGCAAACCTGGCGCCGCCGCCTGGATGCGGGGGAGTCACAAGAAGCGTTGGGTAAAGATCCCCCTATTCTGCAGTTCGTGGGGAATCGAGGGCATTCGGCGTCGGGGAGCGTGCGCATCACGCGTGCGAACGCGCGGTTCCAGCAGTGGCAGGCGCTGCTGGGCAACCGGGCCAAGCGGCAGCGGGCCGGGGAGTTCCTGGTCCAGGGAGTGCGCCCGATCAGCCTGGTGGTCGAGTTCGGCTGGCCGGTGCATACGCTGATCTACGACGCCGAACGGCCGCTGTCGAACTGGGCCGAACAGATGCTGAAGACGGCTGGCGGCGAGCGGGTGGCCATGGCCCCCAACCTGCTGCGCGAGCTGGGCGGCAAAGACGAGGACATACCTGAATTAGTGGCGGTGGCCGGCCTGCCGGACGATGAGCTGTCCCGCATCCAGGTGGGCCCGTCCTTCCTGGGCATGGTGTTCGACCGGCCGAACAACCCCGGAAACATCGGAACGATGGCGCGCTCACTGGACGCGTTCGGCGGCGCGGGCCTGATCGTCACCGGACATGCCGCCGACCCCTACGATCCCCGATCGGTGCGGGCCTCCACCGGATCGCTGCTGACGCTGCCGGTGGTGCGGTCCCCCTCACACCGGGAAGTGCTGGCATGGATGGAGCGGCTGCACGCCCAGGGGCAGCCGCTGACGGTGGTAGGCACCGACGAGAACGGCACCTGCGACGTCGCCGACCTGGACCTGACCGGCCCCACCCTGCTGGTCATCGGCAACGAGACCACCGGCCTGAGCGCGGGATGGAGGCAGGCGTGCGACACGATGGCGCGCATCCCGATGGCCGGTTCGGCCAGCTCCCTGAACGCCGCCAGCGTCGCAGCCGCACCGCATGACCTACCGTCACGCGACCGTCCGAACCGGCCATCAGGACCTGGCCAGCGGTGCGGTGCTGCATTCGGCTCCAGGGTTTCCCGCGTTCCCGGTCCGGCTGGCCAGCGAGATCTTCCAGCGCGCGCTGGCTCTGCGTGGCGGCGACCGGCCCGCGGTGCTCTGGGATCCGTGCTGTGGCAGCGGTTACCTGCTGACCGTGCTGGCGTTCCTGCACCGGCGGCAGATCGCCTCCGTGCTGGCCTGCGACCTCGCCCCTGAAGCGCGGCACCTGGCCGAACGCAACCTCGCCCTGCTGAGCCAGGCCGGTCTGGCGGCCCGCGCCGCCGATCTCGAAGAGCGTGCCGCCCGCTTCGGCAAACCGGCCTACGACTCGGCCGCGCGCCGCCCGCCGGCTCGCCGCCGGACTCAACGTCGCCGGAGGAGACATGCCGCACGCGGTGCGCCAAGCCGATGTGTTCGACCCCGCCCAGCTCCAGCGGACACTCGGCCATCACACACCCGACATCGTGATCACCGACGTCCCCTACGGCGAACAGACCCACTGGCGCGGACCCAGCGCGGCGGCAGGAGTCACCGGCATGGTCGAGGCGCTCACGGCCGTGCTCCCGCACGACAGCGTGATCGCGGTGACGGTGCGGGGCCGCAAGGTTCCCACGGACCGCGGGCCACGCCCCCAGGCATCCTTCAAAATTGGTACCCGAGCCGTCGCGCTGTTCCGAACCTCCGAACGTCTTCGTACTTCCGCACGCGCGTGACAGTCGGAGGACGCCACATTCGTGGTGAGGTCCTTGCCCGCCGGCGTGGGCGATTCGAACGGTCCGCGCTTCAGACGCCGTCCTCACCCATGATAGCGGCACTGGCGATGCTGGCCTCGGGCAACGCCGCCGTGCGGAGCGGTCGCAGGCCCTTGTCCGGGGCCGAGGAGGCGATCGCATAGCGGCCCAGGCAGTTGAGGTGGGCGTGGCCCAGCGGGGACAGCCGCGCCACGTCCTCGTCCTTGACCAGCACACCCTGGGCGCGCAGCTGGTCTACGATCGCCGACAGATACCGTGAATTCCACAACACGACGGCATTGACGACAAGTCCCAGAGCTGCGAGTTGATCCTCCTAGCCTTCCCGATATGCCTGCCGGATCCGGCCGGAGTTACCGTGGCAGATCTTGCGGGCCAGGCGGTGCCGGGACTCCTGGACCGACAGCTGCTTACCCAGGCTGCGGCGGTAGCTGGAATCCATCGGGTCCAGCATGCTCAGCAGGTCATAGGCGCGCACCTGGTTGGTCACCAGCGATCCGGCGACGCGGAGCATGTCCGGCCACTGGGTGATCACCTTCTTGGGATTCAGCTTGTTCCGGGCAATCGCCTCCAGCACCCCGTAGTCGCCGGTGCTGCCGTCGGGTAGCTCGGCCCGCCAGAACCGCTGGTCGCCCAGGTCGGCGAAGCGGGGCGCGAACCGGTAGCCGAGCATGGAGAAGATCCCAAACACCATGTCACTGTTTATATGGACAGAGTCAAGCTGATCTTCGTGGTCAGAATGCGGGCTCGTTGAACAGAGCGATGACGTCGAAGCCGTCGATGGGTTCGCTCAGTTGGTAGACGCGCATGGTCGTTGTCCTGTCGTCTCGGGGTCGTCGACTTCGCCGAGGTCGACGAGCAGGTCCTGGATTCGCCGGGCGATGGCGGTGTGTCGTTCGACCTCGCGGGTCCAACCGCGCTCGTCGGCGTCCTGGACGAGTTGGTGCTCGACTTCCAGCCGGGCGTGGAGCCGTGGCGAGTAGTCCGGGGTGGTGACGAACTTGGCGCAGGTCAGGTAGAGGTCACACTCGCAGGGCCCCTCGGCGGGAAGGCGGAGGCAGCGACCGAGCTCGAGTTCGGTCTTGAGGAAGTTGCTCTTGAGCCAGTCGACGGCCTCCGCGGGCAGGGTGCCGGACCTTAGTGGTCTGAGTTGTAAATCCTTCGGGGGTTATGCGGCAGTGTCCAGTACGGCAGGCTGATGGTCGCAGTGATCGTGCTGCTGGAGGTTGTGCTCTTTCTGT
>NZ_JBHSBI010000067.1:0-8209 GCF_042650645.1 Nonomuraea purpurea
AACCCACCGCACTCCAACTTGATCTCCTGGACCTCCTCGACATCGATCCACGAGACCTTCGCTGAAGATCACTCACGTGCGGAAAACGGGGCTAGCAGGGTAGCGAGGGCAGTGGTCATGAGGGCGATGCGACTGACCATGGTGAGGGTGTCCGTTCCGTGTGGGTGATCAGAACGGAGTTACTGTGGAACGTGGCGGGTGAGAAGTCCCGCAGGTCGAGTCGTTGCCACCATGGCTTGATCAACATTTGGTGCACGGGCGAACATCAAGATCTGGATAGGCATTCTGGGCGTAGAAATTGGCGGCATAGGTGATGACGGAAAGGTCATTGCCGCCGCCTGGTACCGGAGCCGAAACCGGGGCGGGCGCTGCCGGCGTCCAGGCGCTGGCTGACCTGTTCCGGGGCGTGCTCACGCGGTGAAGTCGAGGAAGTCCCGGATTACCGGCACATGGCGGTGCTCGGCGAGGTTGTCTCTCAGTCCCTCCAGGGTTGCCGACGACCGGGCCGAGTCGACGCCGCCGAGGCAGCGGACGGCGTGTTCGGCGACCGCGACTGCCTGGTCCAAGTCTCGCAGAGCCAGATGGGCGTCCGCGGCGCGGGCCAGGTAGATGGCGTGCGTGCGCGGGTACTGGTCGTCTCCGGCGTAGTTCGCGTCGATCGCCGCGTCGAACCGGCGGATCGCCTCCCGGGGGTCGCCGAGTTGCAGCGCGGATGACCCAGCGATCATCTCGATCTCCCCGAGATCGACCCAGTACAGGTAGGGCGGGTCGTCGTCGTGGGGCCCGGCGGAGAGCAGATCGCGGGCCTGGTGCAGCGCGCGGGCGCAGGCGCGCCGGTCGCCAGCCTTGGAGTGGGATCGGGCGGCGCGGGTGGCGAGCATCGCGCGGAAGCGGGCAGTGGCCTTGTTCTTCGTCTGGACCTGGGCGGCTTCCACGAGCGCCACGGCGTCCCGGGGGTCTCCGGCGGTGTAGTGCTGGATCGCTCGGAACGACAGCGCGTAGGCGCCGATGAGCGGGTCTCCGGCGGTGGCCGAGGCGCGCAGCGCGGCGTCGAAGAACCGCTCCGCTTGGGCGTGGTAGCCGTCGTCGAAGTGGACCCAGGCACAGCAGCGGGCGGCTTCGGCGGCGGCTGCGTACAGCCGCCGGCCGGTGGGCTCGTCGAAGCGGGCTTCCTTGACCAGGCCGACGATGAAGGCGAACTCAGCCATCCCCAGCTCGCGTAGCTGGGCGCTGCCCAGAGCGTCGTCGAGATGGCGCAGGCGGTCCAGCCGGACTTCCAGGTGGTCGACCATGGACGCGGTGATCTGACGGCGGCCGGTCGAGGAAGGGCTGGTGAGGGAGGCGAGTGCGTCTTGCCAGCCCGTGATCGAGGCCCCGAGCGTGGCCGACGTCATGATCAGGAACTCACGCCGGTCCACCGGGCCTCCCACTGCGAGATCGGTCAGCAGTTCTACGGTAGCTGCCTGATCGCCGTAAGGGGGAGTCCCTTTTGCCCGTTTGCATGCGGTGGCCAGCCAGTCCGGCCACGGCAGGGTCTGCAGGAGATGGGTGGGGATGTCGTGAAGGACGGCCATCGCCTTCTGTGCGGACGGTCCCGGGACGGCCCGCCCGCTCTCCCACCGGTAGATCTTCTGCCGTTCGTGCGCCATGCCGCCCAGTTTGAGCTGTCGATGGACGGCATCCAGTTCACGGGCGTAGGCCGCCTGTGACAAGCCGAGTTCGTGACGCAAGACCGTCAACGGGTGCGGCCGTTTGGGCGGAGCCATCATTGGGCGCTCCTGGTGTGAGGCCGGTGTCTCCACCATCTCTCAGCCATTGCCCGGCTGCAGCCCAACCGGGTGGAAGAGACTACGTCCGCGCCCCGGAAGACTACAGATGATCACTGGTGGGCGACCGGTCGTCGGGTTTTCCTAGTCTTCAGCACAGCCCAACCGGCACTACGACAGCCTTCGCTGTTGTGGAGCCTTTGGAAGTGCTGCCCGGCCGATCAGCCGATCGGCTGTCCCGCCACTGCTGGAGGTTTGTTCAATGTCCGCGCTGACGGAAACGGAGATCGCGGGTGTGTTCGACCTCGATCCCCGCATCGGTGAGGCCGACAGGCCGCAGGAAATGGTCACCGACAACGGCTGCGGCACGACGCCCAACTGCGCGTACTAGCCGCCCGGTCTGACCGCCCGTCACCGGGGCACCTGCCAGGCTCCCCGACCCGTCCCGATCAGAGGAGTTCCCCGTGGTGTATCCCCTTCCTGCAACGCCCGCAGGCGAGATCCTGGACGCGATGACCCGTGGCCAACGCGCCATCCAGCCCTTGCAAGCCGAGTTGCGCAGCCACGGCGTGGAAACCTCGATCAGCTACCTCGGGGGGCGGCCCCGCCTCGACGCCACCACGTTGGCCGTGTGGACCGACGAGCACGGTGGAGAGGTGCGATGGGCCATCGGTGACCCAGTGGACCCCGCGCCCGGCGAAGCCACCAGCCACGCTCCCGTAGGGGAGACCGAGGAGGCCGCCCGCCGGATCGGCGAGCAACTGTCCGAGCTGGAATGCGGCCACGTTACATCGGCGGCGGAGTCAGCGCGGTGAGCCCGCAAGGCCCGGCCGAACAGACGATGTGCGCCATGGTGCGCGCTACTCACGCCCACGAGCACAAGGACACGACCATGCCCGAACCGGGAGACTACGCGCTGGCCAGGGACCTGGACGACACCGAGCACGCGGTCATCTGGGACGCCCCTGTCGGCATGGCCACCACCGCCGTATGCGGCGCGCTCGCCGCACCCTCGGCGACCACAGAGATAACGATCCTGTGGTGGTATCACACCTGCGCGAGCGCCTGCCGACGGTGCGCGGAACTCGTCATCGCCATCGGCTGGGCGATGACGCTCGCCCCATACGACGTGACCCGCGCCCGCCTCGATCGGTTGTTGGAAGCACGCGGTTGTGGCCCCACCAGCGACGAGCAGTGGAGCGCGCTGGGCTGGGATCGATGCGATCCCGCAGGGGAGCAGCGGGGACGGGCGGTCGCACTCATGCAGCGATGGCACCTGACGCCTGCGGGTCTGGATTCCGCCGGCGACCGACTCGGCGCGGCAGCCATGACCGACCAAGAACGGGCCGAAATCCTCGACCCTCCCTACTAGAGCGGAGCCCAGCCGTGCACCCTCATAGCACCACAGCCCGACCAGCCGCCCGCAAGCCTGGACCGGCCCTCGCAGTGGCTCACCAGGTGCAGACCGAACTGGAGCGCCTGAACATCCCCGCTCATGTCCTGGGCGGCGATGACAAGGCCACGGTGTCCTTGTGGCCCCATCTGGTCGCGTTGACAGACGGGAAGTTGATCTTTTGGCAGGTTCCCTGCCCGAGCGCGCGCGGAACCGTCCTGTGGACACTCGCCCGGGCTCCCGCCACGGCGGCCACACGGCTGATGGTTCACTACCTTGACCTGGTGAAACAGCCTCTTCCGGAGTCGCTCGCCGAGCTGGTCCGGCTCACCGTGGCTGGCGAAGGCGAGGAGCACGGAGGTGACGGGCGATGACCGCGACCAGGTGGCTTGTGCCCGGCCTGCGACCGGCCGATAAGGCAGCCGAGCAACTGCAGGCTCAGCTCCACGCAGCGCACCGGATCGCTTCCGAGGTCCGTCACGGCGACGGCGTCGCGCTGGTGCTGATCTCGACCGACCTGGTCGTCTGGACGGACGGGGACATCTGGTGGTGGTGGACCGGCCACACGACCGGGCGAGGCCGGTGGATCTACAACCATGCCTCCACAGCGAATGCGGCGACCGCCGCTCGTCGTATCGCGTTCCGCTATGAGGAGATACGGGGCAACGTGCGCGCCGTTCGCGCGGTGTTAGCCGGATGAGCGGCGGCCCACGTGGAGACGACGGTCGGCACGCAGGAGAAGCGCTCGCCGAAGCAGAGTTCTGGCAGGCCCTGCCGCGGCCCGCCCAGGAGGGCAGCTCCGCCGTTGCTCAACGGTGAGGTCTGCCAGGCACAACCCTGCGGTCTCGGGATCGACCCGCGGCGTGGTGGCTGCGAGGGGCAGCGGCCTGGCCAGCGTCTCCCGAGCCCGCAGGCACCACCAACCCAGAGGAGAGCTACCGATGCCCTGGCGATCGAGCAGGTCAGGCTGGGTCGATGGGGTAGCGGAAGCGCAGCCTCCCGACCCAACTGAAGGAAGAGGAAGTGCACCAGTACCACGCACTGTCCCGTCAACCCAAGGAGTGCAGCATGATCCAACCCGACTCCAGGCCGCCGGCCTTCATCAACTTGTCGAAGGAGCTCGAAGCCGCTTTGATCGAGATCGGAGGTGCGCTCCCCGCTTGGGACATGGCTGGTTCCTTCCTGGCGGATGCCACGCTCAAGAGGTACCAGGCGCAGATGGAGTCCGTGCCGCTGGTCAAGGAGGTCGCCGCGACGCTGCGCCACGCGCTGACCGGAGAGGGCGGCGGCTACGCCGTGCTGCGCCTAGGAAACCTCGCCAAGGCGCTGGGGACCGACGACGACCGGTTCCTGCGGCTGGCGACGGCCTTCGCGGCCGAGGTGGCCGTCCCTTTCTCGCCTTTCCCGCGGTGGCCCCTCTGGAAGGACATCGGGGTCAAGGTCGACAAGGACCCCGGCAAGTCCAGCGGCATCGGGTACAACGCGTTCCACATGGACCTGGTGAACGCGACCCGGCCCCCGGACTACACCACGCTCCTGTGCGTCCGCCCCGACCCGCTCGGCGGCGGCCCCAGCATCCTCTCCGATCCCCACGCGGCGGTGGCGCGGCTGTCGGAGAACAGCCGCGCCCTGCTGGCCAAGTCGGCCTACCACTACGGGACCTTCTTCGACCTGCACGGCGTCGGCGAGGAGTACAAGCCGTTTCCGATCCTGGACGGCTCCGACCCGGGCGAGGGGTTCGTCCGGTTCACCGCCAAGATGCTGGAGAGGTCCGAGCTCGGCCAGGCGCACGCCGACGCCGCCAGGGAGCTCGCCGAGGAGCTCGTCCGGGGGCAGGTCTCCTTCATGCTCCAGCCCGGGGACTACCTCATCGTGAACCAGCGCCGCTTCCTGCATGGTCGGGAGGCGCTCCGCAGCGGTCAGGAGACCGTCCCGGTCGCCGACCGACGGCTGCTCCTCCAGATGTTTCTGCGCGCGCCGACCGGAGCCGGCTCGGCCGCATAGCCGGCCGACGGCACCAGTGACCCGCCGAGTCCCGCTCTTCGGGTCCAGCCGCCGATCACGCGGCACGGCCACGGGGCGGGGCCCGGTCGGGTACCACCCGGAAACGGTCGCGCACCGGGCCCGTGAACGGGCGCTAGATGTGCGACTTCCGCACCGAGTGCCATGCCGCCCCGACCAGAGCCCGCGTCGACCGGACCACTGAGAGCTGCTCGTGCCGACGGTACAGATTCCAGTTGTACTGGACCAGCGACAACTTGTTCGACGAGAGCGACCCGGCCCGCTGAGACCGATACACGGCCAAGGGTTCCCTCAGAGCCCGGGCGGGGGTCCCGTCCCGCATGATCGACAACCAGAGCGCGTAGTCCTGCCTCTTCGGCATGTCCGGCATCAGCTTCGCCCCGAGCACCCTGCGGTCGTACATGGCGGTCAGGGCGCCGATGTGGTCCTGGACCAGCATCGCGCTGTAGTCCACGTGCTCAGGCGCCCACACGACCCGCCCGTTCGGGACGAAGTCGGCGGCCTCGCCCGCGTACAGGGCGTCGACCTTGTAGTAGGAGGTGAACGTGAGGGGCGTCCCGGCTGTCGCGGCGAAGGCGAGCTGCTTCTCCAGCTTCGTCGGCAGCCACATGTCGTCGCTGTCGAGAAAGGCGATGAAGTCACCCTGGGCCCGCTCGATGGCCAGGTTCCGGGCCCGGGCCGCGCCCCCCTGCCGGGCCGCTGCCCCCGGCAGGACCCGCTCATCCTGCCGGGCCAGCTCTGTCAGCAGATCCATCGAGTCGTCCGAGGAGGCGTCGTCGGTGATCAGCAGTTCGAGATCGCTGTGGGTCTGCGCCAGCACCGACCGAACTGACGGCCCGAGCGTGGCCGCCGCATTGTGTACCGGCATCACCACAGAAACCAGGGGCACAGAGGTGCTCCTTACCCAGATTGGAGTCGTCATGGATGTTGTCGTCGCTGGTCAGGGCTACGTGGGACTGCCTCTGGCCGTGCGCGCCGCCGAGGTGGGCCATCGCGTCGTCGGCTACGACGTGGACCTGCACCGTATCAAGCGGCTCGCCGCCGGTGAGTCGTACGTGGAGGACGTGACCTCCTCGCGGCTCCGCGCGGTGCTGGACTCCGGGGCCTACTTCGCGACCGCCGACGCTGCCGCGCTGGCCGGCTTCGACATCGCGGTGATCACCGTGCCGACCCCGCTGCGGGACGGCGTGCCCGACCTGACCTACATCGAGTCCTGCGCACGGATGCTGGGCGAGCACCTTCGCCCCGGCGCGACGGTGGTCCTGGAGTCCACGACCTATCCCGGCACCACCGAGGAACTGCTGCTGCCGATCCTGGAGCAGACCTCGGGCCTCAAAGGCGGGGTGGACTTCCTGGCTGGATTCAGTCCCGAACGCATCGCTCCGGGGAACAAGAGGTGGTCGTTCGAGGGGACGCCCAAATTGGTGTCCGGAATCGACGCCAAATCACTCCATGCGATCAAGGGTTTCTACGACGGCATCTTTCAGACCACGGTTCCGGTGTCCGGGACGAGGATCGCCGAGATGGCCAAGCTGATCGAGAACGTCTTCCGGTTCGTCAACATCTCCCTGGTCAACGAGATGGCGACGCTGGCGGCTCCCCTCGGCGTGAACATCTGGGAGGCGATCGACGCCGCCGCAACCAAGCCCTTCGGCTTCACGCGGTTCACCCCGGGGCCGGGAGTCGGCGGGCACTGCCTGCCCGTCGACCCGTTGTTCCTGTCCTGGAAGGTCCAGCAGGAGCTCGGCGTCCCTTTCCGGTTCGTGGAACTCGCCAACGACGTGAACCGCCACATGCCCGACTACGTCGTCCGTCGTCTGGCGGAGGCACTCGACAAGCGCAACATGCCCATCAACGGATCCCGGATCCTGCTGCTCGGCTTGACCTACAAGATCAATGCCACCGACCTCCGCGAGTCGCCCTCGGCACGTGTCGCCGAGCTCCTGATCAACCTCGGCGCCGAGGTCCGCGGCGCCGACCCCAACATCCCGGAAGGCGACGACACCAAGCTGAACGTGCCCTTGGTGGACGCGAGCGCGGAGGATATCGCGGCTTCTGACGCCGTGGTGCTCCTCATGGACCACGCACGATTCGACCTCGCAATGGTCGAGAAGAACGCGCCCTATGTTCTCGACTGCCGAAACCGCCTGTCCGGACCGAACGTCGAGGTCCTTTAGCTTCTCGAAATTCTCCCCTGCCCAGCTGCCGACCTTCCATCCCAGGAGTTCTCTTGCGCGACGAATGGGAACACGCGCACACGGACTACACCATGCCCGTGCAGCGTCGAACTCCTGCCTCGCTGGCCGAAAGTGAGAGCGACTGGCGCCACTACCTGGAACGCTCAACTCCCAACGGCTGGCTGATACGGAACAACGCCATGACCGAAGCGCTCGTCAGCGGGCAGCCGATGTACCTGCTGCACACCACCAGGGGCATCAACGCCATCCGCACCAGCCGGCAGTTGCACGTCTCCACCGGCTGCCTGGTCGGAGCCCTGTACTGCTCGCCTCTCGTCAGTCAGCGCGAGGGACTGCGCCCCCACAACCTCGGCACCTATCTGATGGAGACCAAGCCCTCCACCACGCCCCTGGTGTTCGAGGTCGTCCCGGATGGCCCGATCCGGCCCAAGGGCGTCGACTACCTGCATCTCGGTGCCATCCACCTGCGTACCTACTTGCGCTACCAGAGCTTCCTCGCCCCGGCCGAGAACGACCAGCTCGGCCGCACCGTGCTGGCCGGGCTGCGCGCCGCCGCCCCGTTCCTCGACGTTGCCCTGCGCAACGCCGCCGGCCATGCCACTCCGGCACCCGAGTTCATCGACCAACTGTCCGCCGCCGTGGCTCACGTGCCGTTCCTCGGCTACTTGTACTTCGAGGTTCTGTCCGAGTACCTGATGCTCCACTCCGATACCTCGGAGACCAAGACCTATGCCCAGGCGGTAACTGTCAAACTGTTTGAGACGTTTTAGGCGACTTGTTCTGTATCGGAGTTGGTTTCCTCCTTGGCGGGTTCGTTGATCCAGACGGCT
>NZ_JBHSBI010000068.1:0-7235 GCF_042650645.1 Nonomuraea purpurea
TGCGCCGCTGCGAAGACATCATGATCGAGGTGTGCGACAGTTTCGAGGCCGAACTCCGCGAGTTCAACGGCGAACACGACCACGTCCACCTGCTCGTCGGCTTCCCGCCCAAGGCCGAACCCTCCGTCTTGGTCAACTCCCTCAAGGGCGTCTCCACCCGCTACCTGCACAGCAACTTGGTCGGCCCCTGAGCGGTCACCGTCTGCCGTCGAGATGATCGGCCGGGCCACGGGTCGGCCGTTATGCTGGATGGATGAGCGACGAGGGCAAGCCGGTCGAGGCAGAAGGCGACTTCGGATGGTCTCTCGGCGTGCTGCTGCGGGCCTTCCACGGCTCCCTCGTGACGGTGCTCGGCGACTTCCCGCACGGGGTGCGGGGCTACCAGACGCTGTCCACCGTGGTCCACGGCGACCAGCCGAGCCAGCTCGCGCTGGCCGCCCATCTCGGCATCGACCGCACCGTGATGACGTACCTCATCGACGACCTGGTCCAGGCCGGCCTGGTGGAACGCCGGCTCAACCCCGCCGACCGGCGGCAGCGCAAAATCGTCGCCACCGACGAGGGCGCCGCCGCCCTGCGCAAACTGGAGCAGCGGGTGCGTGAGGCCGAGGACCGCGTCCTGGGGGCCGCCCTGGACGCCGGCGAGCGCGAGGCGTTCAGGACGTTGTTGCGGCGGGTCGCCTGCGGGGTGCGGGACGTGGAATCCGACACCGACCCCTGCACGGTCGTGGACGAAATGCTCGGCACCCCCACGACCACAGACACCTGACCACAACTCCCCCGACGAAAGTGTCGGAGCCGGGAGGTAGAGTTCCCAGCCATGGATCGGCAACTCACCCTGATGGTCGTGCACGCCCACCCCGACGACGAGTGTCTGAGCACCGGCGGCATCCTGGCCCGCTACACCGAAGAGGGCATCCGCACCGTGCTGGTCACCTGCACCAACGGCGAGCAGGGCGACGACCAGGGCGGCGTCAAGCCCGGCGAGGCCGGCCACGACGACGCGGCGGTGGCCGAGCGGCGCCTGGCCGAGCTGCGCGAGTCGGTCTCCCACCTGGGCATCGACCACCTGGAACTGCTCGGCTACCGCGACTCCGGCATGGACGGCTGGGACGGCAACGGCCACCCCGACGCGTTCGCCAACGTGCCGGTCGAGACGGCCTCGGCCAGGCTGGCGGCGCTGATGGAGCATTACCGGCCGCAGGTCGTGGTGACCTACGACGAGACCGGCGGCGGCGGTTACGGCCACCCCGACCACGTCCAGGCCCACCGCATCACCGTCGCGGCCGTCGAATCGAGCGGCATTCCCGACAAGTTCTACTACACGGCCATGCCGCGATCCGCCATGAAGCAGATGTTCGAGATGATGCGCGACAGCGGTGTCGATCTCGGCGGATTCGAGCCGTCCGACGACTTCGGCACGCCCGACGAGCGCGTCACCTCCGTCGTCGACGTCAGCCCCTACGTCGGGCGCAAGCTCAAGGCCCTCCAGGCGCACGAGAGCCAGGGGGAGAACATCTTCCTGCTGCGCATGCCCGAGCAGACCCAGCAGTTGGCGTTCTCGCACGAGGCGTTCGAACGGAAGCTGTGCAAGGTCGAGGCCCCGGACCACGAGGAGGACCTGTTCGCGGGCCTGCGTGACGCCTGACCTCCGGAACATTATTCTAGGGCGACTCCTACCGGAAGAGGGCCCACCATGGGGACGCTCGTCACGTACCAGCTCAAAGACTCCGTCGCCACCATCACCATGGACGACGGCAAGGTCAACTCGATCTCGGTGCCCGGCTCACGCCCGCCTGCTTCACCAGGGCGCTGACCCTCGCCGAGGTCTTCTCCCCCGATGACGCGGTCCCGGCGGGGTTCCTCGATCAGGTGGTGGAGCCGGCGAGGGTCTGGGACGTCGCCCGCGCCACCGCCGAGTCCCTGACCACTCTCGACCTGCGAGCCCACGCGGACAGCAAGCTACGCGCCCGGCGGCACACACTGGAGGCGGTGCGCGCCGGGATCGTCGAGGAGTTCGGGACCGGCGGCGGGCTGAGCATCGGCGCTCAGCGGAGCTGAGGCGCGATCACGGGGTGGTGGCGCAGTACGGGCCGGGGCTGATGTCCCCGCCCGTGAGCCACATGCAGACCTGGTCGCCGGTGACCAGGGCGGTGAAGGGCCGGAAGGTTCCTTGAAGGGTGGTGCCGTTGCGAACCTGGGTGTACGAGCCGGAGGCCTGAGCGCCATTGATGGTCCACGTGATGCCCAGGGTCGTCGGCGCGTTCAGAATCCTGAACGTGTACTCATAGCTGCCGGGGCTGCCGCTGACCCCCTGGCAAACGCGGGCCTCGGGGATGCAGACGGCGTCCGCGGCGGGCTGCCCGGGCGCGGCCTGCACGCCGGCGGCGGCGGCCGATCCCCCGAACGCGAGAACGCCGGCGGCCACGGCCAGTGTGGCCGTGATGCCATGCAGGAGACGGCGACGCTGGGGTTTCGCCTCATTACGCATGTTCCTCCACCTTTCTCACTGAACAACGATCTTTGTCACTGAACAACGAGCCTCGAACATCATCATGTGATCCGCCCGGAACCGCCATACCAAGAGCCCATATTCCGCACCTGTTGGTCCATAGCAGGTCAGACGCCTCACGCCCCCTCTGTCGCAGTCGGGGCTGCGTCCACGGAGACCCTCGGCCCGTGTCGCATCGTGCGTGGATGGCCGGGCAGAGCCCTCGCAGGGCGCTTGTGGGTGAACATGGCGCCGGGCTTCGGAAACACGGGGTGCTGGCGACCTGGACGTCAGCTCGCGGCGGGTGCGCGCGTCGGTGAAGAACGTCGGCGAGAAGGACGGCTCGTATGAGGCCGTGCTGCGCGTGAACGGCGCCGAGGAGCAGCGGCGGAGCGGGCCGTTGCGGGCCGGGCGGAGCGCGTGGGTCTCCTTCGACCTGCGGCGGCGCCCGCCGGGCAGCTACGCCGTGGTGCTCGGCCCGCTCACCGGGCGGTTCACCGTCGAACGGTGACGATCACGTCCGGGGCGCGGGCACTTCGCCCGAGCCTCGGACGATCAGCCGGGTGGGGACCAGCGAGCGGCGGGCCTTCGACCGGTCGCCGTCCATCCGCGACAGCACCAGTTCGGCCGCCGCGGCGGCCATGCCGGCCGGGTCCTGGGCCACGACGGTCAGCGGCGGGTCGAGGGCCTCGGCCAGGGGCAGGTCGTCGAAGCCGACGAGCGCCACGTCCCTGCGCCCGGCACGCGACAGCGCCAGCACCGCGCCCATCGAGGCGAGGTTGTTGGCGGTGAACAGCGCCGTCGGCGGGTCGTCGAGCGCTAACAGTCGCAGCGTCGCGCGGGCCGCAGCGTCCTGGTCGTGGCCGCTGTCGACCAGCGCGCGGTCGAACGGCAGCCCCGCCAGGGCCAGGGCGTCGCGGTAGCCCTGGAAACGCTCGCGGCGGGTGTAAAGGGCGGCGGGCAGGTCGCCGACGAAGCCGACCCTGCGGTGGCCGTGGGCGATCAGGTGGGTGACGCCGGTCTGCGCGCCCTGCCGGTTGGCGCTGACGACGTTGTCGGCGGTCAGCCCGACCGAGGGGCGGTCGAGGAAGACGATCGGCAGGCCGGCCACGCGTTCGGCGCGCAGGCGGCGGTGGTCGCTGCCTGCCGAGGGCACGACGATGAGGGCGCTCACCCTGCGGGCCAGGAACGTGGCGATGAGCGAGTGCTCCAGCTCGGCGTTCTCGCTGGACGAGCCGACGATGAGGGTCAGGCCGCGCTCGCGGATGACGCCCTCGACGCCGCCCGCGACCGTCCCGAAGAACGGGTTGCCCATCTCCGGGATGACCAGGCCGATCGCGGCGTCCCGCGCGCCGACCCGCATGTTGCGCGCCATCAGGTTGGGCTGGTAGCCGAGTTTCCTGACGGCCGCCATGACGCGCTCGCGGGTCTCCACGGCGACCGGGCCCTCGTCGTTCAGCACCCGTGAAACTGTCTTGGCCGTGACCCCGACCTCACGGGCCACATCTGTCATCGTCGGACGCCGCATCGCGCCCATGCTAGTGGCCCATCAGGACAGGCCGATCGCCTGGGCCGCGTCCTTGTCGGCGACCACGGCGCGGCCCTCCCCCGTGACCTGGAGCGCGCCCGTCATGATCGCCACCACCTCGGCCATGCCGTGGTCACCCGGCTTGATCTGGGCGACCCTGCGGCCCAGACGCTGGATGTGGATACGGTCGGCTATCTCGAACACGTGCGGCATGTTGTGGCTGATGAGGACGACCGGCGTGCCGCCGTCGCGGACCCGCCTGATCATGTCGAGCACTTGGCCCGACTCCTTCACCCCGAGCGCGGCCGTGGGCTCGTCCATGACGACGACGTGGGTGGCCCACGCCACCGCCCTGGCCACGGCCACGCCCTGCCGCTGCCCGCCCGACAACGACTCGACCGGCTGGGTGAGCGAGCGCAGCCCGATCTTGAGCTCGGCCATGTGCCTGGCCGACTCCTCGCGCATGCGCCGCTTGTCCAGCAGGCGGAAGACGCGCCCGAGGATGCCGGGCTTGCGCAGTTCGCGGCCGAGGAACATGTTCGTGGCGATGTCGAGCGAGGCCGCGACCGCGAGGTCCTGGTAGACGGTCTCGATGCCGTGTCTGCGGGCCTCGAGGGGGTCGCGCAGGCGTACGGGCTCGCCGTCGAGCCGGATCTCGCCCGCGTCGGGCTGCAGCGCGCCGGTCAGCGCCTTGATGAGGCTGGTCTTGCCCGCGCCGTTGTCGCCGATGACGGCCAGCACCTCGCCGGGCATCAGGTCGAAGTCGGCGCCGTCGAGCGCCGTCACGTGGCCGTACCTCTTGACCAGGCCGCGGGCCTGGAGCACCGGGGTGGTCATCGGTTCCTCCTGCGGGAGAGTTGGTCGACGGCGACGGCGAGGATGACGAGGACGCCGGTGATGAGCGTCTGGTATATCGACGCTACGCCCATGAGCTGCAGCCCGTTGCGGAAGACCCCGACGATGAGGGCGCCCACGAGCGTGCCGATCACCAGGCCACGGCCGCCGAACAGGCTCGTGCCGCCGAGCACGACCGCGGTGATGCTGTCGAGGTTGTCGGTCTGGCCTGCCTGCGGGTCGCCGACTCCGGTGCGGGAGACCAGCAGGAGGGCGGCGATGCCGTACACGAAACCGGCCAGCGTGTAGACGCCGATCGTCAGGCGGCCGGTCCTGATGCCGGTCAGGCGGGCCACCTCGGGGCTGTTGCCGAGCGCGTACACATGACGGCCCCACGCCGTCGAACTCAGCAGGTAGGCGAACAGCAGGAACAGCAGGATCGTCAGCAGCGAGCCGTAGGTGAGGTTCGTCTGCCCGACCTGGAAGGTCTGCCCCAGGAACGTCAGCAGCGGCGGCAGGTCGGTGACCGTCTGCTCGGCCGAGTAGATGTGGGTCAGGGCGAAGACCACGTTCAGCATGCCGAGCGTCACGATGAACGGCGGAAGCGAGATCCGCGTCACCAGCAGCCCGTTGACCAGCCCGAACCCGGAGCAGACGGCGAGCCCGGCGACGAGCGCGAGCAGCGGCGGCAGGCCGCTGTCGACGGCCAGCTTGGTCATCACGATGCCGCCGAAGGCCATGATGGCGCCGTTCGACAGGTCGATGCCCGCCGTCAGGATGATCAGGGTCTGGCCGATGGCCAGCGTGCCGACCACCATGACCTGCTGGATGATGAGGGAGAAGTTCGGGCCGGTGAAGAACTGGGCGGAGTTGAGGCCGAAGAACAGGCAGGCCAGCACCAGCGCGGCCAGCGGGCCCGCGACCGAGGTGGCGATCAGGCGGCGCGGCAGCGTCGCTTCCATGACGGCCATGCTCACCCCCAGCAGTTGGCCAGGCCGAAGGCGGTGTCCTTGGCCTCGACGCCCGTGACGGATTTGTCGGTGATCAGGGTGACGCCGGTGTCGACGTAGCCGCTGGTCTTCTGGCCGTTCTTGGCGAACGCGGCCACGGCCTTGACGCCGTCCTCGGCCATCTTGAGCGGATACTGCTGGCTCGTGGCGGCGATCTGGCCCGACTGGACGGCCTTGGTGCCGGTGCAGCCGCCGTCCACGGAGACGATCAGCACGTCCTTGTCGCGGCCCTTGGCCTTCAACGCGGTGTACGCGCCGAGCGCGGCCGGCTCGTTGATGGTGTAGACGACGTTGATGTCGGGGGCCTTCTGCAGGCAGTTCTCCATGGCCGTCTGGCCCTTGGCCTGGTCGCCGCGCGTGTCCTGGGAGCAGACGACGGACGGGTCGCCCTCCTGGACGCCGAAGCCCTTCAGGAACCCGTCGTGCCTGAGTTGTCCGACGGTGATGCCGGGGGCCAGGTCCAGGGTCGCGATCTTGGCGGGCTTGCCGGCCATGGCGGCCTTGGCGTACTGGCCGATCAGCTCGCCCGCCTTGAGGTTGTCGGTGGCGAACAGGGCGTCCGTGGCGTCCTGCGGCTCCGTCGGGGTGTCGAGGGCGATCACGAGCACGCCCGCGTCGCGGGCCTTCTTGATCGCCGGGACGATGGCCTTGGTGTCGCTCGGGGTGATGAGGATGCCTTTCACACCCGCGGCGACCATGTTCTCGATCGCGGTGATCTGGGAGGCGTTGTCGCCGTCGAACTTGCCGGCGGCGCTCATCAGCTCCATGCCGTTGGCCTGGGCGGACTTCTGGGCGCCTTCCTTCATCTTGACGAAGAACGGGTTCGTCTCCGTCTTGGTGATCAGGCCGACCTTGGGCGTGGTGGTGGCGGCGGTCTGGCCTCCGCCCCCACAGCCGGTGACGAGAAGAGTTGTGACGAGGAGGCCGGCCGAGATCTTTGCGTTCATCAGAAGCTCCCGTGGAGGCCCCGGCGTTCACGCCGGGGAGGAAACGGGCGCGGGAAGGCACTCAAGGGCCTGAGCGTGCCCTGACGTTCACCGTTCAATGATGCTCTCCTGACGTGTGGTGTAGCCGTAACCGTCGGCTCTTTGGAGCAGACGGATGTGCTTGTGGCTGATGCCCTGGCGGGTGCCGGTCACGGTGGTGACGTTGAAGGAACCCGTGGCGCGGACGGCGACACGTCCGGTGTGGATTCCGGTGTTCTTGCCTGTGGCGACGGTGGCGCGGACGAGGTCTCCGGTGGCGAACCCGTTGACGTGCTTGATCCGGGGTAGGCGCAGGCGGGGGAACCCGTACCGGTTGGTGCGGGTTCGGCTGTAGCTGCCGCGTCCGGTGGCTTTGACGACCAGGATGCGGGCCGGCCATCCGGTCA
>NZ_JBHSBI010000069.1:0-6891 GCF_042650645.1 Nonomuraea purpurea
CGACCTGGTCTGCGATCTCTACGTGACCACCCTCACGGAGTGAACGCATCAGATCCGAAAGTCAACCCCCGAAAGATTTACGGAGACGGCCACTAAGGACAGTTCGCGGCTCGGATACCGGCCAGGGAACTACGGCCGTTGCTTCGCATCGTTGGCTCCGGTGCCCAGCTCAGCGATGCCGGTGTCGTGGTCGCGGAGCATGCTCATTACGGTGGTCGGGGAGGGGTGCCGGCCACACTCTTGGCGCCCTGGGTAATGACCAGGCGGGAGGCGATCTCGCACAGGCTGAGGGCTTGGTCGCGCAGATGCAGGCCCCTGACCAGCTCCTGGAGGGCAGGCGAGGAGAAGAGGAGGAAGAGCAGATCTCGCCCTGAGCACGACAGAGCCCGGTCCCACGGGCCGGGCTCGATGCCGATCGCAGGCGGCTTCTAGGCGTCCCAGACGCCGGTGGCGGCGGCCTGGCGCGCGTAGTCGGTGAAGTCCTTCGCAGGGCGGCCGAGCACGTCGTGGACGTGGGTGGTCAGCTCGCTGTCGACATCCGGGAAGTCACCGTCGAACGACTGGGCGACATCAACGGGCATGCCCCGGGCGATGAGGTGGTCCCGGTACTGGGCGCCGGTGAGGTCGGTGTAGGTGATGGGGCGGCCCGTGGCGGCGGCGATCTCTGCCACGGCCTGGGCGAACGTCATCAGGCGGGGCCCGGTGATGTCGTAGGTCTTGCCGTGGTGGCCCTGGCCGGTGAGCGCGGCCGCGGCGACGTCGGCGATGTCTTCGCAGTCCACGAACGCGAACCGCGACGCGCCGTAGCTGCCGACCACCTCGCCCGCGCGGACGTCCTGGCGGGTGTTGGTCAGAAGATCCTCGTCGAAGTTCTGGTTGAACCAGTTCGGGCGCAGGATGGTCCACTCGGCGCCGGATGTGCGCACGGCGTCCTCGGCCTGGGCGAACTCCGCGGATCCGCCGCCGGTCAGCATCACCATGCGGTGGACTCCGGCCTGCACTGCGGTGCGGGTGAAGTCGCGGACCTGCCCGACCGACTCGGGGCTGCCCAGGCCCGCGTGCACGATGTAGACCCGGTCCACGCCCTGCAGGGCCGGGCCCCAGGTGGAGGGGTCCTCCCAGGAGAAGGGCGGTGTGGTGCTGCGGGAGCCGACCCGCACCGCATACCCCAGGTTGGTGAGCCGGCGGGCGACGCGGGCCCCGGTCTTGCCGGTGCCGCCGAGCACCAGGGCCGCCGTGGAGGAGTACGTGCTCATCGGGCCTCCTGCTCGGCCTGGGGGCGGGGGTTCCACACGCCGGTGGCGGCGGTCTGGCGGGCCCAGTCCGCGAAGTCCTTGGCGGGGCGGCGGAGATCCCCGTGATGGCCTCGCCGAACGTCATCGCCCGGGGGCCGCTGACGTCGTAGGTCTTGCCGTGGTGGCCGTCCCGGGTGAGCGCGGCCACCGCGACGCCGGCGATGTCCTCGACGTCGACGAACGCGAACCGCAGGTTTCCGTAGTTGCCGGTCACCTCGCCCGCGCGGATGTCGCCGCTGAAGTCGGAGAAGGTGTCCTCGCTGAAGTTCTGGTTGAACCAGTTCGCGCGCAGGATGGTCCTGTGGGGTGCGAAAACCCGGGTGCGGCCTCTGGTCTGCGGTTATCCGCCTCGTCTATGCGGCCCGCTGGTACTGGTTGATCAGGCCGTCGAGTACCTGCCGGCGTTGCAGGCGGACCTGATCGGGATCTCCGAGTGGAGTAGGGGTATGTGGTGGTTGAGGTGGTCGACGGTCTCGTGAGCGATGGGGGACGGTGGCGGTTGTAATGCCGTTCGTATGCCTGCAGGACTCGGCGGAGATGGCCTTCGTCGTAGATCAGCATCCGGTCGGTGCATTCTCTTCGGACGGTGCCGACCCAGCGCTCGGCCCTCGCGTTGGCCTGCGGTGCGCGAACTGGTGTTTTGACGACGCGGGCGCCGAGTGAGGTGAACACCTCGTCGAAGACTGCGGTGAATTTGGCGTCGCGGTCGCGAATGAGGAATCTGATGCCCTCGGCCCGCGCTCCCTGGTTCATGACCAGGTTGCGGACTTGTTGAGCGACCCAGATTCCGGTCGGATGCGCCGTGATGCCCGCGATGTGGACCACGCGGGTGGCGTGCTCGATGAAGAACAGAACGTGAGAGCCGTTTGAGGAAGACGGTGTCGACGTGGAACAGATCGCACGCCCAGATGCCCTCGGCCTGCGCTTTGAGGAACTGGCCCCAGCTCGGGCCGGTGCGACGTGGTGCCGGACCGAGACTGGCCTTTTTGAGGATGTCGCGTACGGTGCTGGGCGGTACCCGAAGGCCGATGCCGGTCAGCTCTCCGCTGATGCGCTGATAGCCCCATGAGGGATTCTCCTGGGCCAGGCGCAACACCGCCTCCCGGACCTCTGCGCGGGTAGAGGGACGACCCGACCGTTTGGAGGGGTAGGTCCACCGGCGCGTCACCAGCGTGCGGTGCCAGCGCAGCAACGTTGCGGGGGTAACGAAGAAGACGTTCCACGACGAGCGGGGAAGCAGCCGCGACAAGGCCGCGAGCACGACCCGATCCACCGGCTGGAGATCAGGACGGTTCACCTGACGGCGCAACACGGCGACCTGATGACGAAGCACCACGATCTCGGCCGTCTTGGCCCGATCACCGCGGCCCAGCAGGACCAGGAGCTGAAAGACCCGCCCGAGGATGAGGTAGAGGAAGGACCACGACACCGTCAGCAGGATGCCCGTGACCCCACCATGCTCGAGCCACGAACCCTCAGGTCAACCTCACCGGCTGAGTTTCCGCACCCCACAGGGTATCTGGAGAGCAAAAGCCCCTACCTGCGGTACGACACCGCGCTGACCCGCGGCTGGCCGATCGGATCGCCACCGGCATCATCGAGGGCACCTGCCGCCACCTGGTCAAGGATCGCCTCGACATCACCGGCGCCCGCTGGTCACTCGCCGGAGCCGAAGCCGTCCTGAAACTGCGAGCCCTGATCAGCAACGGCGACTTCGACCCCTACTACGCCTGGCACCTCAAACAGGAACACCGTCGTGTCCACCAACCCCGCTACCAGGACAGACTCCGCCTCGCAGCCCCTCGGGCGTCGGCTCACTCTCGGCCTCAACATCAAGCAGCCTAGCGATCTTGAATGTTCGTCGTCCAACAGGCCGTTACCCAAGCTGAACAGCTACCTCTGGGCTCTGGCGTACCGCAGTGCGATCTCCTGGAAGACCTGGGCCTGCGTCGGGTAGCAGTGAACCGTTTCGGCCAGCACCTCCAGCGGCACCTGGTTCATGATTGCCAGCGTAAGCTCGGTGATCATCTCACCGGCGTGCGCCGCCACAAGCGTCGCTCCTGCGATCTCGCTGCTGCCGCTGCGCGTGTATATCGCCCCGAATCCCTCCTCCTCGCCGTCGATGAACGCCCGCGCCACCTTGTCCAGGTCGAGCCGGTAAGCGTCGATGGTGACACCTTCGTTGCGGGCTCGGCGCGGAGTTAGGCCCACCTCGGCCACCTCGGGATCGGTGTAGGTGCAGTGGGGAATGACGAGCTCTCGTGCCGGGCGATGCGCTCCGTCCAGCGCGTTCGCGATACAGAGCCGCGCTGTCGCATTGGCCGCGTGCGTGAACTTCTGCGGGAAGGTTGCATCGCCAATGGCATAGATGTTGGGGTTGCTGGTGCACAGGTATTCATCTACCTCCACGCCATCCCCGTCGGCGTGCACCCCTGCCGCGCCCAGGCCCAGGTGCTCCACGTGCGCCTTGCGGCCGGTGCCGAACAGCAGCGCGTCATAGGGCAGCTCGCGCGTCTCGCCGGTGCCCTGCGCCAGCAAACGGCCGGCGCCCGCCCGTACTGCCTTGAACCCCAGATGGAGCCTTAGCCCCTCCTGCTCGAACCGGCGACGGATCAGCTCACTGACCTCCTGCTCATCATTGGGCAGCAGGGTCCTGGAGTGGCTGACCAGGTCCACCTCGCTGCCGAGACGGCGGAAGGCCTGGGCCAGCTCGCATCCCATTGGACCGCTGCCGATGACGACCAGCCTGGCTGGCAGCTCGGTCAGTGAGAAGACCGTCTCGTTGGTCAGGTACTCGCCTGTCCGCAGTCCCTCGATGGGGGGCACCACGGGGTCCGATCCGGTGGCGATCACGGCCGTCCGAAATCGCAGTAGCCTGCCCTCGACCTCCATGGCATTCGGCGCGGTGAAGCGCGTGTGCCCGAGGTAGACCTCCGCCCCCGCTTGCTCGGCCACCTCGACCGCATCGCCTGCGCTGCTGAGGGAACGCATCTCGCGGACCCGATCCATGACCGAGCCGAAATCAGTTTGGGGTGGGGCGTCGAGCCGAAAGCCGAACTCGGCCCCGCGGCTCGCATCGTGCACCGCGCGTGCGCAGCGAATCAGCGCTTTGCTCGGCGTGCAGCCGAAGTTGACACAGGTGCCCCCGGTCAGTCGCTGCTCGGTCATAGCGACGCGGTGCCCGCCTGCGGCAGCAGTTATGGCGGCGGTGAGGCCGCCCGGTCCGCCGCCGAGCACCACCAGGTCGTAGTCACCACCGTCGCGGTTGACCCAGTCAGGTGGGTGCCCCTGGCGGATCGTCCGCTGGTTGTGAACGTCATCGGGGTAGAGCTCGATAGTCGTCATGGCGCATCCTTCGTGGGCCAGGTTGGACGAGTTCCCGAGCGATCATGGGCGCGCAGGTCCAAAATATCGACTACATGGTCCAAATTACCGCAATACGGGCAGTTTCGCCACGTGGCGGTGATCGTCGACGCCACGCTGAAGAGTGGGTCCGTCGCCGAGAGCTGCCGTGGCGCACACGTGTCAGGCGCGCTGTCGCACCGCCGTCCCACGACGATTGTCGATCAGGTTCCGCCAGAGTGCATCCGCGCCGCGGCGTGCGATATCGCTTGCCGAGCCTTCGACGTGCGCGTACAACGCCCACCCGAGCATGGTAATGTGGTCGTTAGCGGCATTCGAGCCCGAGTTCCCCACGCGGAGCAGCCTGGCGAGTTCTTCGCTGTCGGCGATGTCGGGGCGGTCCAGGAACACCGGTAATGGGTGGTGACCGCAGGTTTTCTTCCAGGTCGCTGCCGCGTTCTGTTGGAGTGGTCGATGGTGGCATCGACATCAATGTGCAGCCACCCACCCGCGGCGGGTGCGGCACCGGCCGCCAGCGCCCGCGCGGCCGCGGCGACCAGCTCGGCGAACACCGCCCGGCTCGTACACCCGCGGACCCTTGTACGTGTCCGCGAGCACGGCCGCGACCTTGCACCAGAAGTGTGGCCAGGTCGGCGAGTTCGCGCACCATTCCCATCCCGGCATGCGACAGGACACCCAGGCCGTCAGCAGAGATTCGTACCCAGCCTGGCGTGTGGAACCCTTCAGAAATCATATTGTGTCTTGCAGGACAGACACTTTCGCATTTCGCACGCACTCATCGGCGGACTTTCGCGGAAAATCCAGGCTTGACTGACGCCATACAGACAAGGAGCGAACGCATGGAACGGGAAATCATCCGGGTCGAACCCATCGACAGCAATTTCGAGAAGTGGGGCGCGCCGGTGTCGACCTGTACCCGGGCCGGCAACATGGTGTTCATCTCGGGCATGCCGCCTTTCGACCCCGACACCGGGGAACTCGTCCCGAACGCGCCGTTCGAACGCCAGGTCGAGCTCATCCTCACCCAGATTAAGAAGGCGCTCGAGGCCGCCGGCTCGGACCTCGACCATGTGCTGAAGTGCAACGCAATGTGCATCTCGGCCGACCACTTCAACGCTTTCAACGAGGTCTACAAGCGCTTTTTTCCGAACAACCCGCCTGCCCGCATCTTCTTCTGCGTGCCGGAGTGGACGGGCCCCTTCGACATCGAGGTCGACTGTATTGCCGTCACGAAGGACTGAGGGCTGGGACGACATGACCGCGCCGCGCGCGGTGACGATCATGACCCAGACAGTGCAGGCCCTGGTCGCCGTCAACGCCGCCGCGGTGCAGGCGGGCCGACCCGACGCCCTGTACCGCTTCAAAATTCATCGCATCGGGTTTGAGCTGGGAGTTCTCCCAAGCGGCTACGCGGCTCGGCTGTACTCGTTGATCAGCCCGCCGAGCACCTGCCGGCGTTCGATCCGGCCTTCCAGCGTGTAGCGCGTCAAAACTCGCGCACGCGGGTTGAGCTGGGGTTTCACCAGTCGAGCCAGGCAGCTCTGCGCCTGCCGAAAAGCACGTCCATGCACGTCAAGCAGACCATGCATCGCATCCGAGGTCCGCTGCGAGCCATCCTACCTGCGAACGTAAATGACCAGGAGATGGCTGCTCGGTGGTTGCTCGCACACGTTCGATCCGCCGTAAAGTTCGAGCTCACCACGCAAGCCTGGCCCCAGACAGCCGCGCCGAGATGGGGACAAATAGCACATAGTGCCGATGGTCAAGAACGCACGGTTGCTCGGTGGTTGCTCGCGTGTACGCGTTACAGCACGACATGCGTCGGCATAGACTGACACGGTGACGGGCATAATTCCGGCCACGGCAATACAAAACATCACTCGGCGACACTGAGCGACATCGACCGAGGATTCTCATAATCCGTGGGTCGTGGGTTCAAGTCCCACCCGCCCTACTCTTCAATACCGCGTTCGACCTGGGGTTTCTCGGTTCTCGCCAGCCTCTGATCCCATTGTTGATCATGGCTGGTTGCTCGGTGGTTGCTCTTGTGTCCGGACCGTGTATCGCGGTAGATCATTTAGGCACTCATCGTCAACTCAGGCCCCAGTGATGAGCAACAGAAGATCAAGCCGGAAGACTGCGCCTGGCCGAGTAGCCGGGGGCATCGCAGCCCCCGGCCCTCACAGATCCGGACATGACAGTCTCCCGTCATCCGGCTCGTGCCGTCCCTGCT
>NZ_JBHSBI010000070.1:0-4754 GCF_042650645.1 Nonomuraea purpurea
TGATCTGCTCCAGCGCCCGCCCGGTCAGGAACGGCGCCGCCGCGCACACGAACGGGATCTTGCCCGCGTTCGCCAGCCCCGCGGCCACCCCGACGAGGTCCTGCTCGGCGATGCCCACGTTGATCAACCGATCGGGGAACCGCTCACGGAACCCGACCAGATTGCTGGAACCGACGGAATCGTTGCACACCGCCACAACCCGCCCATCGGCCTCGGCCAAAGCGATCAACTCGTCGGCGAAGTCCTTACGGCAGTCGAAAAGCGCCGCCTGCTCGACAAGCCCGGTCACGAACCCTCCTTCGTCGGGCCCGTGTTTCCTTGCTCATTGATGACCTCGACAAGCTCGGTCATGGCGCCAGCTCCGCCAGCGCCGCCTCGACCTGCTCGGGGCTGGGCACCTTGTGGTGCCACTCCACCCGGTCCTCCATGAACGACACGCCCTTCCCCTTGATCGTGTTGGCGATGACGACCACCGGCCGACCGATGGACGACCCGCTCATGGCCTCCAGCAACGCAAGATGGTCATGCCCGTCGACCTCGCGGACCTCCCACCCGAAGCTGCGCCACTTGCCGCCGAGCGCGCCCAGGGCGTTGGTCTCCTCCGTCCGCGCCCCCTGCTGAAGCCGGTTACGGTCGACGATCGCGGTCAGCGACGACAGCCCGTAGTGAGCGGCGGCCATGGCCGCCTCCCAGTTGCTGCCCTCCTGCAGCTCCCCATCCCCCAGCACCACGAACGTCCGCCAGCTCGCGCCGTCGATCTTGGCCGCCAGCGCGCACCCCGTGGCCACCGGCAGGCCGTGACCCAACGCCCCCGTGTTCGTCTCCACACCGGGCACCTTCATCCGGTTCGGGTGACCGTTCAACGCCGACAGCGGCGCCATGAACGTGTCCAGCTCCTTGGCGGCGAAGAATCCGCAGTGGGCCAGGGTGGCGTACAGGGCGGCCGCACAGTGCCCCTTGCTCAGCACGAACCGGTCCCGTCCAGCCCAGTGCGGAAGCTCGGGGTCGACGGACAGCACGCCGTAGAAGCAGGCGACCAGGATGTCGGTCACCGACAGGTCGCCCCCGATGTGGCCCATCCCGGCCCGGTCGATCGTCCGGATGACGTTCCTGCGCACCTCGGCGGCCAGGCGGTCCAGCTCTGAGGCGGCGGTGCGCCGGTCGGCCGCGCGAATGCGCCCGGCCGCCGTGCGGTAGGCGGCCGACCGCGCCGGATCGCAGGCGAGCAGGGACATCACCGCTCCGCCGGGGTGTCCTGGGCCTCAAAGCGCTGCCCGCCAGCGTCTTGAATATCCATTCCATAGTGACTAGGCATATTTTGACGCTACGGCCGATCTCGGACCCGTGTCAATGAGGCACCTGGAGCGACGAACACACCGGATCCTTGACGGCCACATGTCGCCGACGTTACATTCCGCTTGAATAGTCAGGCAGTACTGAATAGGCATTCAACAGCCGCCACCCCCCCGAGCCCTGACCGCCACTCGAACGCGCTGACCTGCCGAAACGTTGCCATACGGCCGTTGACGGGCCGGAAGACGCGCCCGTAGCGTTCCGTAGTCGCCACTGAATATCTAACGATCCTCGGCTTGGAGACGTCCATGAAAACCCCACCCAAAGCCGCGGCACTGGCAGCCTCCGTGCTGCTGCTGACCGCCTGCAGCGGCCGAGTCCAGGACACCAGCGCGACCAGCGGGGGGCAGGTCAAGCTGAGCTGGTGGATGGTCACCCAGAACGCGGACACGGCGAGCGCCGCTCTGAAGTCGATCGTCTCCGATTTCGAGAAGCAGAACCCCGACATCACGGTGGACCTGCAGTTCCGCGCCGTGGACGCGCACAAGGACGCGCTGCGGACCACGGCCGGCAGCAGCTCCGGCCCCGACATCTACTACAACTGGGCGGGCCCGGGGCTCGGGGGCGAGCTGGTCAAGTCAGGCGTCAGCCTCGACCTGGGCAGGTACTACCAGCAGTACAAGTGGACCGACCGGTTCAACGCCTCCACGCTGTCGGCCTACACCCAGTACGGCGGCCACCACGGCCTCCCCTGGACGCAGCGGACCGAGGTCGTCTACTACCACAAGGACCAGTTCGGCAAAGCGGGCATCAGCGCGCCGCCTGCCACGTACGCGGAATGGGCCGCCGCGGCGCAGAAGCTCAAGGACGCCGGGCTCACCCCGATCTCCATGGGCGGCAAGGACAACTGGCACGTCATGCGCCTGCTGGACACCTTCATCGAGACCAACTGCGGCGCCGAGCTGGCCGACAAGCTCAACACCCGCTCGGCCTCCTGGACCGGGCAGCCGTGCGTCGCCACCTCCTTCGAGCAGCTCAAGCAGTGGTCTGACAACTACTTCAACAAGGGCTTCGCCGGACTGCCGCAGACCGAGGCGGGGGCCCTGTTCAACTCCGGCAAGTCGGCCATGCAGATCGAGGGCGACTGGTTCACCCAGCAGAACCTCGACGCCGGCGACGACCAGGACAACGTCGGCGTCTTCCCGCTGCCGACGGGCACCGGCCGGCTCTACGGCTTCTCCGAGGGCATGTACATCAGCAAGAGCAGCGCCCACCCCGACCAGGCCGCCAAGTTCCTCGACTACTTCACCTCCGCCGCCGTGGAAGGCAAGTACCTGGGCGTCTTCTCCTCCGTCCCAGTGAACAAGGACACCACCTCGGCCAACACCCCGCAGCCGCTCAACGCGCAGATCGCCGAACTGGCGGGCAAGGCCAAGGGCTTCTTCCTCAACAACGACCAGAACTTCCCGACGGACGTGACGACCGAGTACTGGCGCATCCAGAACGGGGTCACCAGCGGCTCCATCGCCCCGAAGGAGGCGGGAGCGCTGCTGCAGAAGTTCATCGACACCCACAAGGACTGACCGGCTCATGACCAACGAGTCCACCACCCCCACCACCCAGCGCGGCTCCTGGCGGAGGATGCCGATCCTGGGGGCGCTGCCGTTCCTGGCCCCCGCCCTGGCGCTCTACGCGGTCTTCCTGCTGTTCCCGATCGTGTCGGCCGTCTACCTCAGCTTCGTGCGCTGGAACGGCTTCCCCACCGTGCCGCAGGTGTGGGCGGGGCTGGACAACTACCGCGACATCCTGACCAACGACACCGTCTTCCACACCGCGCTGCGCAACAGCGTCATCTGGGTGGTGCTCTCGCTCATCGTGCCCACCGTGCTGGCCCTGCTGCTCGCCCTGGCCATGAACCGCCGGTTGCTGGGACGCAATCTGCTGCGTTCGGCGTTCTACCTGCCCGCCGTGCTGGCCTCGATCGCCGTGGCGACCATGTGGACGTGGATCTACAACCCGAACTCCGGCCTGGTCAACAGCACGCTGACCTCGTTCGGCCTGTCGTCGTGGATCCAGGACTGGCTCGGCGACCCGAAGATCGCGCTGTACTCGGTGTTCGTCGCGTTCGTCTGGCAGACGACGGGCTTTTCCATGGTGTTGTTCCTGGCCGGGCTGCAGACGGTGCCGCTCGACCTGGTCGAGGCGGCCAAGCTCGACGGCGCCTCCGCCTGGCAGTCCTTCCGCAACGTGACCCTGCCGGCGTTGCGGCCGACGTTCACCGTCGTCCTGGTGCTGACCGTGATCAGCTCGCTGAAGGTGTTCGACCTCATCGTCGGCATGACCAACGGCGGCCCTGCCCAGTCGAGCCAGGTGCTGGCCCTGTGGTCCTACAGCCAGTCGTTCATCAACCACAACTTCGGCGGCGGCAACGCGCTGGCCGTGGTCCTGCTCGTGATCACGCTGGCGCTCGTCCTGCCGTACCTGATGTGGACCCTGAAGGAGGACGAGCGATGAAGGGCCGGGTCAACTACCCGCTCATCGGGTTGTGGATCGCGCTGGTCATCAGCGCGCTGGTCTGGCTGGCGCCGTTCGCGTTCATGGTGCTGACGTCGGTGAAGTCCACGGCCGAGATCGGCCGCTCCTCCATCTGGTCGCTGCCCGAGGTGTGGCACTGGGACAACTACCTCAATGCCGCCGAACGCGGCGAGTTGTGGACGGTGGCCAAGAACAGCGCCTACATCGCGCTCGTCAAGGTGCCGCTCGGCCTGCTGGTCTCGGCCGCGGCGGCGTTCGCGATCGCGCGGCTGCGTTTCAAACGGCACAGGACGCTGCTCATCGTGATCACGTTGGGGGCGATGGTGCCGGTGCAGGTGGCCATCGCGCCGATGTTCACGACGCTGTCCAGCATGGGGCTGCTCAACTCCGTCAACGGGATCATCCTGCCGTACCTGGCGTTCGGCATCCCGTACCAGGTGTTCTTCCTGTACGGGTTCTTCCGTTCGCTGCCCCGTGAGCTCGACGAGGCCGCCCGCATCGACGGGTCGGGCAACTGGCGGCTGTTCCTGGGGGTGATCCTGCCGCTGGCCAAGCCCGCGCTGGCGGCCCTGTTCATCCTGGATTTCGTCGCCACCTGGAACGAGTACGGGATGGCCCTGGTGTTGCTGCAGGACCAGGACGCGCGGACCGTGCCGCTGGCGCTGCAGGCTTTCCAGTCGCAGTTCGCCTCCAACTACGGCCAGCTCAACGCCTTCATCATCATGTCGATCCTTCCGGTCCTCATCGTCTACCTGATGTTCCAGCGCTTCTTCACACAAGGCGCCCTCGCCGGCGCGATCAAGGGATAGGAGTAAGACCCGTATGACGGCAGAACCGCTCTTCGGCGCAGGACTCTGGCACTTCGGGCAGTTCCGCGACCGCTACGCCACCGACGGATACGGCCCACCCGTCTCCACCCTCCAAGC
>NZ_JBHSBI010000071.1:0-2535 GCF_042650645.1 Nonomuraea purpurea
TCGAAGGATTACGGAGTGGCCGTCTCTTGTCACATGGATCTCTCCCGCATCACAGCATGGGCTAGATCACCCGCACACCATCTCCCTGGACGTGAACAAGGATGCGCTACCAACCCCGCCAGCGCCAGCGCCAGCAGTGAAGTTCGGTATGTCATGCGGGAAAGTCGTACAGCAGCGGCTGTTTCCTTACCGTTGCCAAGAGGATGTTCGCCGAACATTGCTCACGAGCAGGCCGGTGAGCAGGCGCGCGACGTAGGCCGGGACGCAGCCGGTGACGGCCCGGTCCAGGACGAGTGGAGCCCGTGGGAGAGGGATGGAGCGGATGATAGGAAGAAGACCGCTCCGACTCCGGCTGTGATGGAACGCCCGAGAATCGGCTGTACGCAGCCCTGAAGGGTGTCAATACTCCGTTCACGGTTGTGGGCTGCGGGTTTGTCCCGGCTTCCTGATCGAAGTAGTGGTCAGTGTCGGGCATGCTCGAGGCTCGTGGCGCTTCGTCTCTTCTATTTGATCTTCTGCCACATCGTGGGCTGGCTGACACTGCTGGCTCGTGGCGACGTGTCCAAGACCTTGGAGATCCTCGTACTGCGGCATGAGGTAGCAGTGCTGCGCCGTCAGGTGGGCCGTCCGACGCTGTCGTGGGCGGATCGAGCGGTGCTGGCCGCGCTGGCTCGGGGGCTGCCGGCGGCGCTGCGTGCCCACCGACTGGTGACGCCGAGGACGCTGCTGCGCTGGCACCGGCGTCTGATCGTGCGCCACTGGACCTACCCGGACCGGGGGATGGGACGGCGTGCGACCGATCCGGCGGGGGCGTAGGCGGCGACCAGCGAGCTGACCCCGAAGATGGCCAGCGCGACCAGGAGCGTCCTCTTGCGGCCGAAGCGGTCGCCCAGCATTCCCGCCGGGATCATGCTGGCGGCGAGCACCAGCGTGTAGACCGGTGACGAACCACTGCAGTTGGGCGTTGTCGGCGTGCAGGTCCTCGGCCATGCTTGGCAGCGCCAGGTTCAGGATGGTCACGTCGAAGCCCACAGCCAGCGACGTGAGCACGAGCGCGATGAGCGCCCACCATCTGCGTGAGTGGGGTTGGTGCGACATCGTGGCCGGCCTACTTCGCGGCGTTCGTGAGGAGCTTGTCGAATTCACGGTCTGGCAACGTCCTGTTGAGCTCCAGGAGCCTGTCGGCCATGTAACCGACGGCGTAGCTGCGCCTGCCGATAATTGCATCCGGCCAGGTCATGGCCGTGTGAGGGCTCCGCGTGGCGTGCGCGAGCTCCGGCCACACCAGGAGAGGCAAAAGCGGCATGATGATCGGCCGTGCTCCTCCGCCTGGCCTATCTCACCGTCACGAACACCTTCGCCGCACAGCGACTGCTGCCCATGGGCGATCGAGACAAGGACATCGAGATTCTCGCTCTGCGGCACCAGATCGCCGTCCTCGAACGGCAAGCTCGGCCCTGACATCAGGGTGCGATTTGCCCCGGAGGACCGGGCATTTCTCGCCGCCCTCCTCACCTCGCTGCCACGCGAGGTCCTGCGCCGACTGCGGCTGCTCATCCGGCCGGACACGGTCCTGCGCCGGCACCGAGATCTGATGCGACGGCGTCATGCCCGTACCTGCCGGCCGAAGCGGCCCGGGCGCCCGCCCACGGTGCGCTCTATCCGTGCCCTCATCCTGCGCCTGGTCCGGGAGAACCCCGGCTGGGGCTATCGGCGGATCCACGGTGAGCTCGCCGCGCTCGGCATCAAGGTCGCACCGTCCACGGTGTGGGAGATCCTCAAGCAGGCCGGTCTTGATCCGGCGCCCGAGCGGGCGTCCACCACGTGGGCTGACTTCCTGCGCTCGCAAGCCGACGCTCTACTGGCCTGTGATTTCATCGAGACCATCACCTTGAACGGGCAACGCCAGTACATCCTGGCGGTCATCGAGCATGCCACCAGGCGCGTCCGCGTGCTGGGGCACCACCGCTCATCCAAGCGCGAGCTGGGTTATCCAGGCGATCAGGAATCTGGTGATGGATCTGGACGATGCGGACCGCCGGGCGCGCTTTCTGATTCGAGACAGGGATGGGAAGTTCCCGGCCCTCATGAAGGAGATCCTCGCCGAAGTCGGCATCAAGACGGTGCTCGCCGGTATCCGGATGCCGCGCATGAACTCGATCATGGAACGGTGGGTGCAGTCGTGCCGCCGCGAACTCCTCGACCGCTGCCTCCTATGGAACGAACACCACCTGCGGCACTCCCTACGGGAATACGAACACTTCTACAACCACCACCGCGCCCACCAAGCCCTGGACCAAGCGGCACCGCTGTGCACTGTCCCCGATCCGATCACGGACCCAGAGCAAATCGTCGACCTGAACATACGCCGACGAGACCGGCTCGGCGGCGTCCTCCACGAGTACTCACATGCCGCTTGAACTGCATGGATGTAATTTTCGGTTGTGAACATGAACGCGAGAGGTGGGTTGAGAATGACCGGCTGATTGCGGGGCTGTACGAGTAGATGGAGGGGTTCTGATCCTCCGGAGTCGC
>NZ_JBHSBI010000072.1:0-2463 GCF_042650645.1 Nonomuraea purpurea
AGTACCGGTAGGCCACTGGCGAGGTGTCTGCTGGTGCAGGTCCTTTTCCAGTGGCCCCCGGCCCGAACCCGCCGTGCACCTTTCAATGCAGCGGGCTCTCCAGTGACTACTGCGTGTTTGTCGCGGCGGATTACCCGGCGTGGATGGTCTCGTGGCAGGCGGCGCAGACGATCAGGGTTTTGCGTCGCATTCTGGTCATGAGTTCCGCCCACGGGGGCGGTGGTTGTCCCGTTTTGGCGAGGTCTGCGAGTGCGCGGATGTGGTGTGCTTGCACCGTGGCCGGTCTGTTGCAGAGCTCGCATCGCCCGGCTTGGAGGCGTTCGATCAGTTGCTTGCCTCGTTTGCGGGTGAGCGGGGCTGATGGAAGGTCGTCCAGGACGGCCTTCCGCTGCCGTTTGAGTGGAATGCCACCGAACCGTGCGACCAGTGGTTTCCTGCCTGCTCGTTCGACACGGGCCTCGAAGCATCTGCGTCGCCCGTGCGGTGTGGTGATGGTGGTCTTGGTTCGCCTTGCCATCTTGGTCACCGTTGAGCGGTGCTTGGCCGCCAGTGTCTTGAGCATCGCGGTCAGCATGGTCCAGCGAAGCCTGTCCAGTTTCCAGACGTCGCCGGCCAGCAGGTAATACTGGACGATGCCCCGGTACTCGGCCCCGAACCTGCTGATGATGTCGTAGTCGGTCAGGTTCGTCAGGTGGGGCTGGTGCTCGGGTTTGCCGTGCTTGAGATACGGGGCGCATTTGGCCTTGATCACCGGTGGCGGTACCTTCAGGCGGATCTTCCCGTTGGTGGCGCGCATGCCTTTGGTGAGCCGCCCGCCTCGGGAGATCTTGTTGTTGGCGTGCTGGACGGTGATGTCGTAGCCGAGGAATCGGGCCGCGCCTGTGCGGGCGTGGGTGATCAGTGTTTTGTTCTCGTTGGGTTCCAGTTTGAGGTCGTCGCGCAGGAACGTCGCGAGGCGTTGTTTGATCTCTTCGGCTTCGGCTTTCGGTCCGATGAACCCGAGTAGGTGATCATCTGCGTAGCGGACGTAGCGCAGGCGCCGGTAGCCGGGGTCGCTGGGATCTCCGACTGGGAGGCGGCGTAGTCGCTTGCGTAGCTCTCGCATTTCCGGGGTTTCGGTCTTCTCCTTTCTGCGGGACTGTTTTCTCCGGATGTAGTTGATCGCGTTCTCCACCTTGTGGTAGGCGGGATTGCTTTTCCTTTTGTGTCCTCGGGTGTACTCTGGGATGAGTACTGTTTCGACGAATGTGTCCAGCCGATCCAAGTAAATGTTGGATAAGATTGGCGAGGCGACGCCGCCTTGCGGGGTTCCCGATAGGGTGGCGTGCCAGACCCAGTCTTCGAGGTATCCGGCCTGGAGCATCTGTTTGATGAGGCGCAGGAACCGGTTGTCGTGGATGTTCTTCGCCAGGATCGAGAGCATGACCTGATGGTCGAGTGTCCCGAAGCAGTCGGAGATGTCTCCTTCGATGAACCAGGTTGTCCCCGTCCAGGTGTGTGCCACCTCGGATAGTGCGGTGTGGCAGCCTTTTTGGGGACGGTAACCGTGTGAGCGGCCGGAGAATCGCGGTTCGTGGTATGCCTCGATCAGGAGGCGGATCACTTCGCCGACGAGTTTGTCCGACCAGGACGGCAGGCCGAGCGGTCTTGTGGTCCCGTTCTGTTTCGGGATGTAGGTCCGCCGGACGGGCTGGAATCGGTAGCGCTCGTGGCGCAGCGCGTCGATGACGCGCCCGATCTTTGCCTCCGACATACCGTCGGCGGTTTCCCCGCAGGCTCCGGGGGTCATCGCTCCGTGGTTGGAGTAGATACGCCCATAAGCCATGAGATACAGGTGCGGGTTGAACAGTTGTCGATACAGTTCCTCACATGGCAGGCCACGCCTGCCGCGTTCACGCAGGACATTCAGCACTGTTTCGGCGCTCTGCATTGCGCATACCTCCCAGTTCTTGAATATCCGATCACCTGGCCCCCTTCGCCCTGTGGACGGCTTTCCCGTCCGCCTTGGCAGGTCGTGACTCCTGCGACTACTACGGGGCCTCCGTCGCCTTAGAACTCGCGTCCCTTAGGCGATCCCACGTTCGTCTCTGTCATACGTTTCTAGTGCGACTTAGGCGCCCCACTCATCTCCTTGAATCCCCTCGCTGGGGATCGTCCTCACTCCTGAAGGTTGTGTCATAACGCAATTAATCCGACACAGGGAGCGGCGCCGGTGCCAGGCATGGATTTCCGGCGGATGCAAGCATTCCATCGACTGGAGATTGGGGTTCAGCCAATCCAGGTTTCGCCATATCACACGGGCCCCTCAACGCATCGCTTCCATGCCTGAACACGACCGTTGATTTCCTGGCATGCTACGGTCCCCTTCACCTTTCAGATTCGGGTAAGCCATCAGGCCCAGGAACCTCCCTTCAGTTCCTCCCGGCTCAACCGGGGATACAACAGAGCGCCTCGTGGCGCACT
>NZ_JBHSBI010000073.1:0-2185 GCF_042650645.1 Nonomuraea purpurea
GTAGAGTCGACCCGAGGCGCGGTATCGGGATTGCTCCCGACCCGTTTCCTCGGGTCGCTCTCCGAACCCGGCGTGCCCATTACTGAGCACCGGGCTCTCCACGGCATCTGCCGTCAAGCGTGGTCTGTCAGCGTCTGTGTCCAGGGACTGGGAATCGTGTTGCCGCGATACCGATAACGGGTCACCGTCACGGTCTCCAGGTTGAACAACTCGATCCCGTCCGCCGCGATCGGTTTCCATCTGCCGTCGGGCAGGGTGAAGTGTCGGCGGACGTCCTTCCACCCCCAGCGGTGTAACGTTCTGAGCCACCGGACGACTCGCCACCAGACGAAATCCGCCAGGTTGCCCAGGGTGTGCTTGCACACCGCGTGCTTGAAGTAGTTGGCCCAGCCGCGCATGATCTGATTGAGCCTGATCAGCACGGTCCTGCGGTCCTGCTGTGACGTCCTGTGCGTCAAGGTACGGATCTTCGCCTTCAACGACCGGATTGGCCGGTCGGCGATGAAGGTGTACACGTACCACTTGTTCGTGCCCATCTTCCGCTTCCACCGGATGTGAAAGCCCAGGAAGTCGAAACCGTCACTCATCTGCACGACGCGGGTCTTGGCTGGTGAAAGCCGTAACCCGAGCTGTGCGAGCACTTGAGCGGTCTGGTCGCGGAGGGCTTCGACATCGTCTCGGGTGCCGTGCACGAGAATGACGAAGTCGTCGCAGTAGCGAACGATCCGCCAGTTCGGCAGGCCACCTCGGCGACGCCGGGCGCGTTGATAGCTGGTCGCCATCGCTCCGCCGTGCAGCCACGGCCGATGCAAGTGCTCATCGAGCGCCGTCATCGCCACGTTGAAGATCAACGGAGACAGGATGCCGCCTTGTGGCGTGCCGGTATGGGTGTCCTGGTATTCGCCGAGTTCGGTGAGGATCCCGGCCTTGAGGAACGCCTTCACCAGCGCCAGCACACGCTTGTCCTTGACCCGGAGCCGCACTCGATCCATGAGAACGGAGTGCGAGACAGAATCGAAGGCCGCTTCGACGTCCGCGTCCAGTACCCAGCGGTAGCCGCGGGTGCCGAACTGGTGGATCTCGGCGACTGCGTCGTGTGCCCGCCGTTTGGGCCGAAACCCGTAGGAAACCGGCAGAAAGTCGGCCTCGAAGATGGGTTCCAGCACCAGCTTGAGCGCCGCCTGGACGACGCGGTCGGCCACGGCAGGTATGCCGAGGCGTCTTACCTTTCCCGATCCACCCGGTTTGGGGATCTTGCGTTCCCGTACCGGGAGCGGCCGGAACGTGCCCGACTTGACTTGAGCACGCAGGTCGTCCAGGAAACCGGGGATGCCTATCTGCTCTTCGACGTCGGCGACCGTCAGGCCGTCCACGCCCGCAGTGCGTGCCCCGGTATTGCCCGCGACCCGGTCGAACGCCACGATCAACGTCGCCGGGTCGTGCACGAGATTGAACAGGTCGTCGAACCTGCGGCCAGGATCGGCCGCCGCCCAACGGTGGAGCTTGGCCTGCATCTCCGATACCTTCCGCAGCGGCCCCATCGGGACCTGCTCCGGCCAGGCGCCGGCATTCACCGGCGCGTCTTTCGGCATTACAGCCTCCAACAACTTCTCGATACCGCTGCCGCCCTTGGCCATGTGTCCGGCTCTCCCGGACTCCGACTACTACGGCGGCTCCGCCCCATCTCGGTCGTTCGGCTGACGATGAGCCCAGCCCGCCCCGAGCACTGGATGCGCGCCAGACGGGCAGAACCGAGATGGTTCCCGTGTTCACTGTGATTCGATCAACGAAGTAGGAGCCCCGCTCTACCCCTGCGGCATCGCCATGAGTACGCCGCAGACCTTCCTCATGGCCTCCCCGACCGACATCCACGTGGCGGGCGGGAAGTTCTTGACCCCTAGACAGAGATCAGAGACGCACCGCACCCGGCCCATATCCGCCAGATTTGAGCCGGTCAGCCTTTAAGGGACGTATTCACGCTGGTTCCTCGCGTACTCCTCTCCGTCACGCTCGCCGGACCCACGCCATCTGGCAGTACTGGCCCGTCCCGGCTTTGTCGCGGCTGCTCCCGCCCTCCCCGGCATCTCCCGGATCAGGCTGCCGCCAGCTCCACCGCCCTGCTGCGACAGGGTCGGCGGTGAAGGTCTCTCACCTCCACTCGAATCATCAGCGCCTCACGGCGCAC
>NZ_JBHSBI010000074.1:0-2166 GCF_042650645.1 Nonomuraea purpurea
TCATCGTGCGCCACGAGGCGCCTTGTAACCGAGTGGAGGTGAAAGACCTTCACCGTTCGGTTGTCGCAGCAACCGAAATGAAGCCGAGGGCAGCCTGAACCGGGGAACGCCGGGGAGGGCGGAAAGCAGCCCTGACAATGTCGGGACGGTTTAGAACTGCCAGATGGACCGGGTCCGGCTAGCGAAGCCAGAAGGTGTAACGGAAGTGAACCAGTGGTTGAAACCCCGTAAGGGTCGTGCCATCTCCAATCTGGTGGATACGGGATGGTGTGCAGCGCGTGGCCCAGCAGTATTCGGGCCAACTCCAGGGCCTGTGGATGATAAGGGCGAGGAGGCCATGTCGAAAGACTGCGGCGTAGACATGGCGAGGCTGCCGGGGCAAAGCTGGGCACCTAACTGGCTAATCGGTTACTTGGTGAACGTGGGAACCATCCACGGTGGCCCTTTATCTGGAGATCCATTTCAGGTTGAGGGCAGGCTCGTTGCCGGCCGATCGCCGATGGTTGGGGCGGAGACCCCGTAGTAGTCCGAGCGTGAGAAAGTCACGTACATGGCAAAGGGGGTCAGCAAGTTGGCAAGGAGGATGCTGGAATGCCGGGAGGCCGTTGGTGAATACCGACGAACTGGAGCTCGCCTTATTCAAGGCCGAGCGCCGGGTACTGGAAATCCAGACCAAGCTGCACCGATGGGCGACTGAGAATTCTCAGCGCAGATTCAAAGATCTGTTCAATCTCGTGTCCGATCCCGCGTTCTTGTTGGTGGCGTGGGCTCGGGTGCGGTCTAACAGGGGTGCCCGCACGGCCGGAGTGGACGGCAAGACTGCCTACTCGATCGAGCTTGTGCAGGGGGTCGAGCTTTTTCTCGACAGAGTTCGCTCATCTCTGAAAGAGCAGAACTTCCGGCCGGTTCCAGTACGGGAACGGATGATCCCCAAGGCGGGTGGCAAGAAGCGCCCCCTGGGCATCCCAACCGTCAGGGACCGGGTGGTCCAGGCATCTCTGAAGCTGGTGATGGAGCCGATCTTCGAGGCGGACTTCCACCCGTGCTCGTACGGGTTCCGTCCCGGGCGTCGCGCCCACGATGCGATCGCCGAAACTCGCATGATCACCTCCAACACCTACGAGTGGGTGGTGGAGGGCGACATTACGGCGTGCTTCGACGAGATCTCACACACGGCCCTGATGGACCGCGTGCGGAATCGGATCGAGGACAAGCGCATGCTGCAACTGGTCAAGGCGTTTCTCAAAGCAGGAATCCTTGGCCAGGATGGCGCGAAGCGACACTCCGACTCCGGCACACCGCAAGGGGGTATCCTCTCTCCACTGCTGGCGAACATCGCTCTGTCCGTACTGGACGAATATGTCGCTCAGCATCCCGGCGGGCCGAATGTCACACACAGCGTGAGAACTGGCCGACGACGCAGGGGGCAGGCCAACTATCGGTTAATCCGGTACGCGGACGACTTCCTTGTGCTCATCGCTGGAAATCGCGGTCATGCCGAAAGCATGCGGGCTGAAGTGGCTGAGGTGCTTTCTCCGATGGGCTTACGTCTATCAACAGAGAAGACAAGGATCACTCACATTGACGAGGGTTTCGATTTCCTCGGATGGCGTATCCAACGTCATCGAAAGAGGGGAACGAACCGGCACTATGTCTACACCTATCCGGCCAGGAAGGCACTGTCTTCGATAATGGCCAAGGTGAAAACGACCTGTCAGCGAATGGATCTGAGCCAACCGCTCGATGCTCTACTGCGCCAGCTCAACCCGGTGCTGAGAGGTTGGTGCGAATACTTCCGCCCTGGAGTCTCAAGTGCAACGTTTCAATATCTGGGCGACTACGTTTGGAAACGGGTCGTCAGGTGGTTGTACCGCAAGCACTCCAGATTCAGGTGGAAGGACTTCCGCCGACGCTATTGCGCGGGCGGAACATGGCCTGTCTCGGACAAGCGAGCGCTGTTCGACCCGGGAAAGGTACGAACAACACGATACCGATACCGGGGCGCAGCAATCCCCACCCCCTGGCGGACCACTGCATGAGTAACTGAGTGCCCAGCGGGACTTGCGGAGAGCCCGTTGCCTGGAGACGGGCACGGCGGGTTCGGGAGGCGGCCCGAGGAAACCCACCGATGGCAACATCGGCAGGGCGTCTCGGGCCGACCTCACG
>NZ_JBHSBI010000075.1:0-2006 GCF_042650645.1 Nonomuraea purpurea
TGGGCGGCCGTTGCGCAATCAGTTGTTCCGGGTGGTGGATGCCCGGGGCCGGGATTGCCCGGATTGGGTGGTCGGTGAGTTGTGGATCGGTGGCGCGAGTGTCGCCGAGGGGTATCGGGGTGATCCGGAGCGGACGGCTGAGCGGTTCGTGTCGTTTGGGGGGACGCGCTGGTATCGGACCGGGGATCTGGGCCGGTATTGGCCGGATGGGACGTTGGAGTTCCTGGGCCGGGCCGATTTCCAGGTGAAGATCCGGGGACATCGGATCGAGCTGGGCGAGGTGGAGGCGGCGTTGACCGCTTTCCCTGGGGTTCGGGACGCGGTGGCGGTGGCGGTCGGCGGGCGGTTGGCCGCCGCGGTCGTGGCCGGGGACGGGCTGCCGGCGGGGGTGGAGGAGTTCCTGCGCGAGCGGCTGCCCGGTTACATGGTGCCCGATCAGATGCTGGTGCTGGAGTCGTTCCCGCTGTCCGGCAACGGCAAGATCGACCGACCGGCCATCGGCAAGCTCGTCGAAAGCGCCGTCACCGGCGCGCGAGGCGAGGTGGAGCCGCCGTCCACCGCCGCGGAGAAGGAGATCGCCGCGCTCTGGTCCGACCTGCTCGGCGTGCAGACCGTCGGCCGCGACGACGGCTTCTTCGCCCTCGGCGGCGACAGCCTGATCGCCACCCGCCTGCTCGGACGCATGCGCGCCGCCGGCATGCACGGCGCCGGCCTGCGCGCCCTCTTCGACGACCCGGAGCTGAAGAGCTTCGCCGCCCACGTCACCCTGGGCGAGCCCGCGGACGCCACGCCCGGCATCGTCGCCGACCCCGACCACAGGCACGATCCCTTCCCGGCGACCGACGTGCAGCGCGCCTACTGGATGGGACGCTCGGCGGAGTTCACGCTGGGCTCGGTCGGCTCGCACTGGTATTGGGAGTTCGACGGCTCCGACGTCGACCTGGCCCGGCTCGAACAGGCGTGGAACACCCTCCTGCGGCGGCACGAGATGCTGCGCGCCCACTTCGACGCCGACGGCAACCAGCGCATCCTGCCCGAGGCCGGCCACACGCGCATCCCGCTCACCCGGGGCGCGAACGCGCTGGAGGACCTGCGCGAACGGCTCGCGCACCGCATTCCCGACCCGACCCGCTGGCCGCTGGTCGCGATCGAGGCCGTCGAATACGGCGACGGCCGGCTGCGCATCGGCTTCAGCTTCGACTACATCGTGCTCGACGCGCTCAGCATCGTCACCGTCTTCGCCGAGCTGTCCGCGCTCTACCGGAACCCCGAGGCCGAACTGCGGCCCGTCGGCGTCTCCTTCCGCGACTACGTCCTGACCGCCGGGCCGCGCCCTGACGAGCTCGACTCGGCCCAGGCGTACTGGTCGGAGCGGCTCGACGACCTGCCGCCCGCGCCCCAGCTGCCGCTGTGCGTCGACCCCGCGAAGGTCGAACGTCCGCACTTCGTGCGCAGGGAGACCAGGATCGCCCCCACCCAGTGGCGCCGCCTGCGCGAGCGCGCCAGGGAACACGGCGTCACCCCGGCCACCGTGCTGGCCGCCGCCTTCGCCGAGGTGCTCTCGGCGTGGAGCGCCCGCCAGGACCTGACCATCAACCTCACCCTCTTCGACCGCAGGGAGGTCCACCCCGACATCGACAACATCCTGGGCGACTTCACCTCGCTGCTGCTCGTCGGGCACCGGCCCCGGGTCGGCGACTCCTGGCTCGACCTGGTCACCCGCCTCCAGCAGGAGGTCTGGTCGGGGATGGAGCACAACGCCGTGTCGGCCATCTGGGTGCTGCGCGAGCTGGCCCGCCGTACCGGACAGCCCGCCGTCTCCATGCCCGTCGTCTTCACCAGCGCCCTCGGCCTCAACGACGAGATCACCGACATGGACCTGCCCTTCGGCGAGCAGATCTGGGGTATCTCCCAGACTCCGCAGGTGTGGCTGGACTGTCAGGTGACTGAGCGTGAGGGGGGTTTGTTTGTTAATTGGGATGCGGTGGAGGAGTTGTTCCCGGCGG
>NZ_JBHSBI010000076.1:0-2001 GCF_042650645.1 Nonomuraea purpurea
GTGGGCGCCTCTCATCGGCAAGGGGTGGCCGACTGCGGCCAGTCGAGAACTTTCCGTAAGTGTCCTATTTACATCTATTCGCCGACAAGTCACTCTATGTCCGTGGCCACACCCCGCCTCGTTGATCAGCCGCTGGCGCTGAAAATGTCACCGAGGTTGTCAACCAATGCGATTTGGTATCCGCTCGCGCCAACACGTTAGGAGAAGGCGTCCCGGGGCGGTGCAATCATAGAAATTCTGCACGGGCAGCGATCCCAAATTCGTTATGGCGTAACGCCACGCCAGAAGGAATGACACCGTGAGAATGATCCGAGGATTACGGGCCGCCGTGTGCGTGGTGGCGGTCGGTGCGATGCTGGTGGCCGGGGTAGGGACGGCGTCCGCCGCGCCCGGGGTCACCCCGGCGGACGTGACGCTGAACCTGGACCCGGGCGGATCGACGACGATCGCCAAGACCGTGTCCACTCCGGCGATCCCGCCCAAGCCGGATATCGCATTCCTGATCGACACAACAGGGAGCATGGGCGGGGTCATCTCGAACGTGCGGACCAATGCGAACACCATCCTGTCCAACGTCGCTTCGGCGCAGCCGGACGCGCAGTTCGCGGTTGCCGAGTACAGGGACGTGTCGGCGGACGCGACGCCGTTCCGGGTGGCGCAGAACCTCACCGCCAACCAGACCGACGTCACCAACGGTCTCAACTCGCTGGCCGCGTCGGGCGGCGGCGACTTCCCCGAGGACGGCATCAACGGTCTGTTCCAGGTCGCGTCCGGGGCGGTCAACTTCCGGCCGAACAGCTCTCGGGTCGTGTTGCTGATCGGGGACGCCCCCAGCCATGACCCCAGCGGCGGCCATTCGCTGGCCGATGCGATCAGCGCCCTGCAGGCAGCCGACATCACCGCGCTCGCGTTCGACCTGAGCGGGCTGGACTCGACCGGGCAAGCGACCGCGATCACCAACGCCACGGGCGGACGGCTGTTCTCCGGCATCGACCCCTCGGAGGTCAGCGACACCATTCTGGCGGCCCTGCGCAACCTGCCGGTCACGGTCACTCACCAGCAGCGCGACTGCGACCCGAACCTGTCGGCGTCCTTGACCCCTGGCAGTCGGACGGTGACCAGCGGCGATGATGCCACCTTCACCGAGACCGTCTCCGTCGGCGCCGAAGCCGTACCGGGAAGCACCATCACCTGCAAGGTGGACTTCCTGATCAACGGCGTCCTGTCACCGGGCTTCACCGAAACGATCACCGAACACGTCCCGAAGGCGACCCCATCGATCGCCACGACGCCATCGGGCTCGGTGCCCGCAGGCGGGAACGTCTCTGATACGGCGACCCTGTCCGGCGGATACCACCCGACGGGCACCGTCACGTTCCAGCTATTCGCGCCCGGCGACACCGACTGTGCGAAGCCGATCGCGACCCGTACCGGGACGGTGTCCGGCAGCGGCACCGCCGCATCCGGCAACGTGACCATCGGCGCGGCCGGCACCTACCGCTGGAGCGCCACCTACAGCGGCGACGACCACAACAACTCCGTCACCTCACCGTGCAGCGCCGAACAAGTCATCGTCACGCCGCAGCGGCTGACCGGACGGGCCTACGGCCTGACCGCCGACGCCTCCCTGGCCGGCATCCAACTGGTCAAGATCACACCCACCCCCGACACCGGCCACATCTCCACCACCTCGACCGGAACCACCTCGGTGCCCTGCACCGCCACCCTCAGCGGACTGATCAGCGCGCACGCCCTGTGCGCCCAGGTCGCAACCACCGAATTCCCCGGCAAATCCGTAGCCACCGCCTCCATCGACGACACCACCGTCGGGATCACCGGCATCCCGGTGATCACCGTCAAGACCATCAAGTCCAGCTCCACCACCACCTGCGCTGGATCCAGCGGAACCACCACGATCGCCTTCCTCAAGGTCGGCAACACGGTGGTCATCGCAGAACCCACCAATATCCAACCCAACACCACGGTCAACGTCGGCGTCGT
>NZ_JBHSBI010000077.1:0-1953 GCF_042650645.1 Nonomuraea purpurea
TCGGTTGTGAACATGAACGCGAGAGGTGGGTTGAGAATGACCGGCTGATTGCGGGGCTGTACGAGTAGATGGAGGGGTTCTGATCCTCCGGAGTCGCCTTACGCGGAGGAGGCTTCAAATCACCCACCGGTGCCTTAGCTGAAGACTGTGGTGCTGAACGGCGTGGGAAAAGGCGTGGCTGTGACTGCGTCAGATGTGGACCGGGAAGATGAGCGATGGGTGGAAGCCCTCTGCCGTCTGAAGCGTCGAAATTACATTAGATGACATCCAAAACCGGGGTGTCCGATAGATCCCGGGATGAGCCTGAGGGATACCCGTTTACTGCTCAGGTGGGGTCCGGCGTAGAGGCAGCATGAGTCCGGTCCGGGCTCTCGTATGGAACATGTGAAGGCGTGTCCCCGAAAGTGCCGCCTGCGAATGGGTGGCGAGATGGAGACCTCCAAGCGGAGAACCCGCGAGGAGTTGAGTACGTGTTGCGGGGCGCGCTGGCGGACTCGCCCGGAGTAGCTGTGAAGCCTCTGCGTATCGCAGTGGGGGTGGAGCCAAGGGGCGGGGTCGTCTAGGTGAATGAGTGCGATCAACCGGAAGGAAGGAGTCGCATGAATGAGCCACTGCTGGAAGGCAAGTCGCATCGCATTCCGAAACGGCTGGTATGGGATGCGTGGCTGAAGGTGAAGGGAAATGGGGGAGCGGCCGGGGTCGATGGGGTGACGATCGAGCAGTTCGGTTCTGCGGATAGGTTGAAGGACAATCTGTTCAAGCTGTGGAACCGCATGTCGTCAGGCTCGTATTTTCCCGGTCCGGTCCGGGCGGTAGAGATTCCCAAGAAAGGTGGGACGAGAGTTCTCGGTATTCCCAATGTCGTGGACAGGGTGGCGCAGACGGTGGCGGTGCTCGCGTTGGAGCCTGAGGTGGAGAAGGTGTTCCACCCTGACTCTTACGGGTATCGCCCTGGCCGGTCGCCGCTGGACGCGATCGAGGGCTGCCGGAAGCGGTGCTGGGAGAAGGACTGGGTCGTGGACCTTGATGTGTCGAGGTTCTTTGACTCGGTCCGCTGGGATCTGGCATTGAAGGCGGTCGGCCGGCACACGGATCAGAAATGGATTCTGTTGTATGTGGAACGCTGGCTGAAGGCTCCGATGCGGATGCCTGATGGTGCCCTTGCCGCACGAACTCAGGGGACGCCGCAAGGCGGTCCGATCTCACCGTTGCTCGCTAATCTGTTTCTGCACTACGGGATGGACGTCTGGCTCTCGCGAGAGTATCCGGGCTGCCGTTTCGAAAGGTTCGCAGATGATGCGGTGATCCATTGTGTGACCGAACGTCAGGCGTTGGAGGTGAAGGAGAGGCTCGGTGTCCGGTTCGCCGAGATCGGGCTGCTTCTGCACCCGGATAAAACGAAGATCGTGTACTGCAAGGACGGGAAACGTCGTCGGGACTACCCGGTCACGTCGTTCACGTTCTGCGGGTATGAGTTTCGTCCTCGGGAAGCCTTCGACCGAGCGCGGAAGGAAAGGTACACGAACTTCCTGCCTGCGCCATCTTCGGAGAAGATTGCGGAGATGGGGCGGAAGGTCAGTTCGTGGAAAATCCCTCGGCACACGACTCTGACACTGGAGGACATCGCCCGGCGGGCGAATCCGGTCCTGCGGGGCTGGTTCGCCTATTTCACCGTGTTCTATCCGAGCAGGGTGATCCCGCTGTGCAGGCGCATTGATCGCATCTTGATGCGTTGGGCGCGGAAGAAGTACAAGCGACTGAAACGCAGTGATAGACGTGCGAAGAATTGGTTGCGACGGGTGCGGGATAGTGCCCCGAGGCTGTTCGCGCACTGGATGCTGCGGTATTGACCCGATAGCAGGGACGGCACGAGCCGGATGACGGGAGACTGTCATGTCCGGATCTGTGAGGGCCGGGGGCTGCGATGCCCCCGGCTACTCGGCCAGGCGCAGT
>NZ_JBHSBI010000078.1:0-1743 GCF_042650645.1 Nonomuraea purpurea
ACCTCGATGACTCACGAGGTGGTCGTCCCTCCTGATCGGTTTCGACTGATGGAGGTTTCCGCCTGATCGTCCTGTTCAACCCGGGCGAGTGGTACGGCGGCCTATCCGAGACGCTCGGGCGGACGGCGGTTCCACGAGCCGCGAGGGGGATCCCATCGCTCCTCTCTGGGATAGGCGGTAGGCGTTCACGCTGGTCAGATAGGCGCTGGCAGAGCGCACAGACGCTGCCAGCAGATCAGGAATGCGTTTCTCCACGGCCAGGTGGCACTGATCTTCAGGATCCGTCGGCGCGCATGCGAAACCAGCCGGGCGGGCAGGTGCCACAGGCAGAAGCGGAGGGTCTGCGGCTCAGCGCGAGCCAGTTCGGCGTCGTCGTGCAGGCCGAGCAGCCGGGTCCAGGCGTCTAGATCGGCGGCGAGATTGCAGGTCAGGACCCAGCCGACGTTGACGTTCCACGTCTTGGACGGCAAATTGCGCAGCCCCATCGCCTTGTTCGTGCGCACCCGGTCCTCGACCTCGGCGTGATCACGGTGGACAGCGTCGATGAAGGCCAGCTGGTGGCTGCCGGCGATGCCGCGCAGGCCGCGAGGGCCGAGGTTGGTGGCGATGATCGCGTACTTCCAGCCGGTCTTCTTCTCCAACTCGGTGAGCTGCGCCGTGTCGCGGGCCGAGGGGCGCACGCGGCGGACCAGCAGCCGCACGCCCCACAGCGCGGCGCGTTCGTCCAGGCCGGTGAGTTCGGCCACCTGTGCGTGCGCGTGGACCTCGCCGTCCTGGCGGATGGCGGTCTGCCAGGCGGTCTCGGGCAGTTTGGCGATCGCTGCCTCATCGGTGTCAGTGATCTTCCAGCCGACGGTGAAACGGACAGTGCGCCGGGTGGTGTTCAACCCTTTCATGTGTTCGACGAGCTCGTGTGTGGCGCCCGCGCCGTCGATCCGGATCCAGATCTTGGCCCGGAAGCTGCCGGGGATCTGTCTGATGGCTTCGGTGAGCACTCGCACGTGGTCGATGACGGTGTTGGAGCCGGCCGATCCGGTGCGCAGCAACATCGCCAGCGATTCGTGTGTGTTGGCGCACCAGGCGGCCAGCGGGTGAAATCCATAGCCCTTCTTGAACGTCGCCGAAGCGCCCTGTTTGCTGGAATGGGCGGTGATCAGCGTGGCGTCCAGGTCGATCACGATCCAGCCGGTCAGTACCTTGCCCGCTACCTGCAGCCAGGGGAATCCCGTCTCGGTCGCGGCAACCAGCTGCCACACGTGCCGCCGCACCCGCGCCCGAGCCCGAGCGATCCAGGCCTGCAGCTGGTCCGACGTCCCGACGGGCTCCAGCGTTCGCCGCACGGTGGAGTCCGAGGGCGGCTTGCCGAAGAGCTGCTCCTGGTGGGCCAGCAGGGCGATCTGCCGCATGCTGGTCGCTCCGAGCGCGATCGCCACGGCGAGTTGGACGAGCACCACGCCCCGGTCCCACACCGGGGATCCGCCCAGCCGGGCGAACATGCCGCCCAGTGCCCCGGTTAGCCCTGTCTGATCAGCGCATTTGCGCAGGAGCACGGCTCCCGCGTGTCCGATGAGCCCCTTACCGTCCCCTCGGACAGACAAGCGGCGGTCCCATGCCGTAGCGTTCACCCGAAAGGTGCATCCGTTCTCTGCGATCTCGTGATCTAGGCAATCCGATCATCGCAGGTCGGAGGCACCTTTCTCTATTAACGATCTTCAGGACGAAATTCCGGCCGAATTACCGAGG
>NZ_JBHSBI010000079.1:0-1730 GCF_042650645.1 Nonomuraea purpurea
GCTAGCCCCGTTTTCCGCACGTGAGTGATCTTCAGCGAAGGTCTCGTGGATCGATGTCGAGGAGGTCCAGGAGATCAAGTTGGAGTGCGGTGGGTTGCGGGATGGTCGGGGGTGACTGGCCGGTGCCCGGGATCAGCCGGATACCGGCCAGGGCGTCGAGGACGAGCTTGCCGGTGGGCACTGCGGGCCGTCCGGCGTACAAGCCGTTGACCTTGGCCTGGCCGCGAGCCGCCAGGGCGTGGCGGACCTGGCGTTCGATCAGGCAGAAGATGAGCAGCGCCAGGCAGATCACGGTGATCAGCGCGGCGATGCGGCGGTTGCTCTTCAGATACAGGCTGGTCACGGCCAGCGGCCCCTTGAATGCCTGGTAGCGGCGCTCGACCGCTTCTTGGCCTTTGTAGTGACGCAGTACCTGTCCGGCGTCGACCTGATCCGCATCAAGGTCGGTCAGCAGGGCGTACCAGCCGTCGGTGGCGGCTTCGGCCTCCAGCACCTGCTGGTCGAAGTGCCAGGCCAGGGTGGGTTTGCCGGTGTCCGGGTCGGTGCCGGTGACCGCGGTCAGGTAGGCGGCCACCCGCCGGGCGCGGCCGATCGCGGTGATCCGGTCGGTGACGGCCTGCTCGTCGGGGTAGTGGCGTCCGCCCAGACCACGCTCCAGCCGGGCCAGATCTTCACTGGCCCGCGCCAGCTTCTTGGCCCGGGCGGCCTCGGCCGCCTGAGCGCGGGCCGAGGAGTGCACGAAGACTCGCCGCAGCGTCAGCACCGGGTCCTTCTTGCGCGGGCCGGCCAGCGTCATGACGTCGTCACGCACGTGCCAGACGCCACGCCGCTCGACGGGCTTGCCCTCGTCCCGGGCGGCGACATAGTCCACCCGGGTGGCCGCAGAGATCTTCTGGCCTGCCAGGGTCTCGGCGCTGACGTAGTGCTTGGAGGCCGGCGCGATGAAGGCCACCCCGCCGGCGATCATCGCAGCCAGGTTCGCATACGAGACCAGCTTGGAATCACCGATCATCAGCATCCGTTGCGGGCCGGCCAGCTTCTGCAGGCCCTGCATCGCGCCGATGACCTGCCCGACCTCACCGGCCGCGCCGTCATAGGCGCGGTGAAAGACCGGGATCGCGCCGTCACCGCTGACCGCGATCCCGGCCTGGACCTGCTTCAGATCCGGCCGCCGGTCTTTGGGGTGGCCGAAACGCGGCCGCGCGTAGCCGGGCTCGGCATCGTCGTAGTCGCCGTGCAACGAGATCGAGGTCATGTCCCAGTGCAGGCGTGTCACCTCCACGCCGAACGCCTCGATCGCGGCCAGCCCGACCGACCCGGCCAGATGGTCCAGGTGCGGAGCTATGGCATCCAGAGCGCGGCCGATGCGGTCATCGTTGAGCAGGCCCGGCTCGACCCCGAACGCCTCGCCCACCGCCCAATTCCGGGCCCAGTCCTGCACGTGCACCAGCGGGGCAGGCGAGGTCAGCCGGTTGGCCACCAGCGCCTCGATCACCTGCCCATGAGTCAGCTCCGCGACATCACGCACCGGGCAGGCCGCATCCACCAACTCCCGGATCCGTAACCGCGAGCAGAACCCGGCGATGACCGGCAACGCTCCGAGCATCTTCTCAACACTGGCCTGGCCCCACTGCGCACGCTGTCTCACCAGCCAGGTCATACCGCGATGACGATCACCACAGCAACCTGGCGATCTTCAAACAACCGCACGTGCGGAAAACGGGGCTAGC
>NZ_JBHSBI010000080.1:0-1578 GCF_042650645.1 Nonomuraea purpurea
CCCTCTCTGTCAGACTCTCGTGAGACCTGGGGACGAAGTAGTCTTCTGTGACTCAATCAGGGCGAGAACAGGATCTTTCAGACAGTGACCTTGACCGTGGCCGACCTTCGCAGGGATCTCACCGATGATGGTGAGGTGGGCAAGGGAGACAGACCTCGATCGGATCGGCCGAAGCGACGCTCGTTCACGCCGGAATACAAGCTGGCGATGGTCGAGGCCTACGACGCGGCGACCGAACCGGGAGCCAAGGGCGCGTTGCTGCGCCGCGAAGGGCTGTATCACTCCCACATCATCGAATGGCGCAAGGCCCGCGACGCGGGGGCGTTGAACGCGCTGGCGGCCAAGCCGTCCGGCCCGAAGACGCGCAAGAGCGAAGCCGAGAAGGACAACGAGCGGCTGCGGGCGCGGGCGGAGAAGGCCGAGCGGGAGCTGGCCAAGACCAAGGCCGCGCTGGACATCATGGGAAAAGCACACGCGCTCTTGGAACTGCTCTCCGGGAGCGCGGACAACGACGCGCCGCCCAAGAAGTGATCGACGAGGCGTTCGCCGCGCTGGAGCCGGTCCTCGGTGTGACCGAGGCGTGCGCGGTGTCGGGCAAGTCGCGGGCCACCGTGCACCGCCATCGCCACCCCGCGCCGGTGGTGCTCGGGCCGCGCCCGGCGCCGGCGTCGCATCCGGCGGCGCTGAGTGAGCGGGAGCGGGCGGAGGTGCTGGCCGTCTTACGCTCGCCGCGGTTCGTCGACAAGGCGCCGGCGCAGGTGTGGGCCACACTGCTGGACGAGGGCGTCTACCTGTGTTCGATCTCCACGATGTATCGGCTGCTGCGCGGGGGCGGCGAGGTGCGCGAGCGCCGCCGGCAGGCCACGCATGCGGCCCGGGTGCGGCCCGAGCTGGTCGCCCGAGCCCCGTCGCAGGTGTTCACCTGGGACATCACCAAGCTGAAGGCAGAGGTCAAGGGCGTCTACTACGACCTCTACGTCATGCTCGACATCTACTCGCGCTACGTCGTGCACTGGGAGGTCCATACCCGCGAGAACGCGGAGCTGGCTGAGCAGTTCATCGCCGCGGCCATCAGCGCCAACGGCGGCCAGGCGCCCGCGCATGTGCACGCCGACCGGGGCACCTCGATGACCTCCAAGCCGGTCGCGGCGCTGCTGGCCGACCTGAACATCGCGCAAAGCCACAGCCGGCCGCGGGTGTCCAACGACAACCCCTACTCCGAAGCGCAGTTCCGGACGCTGAAGTACTGCCCGGCCTTTCCCGAACGCTTCGGCTCCCTTGCGCACGCACGCGCCTTCTGCGCCGAGTTCTTCGCTTACTACAACCACGAGCACCGGCATTCCGGCATTGGCCTGCACACCCCGGCCTCGGTCCATCTGGGCACCGCAGGCCAGATCCGGGCCGAGCGCGCCCGGACCCTCCAGGCCGCCTACGCCGCCAACCCCGGCCGGTTCCGACGCAGACCCGCCCCGCCCAGCCTTCCCAAAGCCGTCTGGATCAACGAACCCGCCAAGGAGGAAACCAACTCCGATACAGAACAAGTCGCCTAAAACGTCTCAAACAGTTTGACAGTTACCG
>NZ_JBHSBI010000081.1:0-1531 GCF_042650645.1 Nonomuraea purpurea
TGATCTGCTCCAGCGCCCGCCCGGTCAGGAACGGCGCCGCCGCGCACACGAACGGGATCTTGCCCGCGTTCGCCAGCCCCGCGGCCACCCCGACGAGATCCTGCTCCGCGATGCCCACGTTGATCAACCGGCCGGGGAACCGCTCACGGAACCCGACCAGATTGCTGGAACCGACGGAATCGTTGCACACGGCCACGACCCGCGCATCGCCCTCGGCCAGGCTGATCAGCTCGTCGGCGAAGTCCTTTCGGCAGTCGAAGAGCGCCGCCTGCTCGGTGAGGGTCACGCGGCCTCCTTCGTCGGGCCCATGATTCCTTGCTTACTGATGACCTCGACAAGCTCGGTCATAGCGCCAGCTCCGCCAACGCCGCCTCGACCTGCTCGGGGCTGGGCACCTTGTGGTGCCACTCCACCCGGTCCTCCATGAACGACACGCCCTTCCCCTTGATCGTGTGCGCGACGACGACCACCGGCCGGCTCTCCCTCGGCCCGCCCATCGCCTCCAACAGCGCGAGGTGATCATGGCCGTCGACCTCGCGGACCTCCCACCCGAAGCTGCGCCACTTGTCGCCGAGCGCGCCCAGGGCGTTGGTCTCCTCCGTCCGCGCCCCCTGCTGAAGCCGGTTACGGTCGACGATCGCGGTCAGCGACGACAGCCCGTAATGAGCGGCGGCCATGGCCGCCTCCCAGTTGCTGCCCTCCTGCAGCTCCCCATCCCCCAGCACCACGAACGTCCGCCAGCTCGCGCCATCGATCTTGGCCGCCAGCGCGCACCCCGTGGCCACCGGCAAGCCGTGGCCCAACGCCCCCGTGTTCGTCTCCACACCGGGGACCTTCATCCGGTTCGGGTGACCGTTCAACGCCGACAGCGGCGCCATGAACGTGTCCAGCTCCTTGGCGGCGAAGAATCCGCAGTGAGCCAGGGTGGCGTACAGGGCGGCCGCACAGTGCCCCTTGCTCAGCACGAACCTGTCCCGCTCCGCCCATCCGGGACGCTCGGGATCCACCGACAACACACCGTAGAAGCAGGCGACCAGGATGTCGGTCACCGACAGGTCACCCCCGATGTGGCCCATCCCGGCCCGGTCGATCGTCCGTACGATGTCGCGCCGCACCCGTGTGGCCAGCCGCTCCAGCTCGGCCGCCGCGACCTGCCGATCGGCGCCGCGAATACGATCCACCGCGCGGCGGTAGACGGCCGCCCCAACCGGATCAGCGGCCAGCACGGACGGCACCTTGAATATATATTCTTAGATGACTAGGCATATTTTCGACGCTAAGGCCAGCGTCGCACGCTGTCAATCGGACGCCGAAGCCCGGACGCGTCCAGTTCTTGACGGCCACGTGTCGCCGACGTTACATTCCGACAGAATAGACAGGCGAGCGTGAATGTATATTCATGAACACGGGATGGGAGACAATTCCCGATGACGACAGAACCGCTCTTCGGCGCAGGACTCTGGCACTTCGGGCAGTTCCGCGACCGCTACGCCACCGACGGATACGGCCCACCCGTCTCCACCCTCCAAGC
>NZ_JBHSBI010000082.1:0-1435 GCF_042650645.1 Nonomuraea purpurea
GGCCGCGCCCAGGGAGATGGTGTTTGAGAAGGTCACCCGTAATCGGTGACTATTAGGAAGCAATCGCCTCAATATTCACTTTAGCATCGTTTGTCTCGTTTTTGGAATCGGGTGAATCGGTGTTCTTGCGACACTCGGCGAGGATCTCCAGCCCCATGTAGCGGCGCTGCTCGGTCCACTCGTCGTTCTGCTCGGCCAGTACCGCGCCGACGAGCCGGATGATCGAGTCGCGATTGGGGAAGATCCCGACCACGTCGGTCCGCCTCCTGATCTCCTTGTTCAGGCGCTCCTGAGGGTTGTTGCTCCACGTCTGACGCCACACGGCCTTGGGGAAGGCGGCGAAGGCCAAAATGTCCTCGCGGGCCTCGTCCAGATGCTCGGCCGCCTTCGGGTACTTGGCCTCCAGCGCCTGCACGACATGACGATGCTGGGCATGAACCGACTCGGCGTCAGGCTGCTCGAAGATGGTGCGCAGCATGGTGGCCACCCAGGGCTGGGCCGACTTCGGAACGCGCGTGATCAAGTTTCGCGCGTAGTGGGTTCGACACCTCTGCCAGGACGCGCCCGGCAAGGTGGAGGCGATCGCGTCGCGCAGCCCGGCGTGGCAGTCGGAGGTCACCATCAGCACCCCGGACAGGCCGCGGGCGACCAGGCCGCGCAGGAACGCCAGCCACCCCGCGCCGTCCTCGCTGGAGACGACGTCCAGGCCGAGGATCTCCCGCTGCCCGCCGGCGTTGACGCCGGTGGCGATCAGGGCGTGCACGGTCACCGTCCGGCCACCCTCGCGCACCTTCTGCGTCAGCGCGTCGATCCACACGAAGGTGTACGGGCCGGCGTCCAGCGGCCGGGACCGGAACTGCTCGACCATCGCGTCGAGTTCGGCGGCCATCATCGAGACCTGCGACTTCGACAACGAGGTGATGCCCATCGCCTCGGCCAGCTTCTCCACCCGCCGCGTCGACACCCCGAGCAGGTAGCTGGTCGCCACCACACTGGTCAGCGCCCGCTCGGCCCGGCGTCGCTTGTCCAGCAGGAAGTCCGGGAAGTAGGAGCCCTGCCGCAGCCGGGGCACGGCCAGCTCGATCGACCCGGCCCGGGTGTCCCACGGCCGGGCGCGGTAGCCGTTGCGGGTGTTGACCCGCTCGCTGCTGATCTCGCCGTAGCCGGCGCCGCACAACTGCTCGACCTCGGCGTCCATCATCCGCTGGGCGAACTCGCGGATCATCGTCCGGAGCAGGTCCGGGCTCGCCGCGGCGAGGGTGTCTTCCAAGTACTCCCCGGCAGCGGGCACAATGTCATTGACGGCCACTTCGTCCCCTTCGTGTTGATATGAGCGAATCGAAGGATTACGGAGTGGCCGTCTCTTGTCACATGGATCTCTCCCGCATCACAGCATGGGCTAGATCACCCGCACACCATCTCCCTGGACGTGAAC
>NZ_JBHSBI010000083.1:0-1347 GCF_042650645.1 Nonomuraea purpurea
CGGTCACCGGGGCGACGGTGAACGCGGGCGGCCGGTTGATCGTGAAGGCGACCCGGGTGGGTGCCGACACTCAGCTCGCCCAGATGGCCAAGCTGGTGGAGGAGGCGCAGACGGGCAAGGCCGCGGTGCAGCGGCTGGCGGACCGGATCTCCGGGGTGTTCGTGCCGATCGTGATCGCGCTCGCGGTCGGGACGCTGGGGTTCTGGCTCGGCACCGGGAACGGCACGGCGGCGGCGTTCACCGCGGCGGTGGCGGTGCTGATCATCGCGTGCCCGTGCGCGCTGGGGCTGGCCACGCCGACGGCGTTGCTGGTGGGCACCGGGCGGGGTGCGCAGATGGGGATTCTGATCAAGGGTCCTGAGGTGCTGGAGTCGACCCGCCGGGTGGACACGATCGTGCTGGACAAGACCGGCACGGTTACCGAGGGCAAGATGACCCTGGTCGCCGTGCACCTGGCCGAGGGGGAGGACCGTGAGGAGGTGCTGCGGCTGGCCGGTGCGCTGGAGCACGCTTCCGAGCACCCGATCGCCCAGGCGATCGCCCGCGCCGCCCAGTCGGAGGCGAGGGTGGAGGATTTCGCCAACGTCGAAGGGCTCGGCGTGCAGGGCATCGTGGACGGTCACGCGGTGCTGGTCGGCCGCCCCCGGCTGCTGGCCGAGTGGTCGCAGCATCTGCCCGCCGGCCTGGAGCGCGAGCTGGCCGAGGAGCAGGCCAGGGGCCGCACCGCGGTGGCGGTCGGCTGGGACGGCCAGGCGCGGGCGGTGCTGGTGGTGGCCGACGTGGTCAAGCCGGCCAGCGGGCAGGCGATCGCCGAACTGCGCGCCCTGGGCCTGACCCCGGTCCTGTTGACGGGTGACAACGAGGCGGTGGCCAGGACGGTGGCGGCGGAGGTGGGCATCGATGAGGTGATCGCCGAGGTGCTGCCCGCCGACAAGGTGGACGTGGTCAAGAGGCTGCAGGGCGAGGGCAAGGTCGTGGCGATGGTCGGTGACGGCGTCAATGACGCCGCCGCGCTCGCCCAGGCTGACCTGGGGTTGGCGATGGGCACGGGCACCGACGCCGCGATCGAGGCCGCCGACCTGACGCTGGTGCGGGGTGATCTGCGGGTGGCGCCGGACGCGATCCGGTTGTCGCGCAGGACGTTGTCGACGATCAAGGGGAACTTGTTCTGGGCGTTCGCCTACAACGTGGCGGCGTTGCCGCTGGCCGCGCTGGGGTTGCTGAACCCGATGATCGCGGGGGCGGCGATGGCGTTCTCGAGCGTGTTCGTGGTCAGCAACAGCCTGCGCCTGCGCACCTTCAAGTAGACGCGGGAAAGTGGCCGGAGGCGATCAACCGCCTTCGGCC
>NZ_JBHSBI010000084.1:0-1314 GCF_042650645.1 Nonomuraea purpurea
TCTGAGTTGTAAATCCTTCGGGGGTTATGCGGCAGTGTCCAGTACGGCAGGCTGATGGTCGCAGTGATCGTGCTGCTGGAGGTTGTGCTCTTTCTGTTCGTGTCGCTCGATCCGGGCCAGTAGGTCCTCGAGGTCGGCCGGGGTGAACTTCCATCTGAAGGGCCGGGCGGTCTCGTTGTAGCGACGCTCGAAGGCGATGAGCCGGTCTTCGACCTGGTCAAGGTCGGTGAAGTCGTTGGGTGAGACGACCTTGCGCTGCAGAATGGAGAAGTAGATCTCCACCTGGTTCACCCACGAGGCATGCACGGGCGTGTGCACCATGACCGCGTTGGGGAACCGCGCGGTCAGCCGGTCGGCGGCGGCCTTGCCGCGGTGGGAGGAGCCGTTGTCGACGATCCAGAAGACCCGCTTGGCCGAGGCGTAAGGCTCTTGGGTCATGACGTGGGTGACCAGGCCCATGAACGGGACGATCCCGGTCTTGGGCGAGGTGCGGCCCATCACGCGGGCGGCGTGGACGTCGTAGGCGGCCAGGTAGGCCAGCGCGCCGCCGCGCTCGTAGTCGTGGTTGACGCGCATCATCCGCGATCTGCCGGGCGGCAGGGTGGGGTGGCAGCGGCAGCGGGCCTGGATGGAGGTCTTGTCATCGGCGCTGATGACGTACTCGTCGGCGCCCAGTTCGACGCCGGCCCAGACTCTGGCGTAAAGGTCGAGCACGCGGGCGGCCTTGGCGGCGAAGGCCGGGTCGCGGATGAAGATCCACGACTGGTGTTGCCAAGGCTTGAGCGCCGCCTCGGCCAGGATCCGGCGCACGGTGGAGGCGGAGACCGCTGCAGCCAGGCCCCGGGTGACGGCCTCGCGGGCCAGCTCGCTACTGCTCCAGCGCGACAGCGGGACACCGGTCTCGGCGGGTAACTGGCAGGCCAATGCTGTGATCTGAGCCCGCTGAAGTGGGGTGATACGCGGCGGGCGTCCCGGCCGGCGCCGGTCGCTCAGGCTCGCCACACCGTGCTCGCTGTCGTAGCGGCCCCGCCACAGACGGGCCGTGTCCACGCTCACTCCGCGTCGTCGGGCGATGGCATTGTTGGAGTAGCCGTGCGCGGCATCCAGCACGATCCGGACTCGGATCACCAGCTGGTAGGGGGCGGAATGGGCGAAGGCGATCTGCTTGAGCCGCCGCCGTTCGGTGGCGGTCAAGATGATCTGGCGGGCGTGGCAACGGGACAACGCACCAGGCTTTCTACGGCAGGTCCGGAGGGGTGACCGCCGATCTTGCCCGATCATGACTGTCTTGTGGTGGTCCGGCACGCCGGGCGG
>NZ_JBHSBI010000085.1:0-1287 GCF_042650645.1 Nonomuraea purpurea
GCCTTGCGGCCCACGCGGTTGCGTGGTTTGCGCGCCCCAGCTCGCACACCCGGACTGGGCTGCACGAACTCCGCCCTCCCGGCGGTGAGGATGTTCTTGGCGGCGTTCACGTCGGCGTGTTCGGTGTGGCCGCACGAGGTGCACCGGAAGACCGCTTGGCTCTCGCGGGACTTCCGATCCACCACCGTGCACACGTTGCACCTCTGACTCGTGTACGCCGGATTAACGGTCATCACGCAGGCGCCCGTGGAGCGGGCCTTGCTGCGGGTGGCCAGCTCGATCCGGTGCCAGCCCTTGTCCAGAATGCTGCGGTTCAGGCCGGACTTGCCCGCAGCCCCATTGGGCAGGAAAGCACCCGGCTGCCCCGGGTCCGGCCTGGGTGCCACCCCGGCGGTCATATTCTTGGTCGCCAGCGCCTCGAACACGATCAGCTCGAAGCCGGTGGCCAGGGCGTGGGCGGTCTTGGCGGCGAAGTCCTCCCGGCGTCTGCGGATCTTCCGCGCCAGATGGGCAACCCGTGCGACGGCTTTCTTCCGCCGGGCTGATCCCTTCGTCGTCCTGGCCACGTCCCGCTGGAGCTTCCTGGCATGCTCGACTTCCCGGTCCCGGGCGAACACCTGGTGGTGGAAACGTCCGTCCGAGCGGGTGGCGACCTTGGCCACGCCCCGGTCGATGCCGACGGCGCTGCCCGGATTGTCGTGCCGCTCAGGCGTGGCCGAGCCGTCCTCGACGAGGAAACTGACATGCCAGTGCTTGCCGTCCCGGCTGAGGGTGGCGTTCTTGACCGTGCCGCCGAGCGGGCGGGTGATGCGGAAGCGGACCCAGCCGAGCTTGGGGAGTTTCGCCCGCGCCCAGCGCCGGTTGAGCCGCTCGATGGCGATCTTTCCGCCTTCGGGGAACCGGAACGACGGCCGCGTCCTGGCCTTGGATTTCCAGCGGACCTTCCACGTGCCGTGCCGGGAACACGCCTGGTCCAGGTCGATGAGCGTCTGCTGGAGACAGTGACCGGGCACCTGGGAAAGCCACGGAAACTCCTGTTTGGCTTCGGCGAGCTGGCGGGCCTGTTCGTGGTAGCCGATCCACACCTGGCGGCGGCGGTAGGCGCGGCGCTGCTCCAGAGCGGTGTTCCACACACTGCGGCAGACCCCGCCGATCCGCTCGGCGAACTCTGCCTGCTCAGGGGTGAGGTCCAGACGGTACTGACGTCCGGTCAGCATCCACCATCACCGGTTCTTCTGGTTCTCGACGTACCGCTTGATCACATCCAGGGGTGCGCCGTCCACGGTG
>NZ_JBHSBI010000086.1:0-1261 GCF_042650645.1 Nonomuraea purpurea
AGGGCCGCGCCCAGGGAGGTGGTGTTTGAGAAGGCCACCCGCAATCCGGTGGACTATTAGGAGGCAATCGCCTCAATATTCACTTTAGCATCGTTTGTCCCATTTTCGGAATCGGTCACCTTCCGGCATTCGGCAAGAACCTCCAGGCCCATGTAGCGGCGCTGCTCGGTCCACTCGTCGTTCTGTTCGGCCAGCACCGCGCCGACGAGTCGAGTGATCGAAGCGCGATTGGGGAAGATCCCGACCACGTCGGTCCTTCTCCTGATCTCTTTGTTCAGGCGCTCCTGGGGGTTGTTGGACCACGTCTGGCGCCAGACGGCCTTGGGGAAGGCGGTGAAGGCCAAGATGTCCTCGCGCGCCTCGTCCAGGTGCTCGGCCGCGGCCGGATATTTGACCTCCAGCGCCTCGACGACGTGGCGGTGCTGGGCGTAGACGGAGCTGGCGTCGGGTTGCTCGAAGACGGTGCGCAGCATCGTCGCCACCCACGGCTGGGCTGACTTCGGGACGCGGCAGAGCAAATTCCTCGCGTAGTGAGTTCGACACCTCTGCCAGGACGCGCCGGGCAGAGTGGAGGCGATCGCATCGCGCAGCCCGGCGTGGCAGTCGGAGGTCACCATCAGCACGCCGGACAGGCCGCGGGCGACCAAGCCGCGCAGGAACGCCAGCCAGCCCGCGCCGTCCTCGCTGGAGACGACGTCCAGGCCGAGAATCTCCCGCTGGCCGTCGGCGTTGACGCCGGTGGCGACCAAGGCGTGCACCGTCACCGTCCGGCCGCCCTCGCGCACCTTCTGCGTGAGGGCGTCGATCCACATGAAGGTGTAAGGGCCGCCGTCCAGCGGCCGGGACCGGAACTGCTCCACCAGGCCGTCCAGTTCGGCGGCCATCGCCGAGACCTGCGACTTCGACAATGAGGTGATGCCCATCGCCTCGGCCAGCTTCTCCACCCGCCGTGTGGAGACGCCCAGCAGGTAGGAGGTCGCCACCACCGAGGTGAGCGCCCGCTCCGCCCGGCGTCGCTTGTCCAGCAGGAAATCCGGGAAGTACGAGCCGGTCCGCAGCCGCGGCACGGCCAGCTCGATCGACCCGGCCCGGGTGTCCCACGGCCTGGCCCGGTAGCCGTTACGGGTATTGACCCGCTCGCTGCTGACCTCGCCGTAGCCAGCCCCGCACAACTGCTCGACCTCGGCGTCCATCATCCGCTGGGCGAACTCGCGGATCATCGTCCGGAGCAGGTCCGGGCTCGCCGCGGCGAGGGTGTCTT
>NZ_JBHSBI010000087.1:0-1253 GCF_042650645.1 Nonomuraea purpurea
CAGGACGACGTGCTGTCCTCGATCCACATCGAGGAGCACGAGGTCGACGCCCGCGACACCAAGCTGGGCCCCGAGGAGATCACCCGGGACATCCCGAACGTCTCCGAGGAGGTCCTGGCCGACCTCGACGAGCGCGGCATCATCCGCATCGGCGCCGAGGTGGTGAACGGCGACATCCTGGTCGGCAAGGTCACCCCGAAGGGCGAGACCGAGCTGACGCCGGAGGAGCGGCTGCTGCGCGCGATCTTCGGTGAGAAGGCCCGCGAAGTCCGTGACACCTCGCTGAAGGTGCCGCACGGCGAGCAGGGCAAGGTCATCGGGGTTCGGGTGTTCTCCCGTGAGGAGGGCGACGAGCTGCCGCCGGGTGTCAACGAGCTGGTGCGCGTGTACGTGGCCCAGAAGCGTAAGATCACCGACGGCGACAAGCTGGCCGGCCGGCACGGCAACAAGGGCGTCATCTCCAAGATCCTGCCGGTCGAGGACATGCCGTTCCTGGAGGACGGCACCCCGGTCGACATCATCCTCAACCCGCTGGGCGTGCCCGGCCGGATGAACGTCGGCCAGGTGCTGGAGACCCACCTGGGGTGGATCGCCGCCCGCGGCTGGGACATCTCCGGCATTCAGGAGGCGTGGGCCGAGCGGCTGCGTGACAAGGGCTTCGAGAAGGTGGCCCCGCGCACCAACATGGCCACCCCGGTCTTCGACGGCGCGCACGAGCAGGAGATCGTCGGCCTGCTGGACAGCACCATCCCCAACCGTGACGGTGACCGGATGGTGCGGCAGAGCGGCAAGGCCCAGCTGTTCGACGGCCGCTCCGGTGAGCCGTTCCCGTACCCGATCGCGGTCGGCTACATCTACATCCTGAAGCTGCTGCACCTGGTCGACGACAAGATTCACGCGCGTTCGACCGGTCCGTACTCGATGATCACGCAGCAGCCGCTGGGTGGTAAGGCGCAGTTCGGTGGTCAGCGGTTCGGTGAGATGGAGGTGTGGGCGCTGGAGGCCTACGGCGCCGCCTACGCCCTGCAGGAGCTGCTGACCATCAAGTCCGACGACGTTCTCGGCCGGGTGAAGGTCTACGAGGCCATCGTCAAGGGCGAGAACATTCCCGAGCCCGGTATTCCGGAGTCGTTCAAGGTGCTCATCAAGGAGATGCAGTCGCTGTGTCTCAACGTCGAGGTGCTGTCCAGCGACGGCATGTCGATCGAGATGCGCGACACCGACGAGGACGTCTTCCGCGCCGCGGAAGAGCT
>NZ_JBHSBI010000088.1:0-1236 GCF_042650645.1 Nonomuraea purpurea
CGCCACGACCGGGCGGATGTTGATCAGGGTCTGCGGCGTGATCGCCTCGACGTCCTGGGTGGTCATGCGCTCGCGCACGACCCGCTCCATGCGGGCCAGACCCAGGCGGACCTGGTTCTGGATCAGCTCGCCGACGCTGCGCACGCGGCGGTTGCCGAAGTGGTCGATGTCGTCGACCTCGACGATGACCTCGCGGTCACCCGCGCCCGGCATCGACTCCTCACCCGCGTGCAGGCGGACGATGTACTCGATCGTGGCGACGATGTCTTCTTCGGTGAGCGTGCCCTGGGTGATCTCAGAGTCGACCCCGAGCTTCTTGTTGATCTTGTAGCGGCCCACCTTGGCCAGGTCGTAACGCTTCGGGTTGAAGTACAGGTTCTCCAGCAGCGTCTGCGCCGACTCCTTGGTCGGCGGCTCACCCGGCCGCAGCTTGCGGTAGATGTCCAGCAGCGCGTCATCCTGACCGGCCGTGTGGTCCTTCTCCAGCGTGGCCCGCATCGACTCGTACTGGCCGAACCGCTCGAGAATCTGGTCGCTGGTCCAGCCCAGCGCCTTCAGCAGCACGGTCACGGCCTGCTTGCGCTTGCGGTCGATGCGCACACCGACGCTGTCGCGCTTGTCGATCTCGAACTCCAGCCAGGCACCCCGCGACGGGATGACCTTGCAGCCGTACAGGTCCTTGTCGGACGTCTTGTCAACGTTGCGTTCGAAGTAGACGCCGGGCGAACGGGTCAACTGCGAGGTCACGACACGCTCGGTGCCGTTGATGACGAATGTGCCCTTCGGCGTCATGAGCGGGAAATCGCCCATGAACACCGTCTGGCTCTTGATCTCACCGGTGGTGTTATTGATGAACTCCGCCGTCACGAACATCGGGGCGGAGAAGGTCATGTCCTTGTCTTTGCACTCGTCCACGGAGTGCTTGGGCGGCTCGAACCGGTGGTCGCGGAACGACAAGGACATGGTCCCCGAGAAGTCCTCGATAGGACTGATCTCTTCGAAGATCTCTTCGAGGCCCGACTGGGTCGGGACGTCCCTGCGCCCGGCCTGGCGAGCCGCCTCAACCCGGGCCTTCCACTTCTCGTTTCCGAGCAGCCAGTCGAAAGACTCGGTCTGCAGGGCCAGAAGGCCGGGAACTTCGAGGGGCTCCTGGATGCGCGCAAAAGAGACGCGACGGGGACCAGCGGGTACGGCGGAGGCGTTGCGCGAGGCTGCCAACAGATGTCCTTCCGAGGG
>NZ_JBHSBI010000089.1:0-1145 GCF_042650645.1 Nonomuraea purpurea
TCGGGATGTCCCGGGTGATCTCCTCGGGGCCCAGCTTGGTGTCGCGGGCGTCGACCTCGTGCTCCTCGATGTGGATCGAGGACAGCACGTCGTCCTGGACCAGCCGCTGGGACAGGATGATCGCGTCTTCGTAGTTGTGGCCCTCCCACGGCATGAATGCCACGAGCAGGTTCTTGCCGAGCGCCATCTCACCGTTGTCGGTGCAGGGGCCGTCGGCGAGGACCTGGTTGACCTCCACCCGGTCGCCTTCGGCGACGATGGGCTTCTGGTTGAAGGAGGTGCCCTGGTTGGAGCGCTTGAACTTGGCGACACGGTAGGTGGTGCGGGTGCCGTCGTCGTTCATGACGGTGACGTAGTCGGCGGAGACCTCCTCGACCACGCCCGCCTTCTCGGCGTTGATCACGTCGCCGGCGTCGGTCGCGGCACGGTATTCCATGCCGGTACCGACCAGCGGCGCCTCGCTCTTGAGCAGCGGCACCGACTGGCGCTGCATGTTGGAGCCCATGAGCGCGCGGTTGGCGTCGTCGTGCTCGAGGAACGGGATCATCGCCGTGGCGACCGACACCATCTGGCGCGGCGACACGTCGATGTAGTCGACCTCCTCGGCACGCGCGAGCTCGGTCTCACCGCCCTTGGTGCGGACCAGGACGCGGGCGTCGGCGAACGTGCCGTCGGCGTTGAGCACCGTGTTGGCCTGCGCCTTGACGTAGCGGTCTTCCTCGTCGGCGGTGAGGTAGTCGATCTGGTCGGTCACCTTGCCGTCGACGACCTTGCGGTAAGGCGTCTCGACGAACCCGAAGGCGTTGATCCGGCCGTAGGAGGCCAGCGAGCCGATGAGGCCGATGTTCGGGCCTTCAGGGGTCTCGATCGGGCACATCCGGCCGTAGTGGGACGGGTGCACGTCACGGACCTCGAAGCCGGCCCGCTCACGGGACAGACCACCGGGGCCGAGCGCGGACAGACGCCGCTTGTGCGTCAGACCGGCCAGCGGGTTGGTCTGGTCCATGAACTGCGACAGCTGCGAGGTGCCGAAGAACTCCTTGATCGACGCCACGACCGGGCGGATGTTGATCAGGGTCTGCGGCGTGATCGCCTCGACGTCCTGGGTGGTCATGCGCTCGCGCACGACCCGCTCCATGCGGGCC
>NZ_JBHSBI010000090.1:0-1145 GCF_042650645.1 Nonomuraea purpurea
TCGGGATGTCCCGGGTGATCTCCTCGGGGCCCAGCTTGGTGTCGCGGGCGTCGACCTCGTGCTCCTCGATGTGGATCGAGGACAGCACGTCGTCCTGCACCAGTCGCTGGGACAGGATGATCGCGTCCTCGTAGTTGTGGCCCTCCCACGGCATGAACGCCACCAGCAGGTTCTTGCCCAGCGCCATCTCACCGTTGTCGGTGCAGGGGCCGTCGGCGAGGACCTGGTTGACCTCCACCCGGTCGCCCTCGGCCACGATCGGCTTCTGGTTGAAGGAGGTGCCCTGGTTGGAGCGCTTGAACTTCGCCACCCGGTAGGTCGTGCGGGTGCCGTCGTCGTTCATGACCGTGACGTAGTCGGCCGAGACCTCCTCGACCACACCGGCCTTCTCCGCACTGATCACATCGCCCGTGTCGGTCGCGGCACGGTACTCCATGCCGGTACCCACCAGCGGCGCCTCGGCCTTGAGCAGCGGGACCGACTGACGCTGCATGTTCGCGCCCATCAGGGCCCTGTTGGCGTCGTCGTGTTCCAGGAACGGGATCATCGCCGTGGCCACGGAGACCATCTGGCGCGGCGACACGTCGATGTAGTCGACCTCGCCCGAGCGGACGTACTCGAACTCGCCGCCCTTGCGCCGCACGAGCACCCTGCTCTCCGCGAACTCGCCCTCCTCCGTCAGCGAGGAGTTCGCCTGGGCGATGATGTAGCGGTCTTCCTCGTCGGCGGTGAGGTAGTCGATCCGGTCGGTCACCTTGCCGTCGACGACCTTGCGGTAGGGGGTCTCGACGAAGCCGAAGGCGTTGAGCCGGGCGAAGCACGCGAGGTAGCCGATGAGGCCGATGTTGGGGCCCTCGGGGGTCTCGATCGGGCACATCCGGCCGTAGTGGGACGGGTGCACGTCACGGACCTCCATGCCGGCCCGCTCACGGGACAGACCACCGGGGCCGAGCGCGTTCAGACGCCGTTTGTGCGTCAGACCGGCCAGCGGGTTGGTGTGGTCCATGAACTGCGACAGCTGCGAGGTGCCGAAGAACTCCTTCATGGCCGCCACGACCGGGCGGATGTTGATCAGGGTCTGCGGCGTGATCGCCTCGACGTCCTGGGTGGTCATGCGCTCGCGCACGACCCGCTCCATGCGGGCC
>NZ_JBHSBI010000091.1:0-1143 GCF_042650645.1 Nonomuraea purpurea
GGAGCAATCGTCAATACCTGTGGATCAAAGTCTTTAAGCAGCGACGGGTGACCGCCCCTCGGGAGACGTCTCGTCCGGCCGCTCGACGAGCTTGCCGCCCACGAATGTCGCCCCGGCGCGGACCAGGGCGACGAGATGTGGTGCGTTGACCGCCCGCCAGCGCTTCTGCGCCGACTCGATCAGCTTGAAGGCCATCGCCAGCCCGGCGGCGCGCGAGCCGGGACCCTTGGTGACCTTGGTCCGATGCCGGACGGTGGCGAAGGTCGACTCGATGGGGTTGGTCGTGCGCAGATGCACCCAGTGCTCGGCGGGGTAGTCGTAGAAGGCGAGTAGTTCGTCGAGGTCATCGACCACCTTGGCGACGGCCTTGGAATACTTGGCGCCGTAGAGGGCCTGAAAGTCCTTCACCGCGCGTTCGGCGTGCTCCTTGTCCTCGGCGTTCCAGATCTCGGCCAAGGCCTTCTTCGCAGCCGGGTGGGCAGACTTCGGCATGGCCCCCAGCACATTGGCGATCTTGTGAAACCAGCACCTCTGGGCTCTGGTCTGCGGAAACACCTCGCTCAGCGCGGCCCAGAAACCGAGCGCCCCATCCCCGACCGCCAGCACCGGGGCGCGCATCCCGCGCCGCTTGCAATCGCGCAGCAGGTCAGCCCACGACTCGGTCGACTCACGGTAGCCGTCGGCGAGCGCGACGAGCTCCTTACGTCCGTCCGCGCGCACCCCGATCATCACCAGCAGGCAGAGTTTGTGCTCCTCCAGGCGGATGTTGACGTGGATACCGTCAACCCACAGGTAGACGTAGTCCACGCCGGACAGGTCCCGCTCGCCGAAGGCCCGCTGTTCGCCCTTCCAGGTCTCGGTCAGCCGGGTGATGACCGAGGCCGACAGTCCGGCGGTTGAGCCGAGGAACCGGCCCAGCGCGGGGACGAAGTCTCCCGAAGACAGGCCGTGCAGGTACAGCAGCGGCAGCACCTCGCTGATCTGCGGGGTCTTGCGCGCCCAGGCGGGCAGGATCGCCGAGGAGAACCGCTTACGCTCGCCGGTTTCCTCCTCGATGCGCTTGTCGTTGACCCGCGGCGCTTTGACCTCGATCGCGCCGACGCCGGTGAGCAGATCGCGCGGCTGGTGGTAACCGTTGCGTAC
>NZ_JBHSBI010000092.1:0-1121 GCF_042650645.1 Nonomuraea purpurea
CCTGGTCTGACCTGCCCTCCACAGTCGTTTATGCCGTGTCCAGCCGGCCCGGCGGCCACGGTCGAGCCGTTGATGCGTCGCCCTTCGATGAGAATGTTGATCGCGGCGGCGATGTCGCGGTCGTGGTGCTCGCCGCAGCAGCGGCAGTCCCACTCCCGGATGTCCAGCGGGAGCTTGCCGACCTTCCATCCACAGCAGGGGCAATACTGGGAGCTGGGATGCCAGCGGCCGATCTTCGTCACCGTCCTGCCGTAGCGGACGGCCTTGCCGGCCAGCATGGTCACGAACACGCCCCAGCTCGCATCGGTGACCGACTTGGCCAGCCGGCTGCGGGCCAGGGCACGCACGGCCAGATCCTCGATGTGCACCGTTTGGTTCTCACGGATGATCGAGGTCGTGTTCTGGTGCAGGAAGTCCCGGCGAGCGTCGGTCACCTTGGCGTGCTGACGCGCGAGTTTCACTCTGGCCTTGTCACGGTTGGCCGATCCCTTCCGTTTGCGGGCCAGCGATCGCTGCAAACGGGCGAGTTTCTTCTCCCGCCGCCGCAACCATTTCGGATTGGCGATCTTCTCCCCGGTGGAGGTGACCGCATAGTGGGTCAACCCCAGATCGATGCCGATCTCGCCGCCGGTCTCGGATAGCACCTGGCCCTCGTCGCTCACCTGCACGACGAAGGAGGCGAAATACCGGCCGGCGGCGTCCTGGATGACCGTGACCGAGGACGGGGCGGCGGGCAGCGCCCGCGACCAGCGCACCTCCACCTCGCCGATCTTCGCCAGATACAGGCGGCCTTGGCCGGTGAGGGAGAACGCGGCCGTGGTGAACCGGGCCGACTGCCGCCGATCACGGCGGGACTTGAAAACCGGCAGCCCCATCTTCGGGCCCCTGCGCCGGCCCGACACCGAATCGAAGAAGTTCTTGTAGGCGACGTTCAGGTCACGCACCGACTGCTGCAGCACCACCGAGGAGACCTCGGCGAGCCACGCCCGCTCGGGACGGCGCTTGGCCTGAGTCAGGACCAGGCGCTGGAGTTCGGCGTCCCCGATGAACGGCAGCCCGGCCTTGCGCGCGGCCTTGCGGGCGGCCAGAGCGTCGTTCCACACCATGCGGGCACACCCGAA
>NZ_JBHSBI010000093.1:0-1081 GCF_042650645.1 Nonomuraea purpurea
TAGAGCGTGTACGAAGTTCGGATCTTCAGACTGGTCGGAGGCTTCGGATCCACATGACGGCTCCGCGTAGGTGCAGGCCTGCCAGGTAGCTGTCGGGTGTCTTGTCGAACCGAAAAGCCAGCCCACGCCACTCTTTGATCCGATTGACGCACCGCTCCACCGTGTTCCGCTCCTTGTAGAGATCGAGATCATGGCGGACCGGTCGGCCGCCGCGAGAGCCACGCTTCTTGCGGTTGGCCGCCTGGTCGGCCTTCTCCGGGATGACCGCCTTGATCCCGCGCCGGCGCAGGTAGACGCGGTTGCCACGGGAGGAGTACGCCTTGTCGGCGGCCACCGCGCCCGGCCTGGTGCGCGGACGACCCACCGGCAGACGGATCTTGATGCGCTCCAGCACCGCGCGAAACTGCGGGCTGTCTCCAGCCTGGCCGGGGGTGAGAACGAAGGACAGCGGACGGCATCGCCGGTCGGCCGACAGATGCACCTTGCTGGTCAGCCCGCCCCGCGAGCGCCCCAGCTTGGCCGCCTTCAGCCGGAACCGGTACCGACGTCGGATCAGCCGTCGTCCGTCCTCGTCCCCGGTCCCATCTTTGCCGGGGTCACCGTCGCAGGCGCTTTGCCCCTTTGGTGCAGCCCCTTTTCCTGCTCGGCCGCCTCTTGCAACGCCGCGGCCAGCTCGCCGCCCAGGACCATCCCGGCAGCGTGGTGATGGGCGCGGGCCGTGGTGGAGTCCACGCTGACCAGATCGAGATCGGCCTGCCCCCGAGCCGCGGCCTCGGCGATCATCGCCTGCATCAGCCGCTCGAATACGCCGTTCACCGCCCACGAGCGGAACCGGTCATAGACAGTGGACCAGGGCCCGTACTGGGCAGGAATATCCCGCCACGGGCTGCCGGTACGAAACCGCCACATCACCGCGTTGAACTGCTGCCGCAGATCCGGGATCGGGCCTCGCTCACCCAGCGGCAAGTGAGGCTCGATCAAGGACCACTCCTCATCGGTGAGGTCTCCACGCGCCATGGCGAAGACCTACCAGGGTCACAGACCGGAGCGCAGGCAATCCCCGTGATCTCAACTCCGTACA
>NZ_JBHSBI010000094.1:0-1021 GCF_042650645.1 Nonomuraea purpurea
TCCCTTCTTCGTGCGGGCGAGTTGCCGTTGCAGCCGTAGACACCGGTTGGCTTCGCCGGGCGACAGATACCCGAGGTCGTCTTTCCGGTCCTGTTTCGTCTCCCGTGGCAGTTGTCTGGAGGAGACTGCGCCGGTTCCGGCGTGGCGGCGGTCGAAGAACTCCCCATCCGAGGTCACGGCGGCCGTGACCACCCCCCGGTCCACGCCTGCCCATTCAGAGCACGCGTGTTTCTCACGCTCGGCGATCCCGTCGTCGAGCAGGAAGCTGATGAACCAGTGCCTGCCGTCCCGGGACACGGTCGCGGACTTCACGGTACCCCCGAGCGGGCGCGACATCCGAAACCGCGCCCACCCGAACTTGGGCAGGAACACCCGCCCCCACTTTCGGGCGATCCGCTCTACGGGCAGGTGTCCGGCGGTGGGGAACCGGAACGAGGGCCGCCACTTCGCCTTCGACTTCCAGTGCACCTTCCACGTGCCATGCTTGCGGCACGCCTCGTCCAGGTCCTTGAGGGACTGCTGGATCACCTGGGCGGGGGCGTCGGCGAGCCAGTCGCAGTACGGGTCCTTCTTAGCTTCGGCGAGTTGCCCGCACTGCTCGGCATAGTTGATCCACTCCCCGCGCCGCCGGTAATCCCGCCGTTGCTCGAGACCGGTGTTCCACACAGCCCGGCAGATCCCACCCAGCCTTTCGGCGAACGCCCGCTGCCCGAAGTCGAACTCCAGGCGGTACTTCCGGCCCGCCAGCATGCGCAACACCCCCTCGTTTATGGGACGCTCACGTCTCAATGCTCGAACACATTATCATCTGGCCTATGAGCCAGGAAATAGAATATCGACGAGGCAGACACGTGGTTTCCGCGATGCATATCCATCTGGTCTTTGTCACCAAATATCGCAGAAATGTGTTCGACGACGCGATGCTGCGCCGCTGCGAAGACATCATGATCGAGGTGTGCGACAGTTTCGAGGCCGAACTCCGCGAGTTCAACGGCGAACACGACCACGTCCACCTGCTCGT
>NZ_JBHSBI010000095.1:0-974 GCF_042650645.1 Nonomuraea purpurea
CAGAACCGCTCTTCGGCGCAGGACTCTGGCACTTCGGGCAGTTCCGCGACCGCTACGCCACCGACGGATACGGCCCACCCGTCTCCACCCTCCAAGCCATCGACCGCGCCGGCCAGGTCGGCAGCCTGTCCGTCGTCGACATCAACTACCCCTTCAACCCCGCCGACCTCGACGTCGACCAACTCGAAGAACGCCTCAAAGCCAACGGCCTGCGCGCCATCGCCCTCACCCCCGAGATCTACACCCGCACCTTCAGCCGCGGCGCCTTCACCAACCCCGACCCCGCCATCCGCCGCGCCGCCATCGAACTCGTCAGCGACGCCGCCGACCTGTCCCGCCGCCTCGGCTGCGACTACGTCAAACTCTGGCCCGGCCAAGACGGCTGGGACTACCCCTTCCAAGCCGACTACAAAACCCTCTGGCAACTATCCGTCGAAGCCATCCGCGAACTCGCCCAACGCCACCCCGACCAGCGCTTCGCCATCGAATACAAACCCCGCGAACCCCGCAACCGCATGACCTTCTCCTCCGCCGCCCGCACCCTGCTGGCCATCGAGAAGATGAACGTCCCCAACGTCGGCATCCTGCTCGACTTCGGCCACTCCCTCTACGGCCTCGAATCCCCCGCCGACGCCGCCCAGCTCATCCTCGACCACGACCGCCTGTTCGCCATCGACGTCAACGACAACTACCGAGGCTGGGACGACGACATGGTCGTCGGCTCCATCCACCTCGTCGAAACCTTCGAGTTCTTCCACACCCTGCGCCAAGCCGGCTGGAACGGCATCTGGCAACTCGACCAGTTCCCCTTCCGCGAAGACGCCGTCGAAGCCGCCCGCGCCGGCATCGACGTCATGCGCACCATCTGGCGCGCCCTGAACCTCCTCGACATCGACGCCCTCACCGAAGCCCAAACCCGCCAAGACGCCCTGACCGCCCAGCGCATCGCCCGCAAGGCCCTGCTCACCGCCCAG
>NZ_JBHSBI010000096.1:0-895 GCF_042650645.1 Nonomuraea purpurea
CCGGGCAAGTCGGCGATCGGGGTGGAGATCCCGAACGCCGACAAGGACCTGGTGGCGCTCGGTGACGTGCTGCGCGCCCAGGTCGCCCAGGCCGACCACCACCCGATGATCGTCGGCCTGGGCAAGGACGTCGAGGGCCGCACCATCGTCGCCAACCTCGCCAAGATGCCCCACCTGCTCATCGCGGGCGCCACCGGCGCCGGCAAGTCGGTCTGCGTCAACGGGCTGATCACCAGCATCCTGATGCGCGCCACCCCCGACGAGGTGCGCATGGTGCTGGTCGACCCCAAACGCGTCGAGCTGAGCGTCTACGAGGGCATCCCCCACCTGATCACGCCCATCATCACCAACCCGAAGAAGGCCGCAGAGGCCCTCGAATGGGTGGTGGGGGAGATGGACCGGCGCTACGACGACCTGGCGGCGTCGGGGTTCCGGCACGTGGACGAGTTCAACAAGGCCGTGCGGGCGGGCAAGCTGCAGCCGCCGCCGGGCAGCGAGCGGGTGTACCAGCCGTACCCGTACCTGCTGGTGATCGTGGACGAGCTGGCCGACCTCATGATGGTGGCGCCGCGCGACGTGGAGGACTCCATCGTGCGCATCACGCAGCTCGCCCGCGCCGCCGGCATCCACCTGGTGATCGCCACCCAGCGGCCCTCCGTGGACGTCGTCACCGGCCTGATCAAGGCGAACGTGCCCTCCAGGCTGGCGTTCGCGGTCTCCAGCCTCACCGACTCGCGGGTCATCCTCGACCAGCCGGGCGCCGACAAGCTGGTCGGCCAGGGTGACGCGCTGTTCCTGCCGATGGGCGCGAGCAAGCCCATCCGCATCCAGAACGCGTACGTCTCGGAGAAGGAGATCGCCGAGATCGTCACGCACTGCAAGACGCAGATGCAGG
>NZ_JBHSBI010000097.1:0-863 GCF_042650645.1 Nonomuraea purpurea
GTGACGCCGTGGCGGCGGGTGAGATCCAGCCACGCGTCGGCATCGCGGCGCTGATCCTCCTCGACCAACACCACCGCACCACCCACCCCCAGCAAACCGAACACATCGAACACCGACAGATCGAAATCCAACGCCGACACCGCCAGCACCCGATCCCCCACCCCCACCCCAAACCGCCCGCACACATCCTCAATCGTGTTCACCGCAGCCCGATGCGAGACCTCAACCCCCTTCGGCTCCCCCGTCGAACCCGACGTGAAAATCACATACGCCACCTGCTCATCCGACACCCGCACCGGACCAGACAACGGGCGGGAACCCTCCGGCAACACCTCCAGCACACACCGCACCCCCGCCCGCCGGAAAATCCGCTCCCGCCGCACCACCGGCTGATCCACCCCCACCGGCACATACGTCCCCCCAGCCGCCAACACCGCCAACACCCCCACCACCTGATCAACACCCTTCGGCAAACACACCCCCACCACATCCCCCGGCCCAACACCCAACGCCCCCGCCACCACCAACACCCGCTCAGCCAACTCCCCATACGTCAACCGACCCGAATCACCCCACACCAACGCCACCGCATCCGGACACGCCGCCGCATACTCAAAAAACCCCTCATGCACCAACCGACCCGAAACCACCCCCACCTCACCCCCCGGCCGCACCGGCACCGACACCGGCACCCCAACCGACCAATCACCCTCCACCAACCAACCCAAAACCCCCACAAACCCACCAAACATCGCATCCAACACACCCGCCGGGAACAACTCCTCCACCGCATCCCAATTAACAAACAAACCCCCCTCACGCTCAGTCACCTGACAGTCCAGCCACACCTGCGGAGTCTGGGA
>NZ_JBHSBI010000098.1:0-803 GCF_042650645.1 Nonomuraea purpurea
GATCTGGAGCGGGCCGGCAAGCCGGCCGACCTGGTGGAGCACTTCGCGCTGCCGGTGCCGTCGCTGGTGATCTGCGAGCTGCTGGGCGTGCCGCAGACCGACCGCGCCGAGTTCCACGAACGCGCCGTACGCCTGCTGGACACCTCCTTGCCGATGGAACAGCGCGTCGCGGCACAGCGGGAGGACCGCGCCTACATGGCCGGGCTGGTGGCCCGCGCCCAGGCGGATCCGGGCGAGGACATGCTGGGCATGCTGGTGCGCGAGCACGGCCACGATCTCAGCACGGACGAGCTGATCGGCATCGCGGGACTTCTGCTGCTGGCCGGGCATGAGACGACCTCGAACATGCTCGGCCTGGGCACCCTGGCCCTGCTGCGGCACCCGGACCAGCTGGCGATGATCCGCGAGGATCAGGCCCAGGTCGAACCCGCCATCGAGGAACTGTTGCGCTGGCTGTCCATCGTGCAGTTGCTGCCGCCGCGCACGACCACGACGGATGTGGAGATCGCCGGGCATGCCATCCCCGCGGGATCACTCGTGATCTGCTCGTTTCCCGCCGCCAACCGCGACCCTGCCTTCGTCGACGATCCCGAGACACTCGACATCACTCGGGGAGCCGCCGGTCACGTCGCCTTCGGCCATGGTGTGCACCACTGCCTCGGGGCGCCGCTGGCGCGGATGGAGATGCGCATCGCCTTCCCGGCACTGCTGCGGCGCTTCCCCGGCCTCGCCCTGGCCGATCCGTACGAGCAGGTGGACTTCCGCGCCTTCAGCCTCGTGTACGGCGTGCACACGCTGCGGGT
>NZ_JBHSBI010000099.1:0-635 GCF_042650645.1 Nonomuraea purpurea
ACGGGGTGGCGGGTGACGACGGTGGCGGCGACGGCCGCGCCGAGTCCGCCGCTGATCGTGGCCTCTTCCGCGGTGACGATCCGGCCGGTCTCGCGGGCGGCGGCCACGATGGCGTCCTCATCGAGGGGGTCCAGGAAGGGCATGTTGAGCACCCGCACGAAGACGCCCTCGGCGCGCAGCAGGGCCGCGGCGTCCAGGGCGCGGGAGGTCAGGGAGCCGATCGCGATCACGGTGGCGTCGGTGCCGTCCTGGAGCGGCACGGCCCGGCGCGGCTCGAACGGCGCCCCCTCAGGGGTGACGGCGGGCACCTTGAAGCGCGGGATCCGCAGGTAGGAAGGACGTCCTGAAGCGGCGGCCCAGCGGACGGCGGCGCGTGTCTGGGCCGGATCCGCCGGGACGATCACGTCCAGGTTGGCGACCGCCCGCATCCAGGACAGGTCCTCGATCCCGTGATGGGTCGGGCCGAGCTCGCCGTAGGCCATGCCGGGGCTCTGCCCGCACAGCACCACGTGCGCCTCGCTGTAGGCGACGTCGGCCTTGATCTGCTCCAGCGCCCGCCCGGTCAGGAACGGCGCCGCCGCGCACACGAACGGGATCTTGCCCGCGTTCGCCAGCCCCGCGGCCACCCCGACGAG
>NZ_JBHSBI010000100.1:0-603 GCF_042650645.1 Nonomuraea purpurea
GGAAACCGTTGCAGCCGTGCCGGCCCGGCCGGGCCCGGCAGATCCTCAAAGCGGGCCGGGCGGTGGTGGTCCGGCACACCCCGTTCGTCATCCGCCTACTCGACCGCACCGTAGCCGGGTCCACCGTTGACGGCGTTGAGATCGGTCTCGACCCCGGCTCCAGGCACACCGGCATCGCCGTCTTCACCGAACGTGACGGCAGCCGTGCCGGGAAGTACGGCATCCAACTCGACCACCGGGGCGCGGCGATCCGCGACAAGCTCACCGCCCGCTCGAACCACCGGCGGCGCAGGAGGTCGCGGAACCTGCGTTACCGCGCTCCGCGATTCCTCAACCGCACCCGACCCAAGGACTGGCTCGCCCCGTCCCTGCGGCACCGGGTGGACACCACCATGTCGTGGATGGCCCGGTTGAGGCGGTGGGCACCCGTGCGCGCCGTCCACCTCGAGCGCGTCGCCTTCGACACGCACGCCATGTCGGCGGGCCGGCCGCTGGAAGGCATCGACTACCAGCAGGGCACACTGGCCGGATACGAGGCCCGCCAATACCTGCTGGAGAAATGGGGCCGTGCCTGCGTGTACTGCGGCGCGGCGGGGACGCCGT
>NZ_JBHSBI010000101.1:0-590 GCF_042650645.1 Nonomuraea purpurea
CTCGGAGCAGTCCGACAAGGGCGGAAAGGTCCTTACAGACCTGCATGTCTTCGTGCTCGATCGCGGCGGGAAACCGTTGCAGCCGTGCCGGCCCGGCAGGGCCCGGAAACTCCTCAAAGCGGGCCGGGCGGTGGTGGTCCGGCACACCCCGTTCGTCATCCGCCTGATCGACCGCACCGTGGCCGGCTCCACCGTTGGCGGCGTCGAGGTCGGTCTCGACCCCGGCTCCAGGCACACCGGCATCGCCGTCTTCACCGAACGCGGCGGCAGTCGTGCCGGGAAGTACAGTATTCAACTCGACCATCGGGGCGCGGCGATCCGTGACAAGCTCACCGCCCGTTCGAGCTACCGGCGTGGCAGGAGGTCGCGGAACCTGCGCTACCGTGCTCCTCGATTCCGCAACCGCGCCAGGCCCGAGGGCTGGCTCGCGCCGTCGCTGCGGCACCGCGTGGACACCACCATGTCGTGGACGGCCCGGTTGCGGCGGTGGGCTCCCGTGCGCGCCGTCCACGTCGAGCGTGTCGCCTTCGACACGCACGCCCTGTCGGCGGGCCGGCCGCTGGAAGGCATCGAGTACCAGCAGGGCACAC
>NZ_JBHSBI010000102.1:0-567 GCF_042650645.1 Nonomuraea purpurea
GTGTGCCCTGCTGGTAGTCGATGCCTTCCAGCGGCCGGCCCGCCGACATGGCGTGCGTGTCGAAGGCGACGCGCTCGAGGTGGACGGCGCGCACGGGAGCCCACCGCCTCAACCGGGCCATCCACGACATGGTGGTGTCCACCCGGTGCCGCAGGGACGGCGCGAGCCAGCCCTCGGGCCTGGCGCGGTTGCGGAATCGCGGAGCGCGGTAGCGCAGGTTCCGCGACCTCCTGCCACGCCGGTAGGTCGAGCGGGCGGTGAGCTTGTCGCGGATCGCCGCGCCCCGGTGGTCGAGTTGGATACTGTATTTCCCGGCACGGCTGCCGTCATGTTCGGTGAAGACGGCGATGCCGGTGTGCCTGGAGCCGGGGTCGAGGCCGATCTCAACGCCGGGAACGGTGGACCCGGTCACGGTGCGGTCGAGTAGGCGGATGACGAACGGGGTGTGCCGGACCACCACCGCCCGGCCTGCTTTGAGGATCTGCCGGGCCCGGCCGGGCCGGCACGGCTGCAACGGTTTCCCGCCGCGATCGAGCACGAAGACATGCAGGTCTGTAAGGACCTTTC
>NZ_JBHSBI010000103.1:0-692 GCF_042650645.1 Nonomuraea purpurea
ACAGAAGTATTGCTTACGCACATGTAATCTATCAAACAATAAACAGTGTATAAATCAAAACTACTTAACATTACTGGATGAAATGTTGGATTTTAATCCATGAAATGTTGATGGACAAAATCTACTTATCTATATCAGTGGTTCGGAGCGTGTACCAAACTGCCAAAGTCACGTGAACCATTGAAATTTCGAAACACTTATGATGTAACGAAGCCTCGTTTACTGAAATCACATGACTTTGGCAGTTTGAGATTGTTTGATACACGCTCCGAACCACTGATTCGAAACAAAAGATTCGTAAAGCTTCGAAGCTTCATGAAGCAGTGTTTTGAAATCGCCCATCACTAGATATTGTTGAATAAGTCGTTATTTTGTTTTTTTGGCGCACAAAAAGTATTCTCGTCGCTTCATAACATTAAGGTTGAACCACTGTAGTCACATGAACTGTTTTAAATATGTCTTTAGTAGCTTTCTGGGCATCTGAAAGTGTTAATTATCTTGCTGGCTATGCAGGCCTCACTGAGCCATCGGATTTCATCAAAAATATCTTAATTTGTGTTCTGAAGATGAATGAAGGTGTGGAGCGACATGAGGGTGAGTAATTAATAATTTTCATTTTTGGGTGAACTAACCCTTTAACAAACAGAACTTTGGGAATTCTGAGTTGAATGGAGCACAGCAATGGAATCATC
>NZ_JBHSBI010000104.1:0-587 GCF_042650645.1 Nonomuraea purpurea
CACGCGTGATCTTTCCAACATGATTACGTAATGCGTGGTACATCACAGAGCAGTGCAAGACAAGAATTTGTGGTTAAAAAGTATATACATATTTTTTTTTTTTTTAGAAAATGACTGATTGTTTCTCTAGATAAGACCCTTATCCTTTGTCTGGGATCATGTCCTTTGAAGCTGCACTGAAACTGCAATTTGGACCTTCAACCCGTTGTACCCCACTGAAGTCCACTATATGGCGAAAAATCTTGGAATGTTTTTCTCAAAGAAAGAAAGACAAACATCTTGGATGACATGGGGGTGAGTAAATTATCAGGAAATTTTAATTCTGAAGTGAACTAATCCTTTAATTACTCACCCTCATGTTGTTCTAAACCCTTAAGACCTTCGTTCATCTTCGGAACACAAATTAAGATATTTTCGATGAAATCTGTGAGTTTTTTTTTTTTTTTTTTATCTCCCATAGAAAGCAATGTATATACCATCATGCAAGGTCCAGAGAAGTACTAAAGACATCAATAAAATAGTCAATATGACTACAGTGCTCCAACCTTAATGTTATGAAGTGACAATACTTAAAGTAATATACATAA
>NZ_JBHSBI010000105.1:0-822 GCF_042650645.1 Nonomuraea purpurea
AACGGTCGATGGCCAAGCTTCCATCACTGTACGACACATTACACAGTTGCTCCTAATATTTACAAAAATAATAAATAATATGTTCATAGCAATATAACTGATTGCTATGAATTTTATTTGCTAAATAATATCTCATGCTTGCATTAGAATCAGCTTGTGATGGCATAAAGACACTGAAATGGCTTAAGAATTGATATTATCTTATATATTATATTATATTATATTATATTATTAGAAGAGTGTTGTGAGAAAGAGATCGAGTGAGCAAGTTTATTACCTGCATTCAGATTTAGCATTTTCCTTCAGGTCAGTCCTATGGTCATAATAAAAAACCTGTTTAAATGTCCGCTGCAATATCTTGTCCTTTTAACAGTTAAGGGGTTTTCCCGTGACTGACAGCGCTAGTCAAAGCATTTGTCAGTTGCGTCTTGTTCCGTGTTCACAACAATTCAGTCTTTTCAATATAAAAGTCTTCGCTACTGACTGACACACTCATAAAGACAGTCTTTGCCGCCATCTAATGGCGTAATAATGTAACTTCTGTTGCTGTTCACGGTCAGGGACTATTTTTTCCGGCGGAAGGAAGGCTTTAGGTGATTTTACTTCATGAAAGTTGCATTGATACATATTTTTGGCTTTAATATTTGTATTGTGTGGTAACCGTTTTATAAAAGCAATAAGGTACTCGAGGCTAGTGCTGTATCGTGAATAAGTCAACAGTGCCTAACAACGCCCTTCAGTTGTGACTTATCCATAATACAGCACAGCCTCTCGTACCTTATTGCTTACATATAGACCCATTGCCGCAGGTGTATAAAATCC
>NZ_JBHSBI010000106.1:0-856 GCF_042650645.1 Nonomuraea purpurea
ATAAAAATCATCTGCAAAGTTACGACGCTCAAAGTTCAATACAAAGGGAGATATTCTCAGTTATAAAAAATGATGTTTAAGGACTACAACAATGGCTGGTAGGGACTACAACAAGCTTCTTCCCGGGTTAGTGACATCACAAACCCTAAAATTTACATAAACCCTGCCCCTGGGAACACGCAACAAAGGGGGTGAGGCCATGTTGGGCTGCTTTAGAGAAGAGGAAGAGTTGTTGTAGTAGAGTGTTGTTACCATGCCGTCATTTTACGCCGGACTGCTTCACAAACGAGGGTCAATTCAACGCTGGATTTGCACAAAAGATTAACATGACGGCACATGCTAGTTGATGAGTTGAATCAACTCCACAGCAACTACATAAATTTATCCACTAACCATTCAGAAACGTCCAGTTGCATTCTAAAAGTTGTAACTTCTTCCTGAGTCTCTCATCAGTGTCTGACTCCGGTTTGAACAATGTAAGGCTGAACACCGTTACTGACAATCCTCATTTTGGCTGCGTGAGATTCTCCAGCTTTGTTGTTGTTGAGCTGTTAAAGCTCCGCCCTCTTCTGGAAAGGGGGCGGGAGCAGCAGCTCATTTGCATTTAAAGGGACACACACAAAAACGGTGTGTTTTTGCTCACACCCAAATAGGGGCAAATTTGACAAGCTATAATAAATGATCTGTGGGGTATTTTGAGCTGAAACTTCACAGACACATTCTGGGGACACCAGAGACTTATATTACATCTTGTAAAAGCGGCATTGTAGATCCCCTTTAAAGACCAGATAACTTTGAACAAATGTCCTAATAACATTACTGGAATAATGTTTGTTCATATCTTTGAGAGAACCAT
>NZ_JBHSBI010000107.1:1706-5007 GCF_042650645.1 Nonomuraea purpurea
GTGGGAGTGGGAACGGGGTTGTCGGGGGTTCGGGCTGGGTCTGAAGCACACTGTTGGGTCCTGAGGGAACGGGCGGAATGCTCGTTGAAAGTCCTCAGTACAGGGCCACGGAAGGATCCTCAAAGCTTGAGGGTTTGGATGTGGTTGCTGTTTGTTGTTTGAGATTTGCATAGTGGACGCGAGCATCTTTGTGGCCAAGTTTTTTAGGGCACACGGTGGATGCCTTGGCATCAGGAGCCGATGAAGGACGTGGGAGGCTGCGTTAAGCCTCGGGGAGTCGCCAACCAGACGTTGATCCGGGGATGTCCGAATGGGGAAACCTAGCACCAGTCATGTGGTGTTGCCTCCGCCTGAATGTATAGGGCGGTTGGTGGTAACGCGGGGAAGTGAAACATCTCAGTACCCGTAGGAAGAGAAAACAAGAGTGATTCCGTGAGTAGTGGTGAGCGAAAGCGGATGAGGCTAAACCGGGCGTGTGTGATAGCCGGCAGGCGTTGCATGTTCGGGGTCGTGGGACCTTCTTGAAGTGGCTGCCGTTGCTTCGAGCAGTGAGAAATCCATCTGGTAGTTGAAGCCTCTGGGAAGGGGCGCCGTAGACCGTGAGAGCCGGGTAGGCGAAATCGGATGGACTGCTGGAGGGTATCCCAAGTAGCACGGGGCTCGAGGAATCCTGTGTGAATCTGCCAGGACCACCTGGTAAGCCTAAATACTCCCTGGTGACCGATAGTGCACGAGTACCGTGAGGGAAAGGTGAAAAGTGCCCCGGTGAGGGGTCGTGAAAGAGTACCTGAAACCGTGTGCCTACAAGCCGTAGGAGCTTAAGCGGGGTTCGCCCTGCTTGTGATGTGACTGCGTGCCTTTTGAAGAATGAGCCTGCGAGTTATGGTGTGTGGCGAGGTTAACCCGTGTGGGGGAGCCGTAGCGAAAGCGAGTCTGAATAGGGCGTTGAGTCGCATGCTGTAGACCCGAAGCGGAGTGATCTACGCATGGGCAGGTTGAAGCTCAGGTAAGACTGGGTGGAGGACCGAACCCACCAGGGTTGAAAACCTGGGGGATGATCTGTGTGTAGGGGTGAAAGGCCAATCAAACTCCGTGATAGCTGGTTCTCCCCGAAATGCATTTAGGTGCAGCGTTGCGTGTTTCTTGCCGGAGGTAGAGCACTGGATGGCCGATGGGCCCGACAAGGTTACTGACGTCAGCCAAACTCCGAATGCCGGTAAGTGAGAGCGTGGCAGTGAGACTGCGGGCGATAAGGTTCGTAGTCGAGAGGGAAACAGCCCAGATCACCGACTAAGGCCCCTAAGCGTGTGCTAAGTGGGAAAGGATGTGGAGTCGCAGAGACAACCAGGAGGTTGGCTTAGAAGCAGCCACCCTTGAAAGAGTGCGTAATAGCTCACTGGTCAAGTGATTCTGCGCCGACAATGTAGCGGGGCTCAAGTACACCGCCGAAGTCGTGGCACTCAGATTTTGTCTGGGTGGGTAGGGGAGCGTCGTGCAGCCGGTGAAGCAGCAGAGTGATCTAGTTGTGGAGGCTGTGCGAGTGAGAATGCAGGCATGAGTAGCGAATCGAGGGTGAGAAACCCTCGCGCCGGATGACCAAGGGTTCCTGGGGCAGGTTAATCCGCCCAGGGTAAGTCGGGGCCTAAGGCGAGGCCGACAGGCGTAGTCGATGGATAACGGGTTGATATTCCCGTACCCGCTTCAATGCGCCCATATTGAACCTCGTGATGCTAAGAGTCCTTAGCTCGGGTTGTCCTTCGGGATGGCCGTCAGGGTGAACGCTCGGACCGATCGGGTAGTAGGTAAGCGATGGGGTGACGCAGGAAGGTAGTCCAGCCCAGGCGATGGTTGTCCTGGGGTAAGCATGTAGGGAGCGAGGTAGGCAAATCCGCCTCGTATATATCCTGAGATGTGATGCCGAGCCGATTGTGGTGAAGTGGATGATCCTATGCTGCCGAGAAAAGCCTCTAGTGAGTGTTGTGGCGGCCCGTACCCTAAACCGACTCAGGTGGTCAGGTAGAGAATACTAAGGCGATCGGGTGAACTGTGGTTAAGGAACTCGGCAAATTGCCCCCGTAACTTCGGGAGAAGGGGGACCTCTGCTGGTGATGGGCTTTGCGCCTGGAGCTGGTGGGGGTCGCAGTGGCCAGGGGGAAGCGACTGTTTACTAAAAACACAGGTCCGTGCGAAGTCGTAAGACGATGTATACGGACTGACGCCTGCCCGGTGCCGGAACGTTAAGGGGACCGCTTAGTCGACTTTCGGGTTGGCGAAGGTGAGAACTTAAGCGCCGGTAAACGGCGGTGGTAACTATAACCATCCTAAGGTAGCGAAATTCCTTGTCGGGTAAGTTCCGACCTGCACGAATGGCGTAACGACTTCCCCGCTGTCTCAACCGCAGACCCGGCGAAATTGCATTACGAGTAAAGATGCTCGTTACGCGCAGCAGGACGGAAAGACCCCGGGACCTTCACTACAGCTTGACATTGGCGTTTGGAGCGTCTTGTGTAGGATAGGTGGGAGACTGGGAAGCTCGGACGCTAGTTCGGGTGGAGTCATTGGTGAAATACCACTCTGGTCGTTTTGAACGTCTAACTCTGGTCCGTGATCCGGATCGGGGACAGTGTCTGGTGGGTAGTTTAACTGGGGCGGTTGCCTCCTAAAGGGTAACGGAGGCGCCCAAAGGTTCCCTCAGCCTGGTTGGTAATCAGGTGTTGAGTGTAAGTGCACAAGGGAGCTTGACTGTGAGACTGACGGGTCGAGCAGGAGCGAAAGCTGGGACTAGTGATCCGGCATCGGCGTGTGGAAGCGGTGTCGCTCAACGGCTAAAAGGTACCCCGGGGATAACAGGCTGATCTTCCCCAAGAGTCCATATCGACGGGATGGTTTGGCACCTCGATGTCGGCTCGTCGCATCCTGGGGCTGGAGTAGGTCCCAAGGGTTGGGCTGTTCGCCCATTAAAGCGGTACGCGAGCTGGGTTTAGAACGTCGCGAGACAGTTCGGTCCCTATCCGCTGCGCGCGTAGGAGACTTGAAAGGGGCTGTCCCTAGTACGAGAGGACCGGGACGGACGAACCTCTGGTGTGCCAGTTGTATCGCCAGGTGCATGGCTGGTTGGCTACGTTCGGAAGGGATAACCGCTGAAAGCATCTAAGCGGGAAGCTCGCCTTGAGATGAGGTCTCCCACCCTGTTGAGGGGGTAAGGCTCCCGGTGGATGACCGGGTTGATAGGCCGGGTGTGGAAGCGCGGTAACGTGTGGAGCTGACCGGTACTAATAGGCCGAGGACTTGACCTCAAAGC
>NZ_JBHSBI010000108.1:0-532 GCF_042650645.1 Nonomuraea purpurea
AAGAGTATGTGAACCCACTTGCAGAATCTGTGAAAATGTTAATAATTTTAACAAAATAAGGGAGATAATACAAAATGCATGTTATTTTTTATTTAGTACTGTCCTGAGTAAGATATTTTACATAAAAGATGTTTACATATAATCCACAAGACAAAAAAATAGCTGAATTTATTAAAATAACCCCATTCATAAGTTTGTGAACCATTGATTCTTAATACTGTGTGTGGTTACCTGGATGATCTACGACTGTTTTTTTGTTTTGTGATGGTTGTTCATGAGTCCCTTGTTTGTTCTGAGCAGTTAAACTGAGCTCTGTTCTCCAGAAAAATCCTCCAGGTCCTGCAGATTCTTCAGTTTTCCAGCATTTTTTGCATATTTGAACCCTTTCCAGCAGTGACTGTATGATTCTCAGATCCATCTTTTCACATGGAGGACAACTGAGGGACTCAAACACAACTATTAAAAAAGGTTCAAACATTCACTGATACTCCAGAAGGAAACACGACACATTGAGTCAGGGGTGAAAAATTTT
>NZ_JBHSBI010000109.1:0-758 GCF_042650645.1 Nonomuraea purpurea
GGATTACGGAGTGGCCGTCTCTTGTCACATGGATCTCTCCCGCATCACAGCATGGGCTAGATCACCCGCACACCATCTCCCTGGACGTGAACCCAGCTGGCGATCCTCGAACGCAAAGAATGCGCATGGCCAGCGGATAACCAACGAACTCGGACCATACACCGATGGCTACTCGGCCGAGATGCCCAGCAGTACCCGTCAGTGGATGAATTGAGATCGGATGGATACGTACCATAACGGCACAAGCTGAACGGCCAAGGGATCGCCATAGGGGCAGCGGGCGACCGTTTAACCCGGCGTTCAATGCTCGCTCCATGCTCTTTGGCCACTTTTAATCCGTAGATTCCGGGTTCGAGCCCCGGGCGCCCTACCACCTCCACCTGCGGTTCCTTCCCTTATGGGAAGGCTTCTTGCTGATCGTGAGACACATGTGGGTCACACCTGGGTCACTTCGTCATGCCGCCGCCTTCCGGAGGTTGCGGGCGGTCCTGCGCACCTTGCCCAGGACCAGCCGCGCAATCGCCTGGGCTGAGCCGCCGGCTGCAGTCCTTCTACTGCGAGTACGCCAGGAGCTGGATCGACGTCAAACACGGCTGGGGCCTGACCATGCAGGCCGATGAGAAGGACGCGCTCACGCAGATGCTCGGCACCTGCTAGAGCTTGTACGGAGTTGAGATCACGGGGATTGCCTGCGCTCCGGTCTGTGACCCTGGTAGGTCTTCGCCATGGCGCGTGGAGACCTCACCGATGAGGAGTGG